>JBFKDW010000004.1:0-96600 GCA_041619515.1 Acidimicrobiia bacterium
CGCCAGGCGTCGACGTCGGCCTCCGAGTAGTGCCCGATCATGGCGAGGGTTTCGTCGAGATCGGTGGACACCCCGACGAACCGGTCTCCCGGGAAGACCGATCCGAACGGCTTCGAGCTGTGGGCGAACTCCAGCCCGTGGGCGGCGAGTTCTTCGCCGAACTCGGCGAAGAACGGCGAGCCGGCGAACAGGTTGAGGTTGGCGGCAAAGAGATCGTGGTGGAAACCCGGCAGTGTGACCTCTGCGGTCTGGACCGCCCCGCCCGGCCTGGGATTGCGCTCCACAACCAGCACCTCCCAGCCCGCCTTGGCGAGGTGGATTGCGGCGGCCAGGCCATTGTGCCCGGCGCCGACGACGATCGCGTCGTAAGCCAAGCGCGCCTCCCGGTCGGGTCGGCTCACCCTACCGCGCCGAATGTCGTGCCCGCTACGGGAGCGAGCTCACGCCGGCGCCATCGCCAGCTGATGGACGTCGATGCGCCCAAGCCGGAAGCCGGCCTCGCAATAGCTCAGGTAGAGCTTCCACATCCTCCGGAAGTGCTCGTCGAACTGTCGGTCGCGCAGGCTCGGCCATGCCTCATCGAACTGTTGATGCCAGAGCGACAGTGTTCTGGCGTAGTCGGCGCCGAAGGCTTCGTCGGCAACGATACGCAAGCCGCTGCCCGCGGCGAGGCCGGTGAGTACCGAGGGTGCCGGCAGCTGCCCGCCGGGGAATATGTAGCGCTGGATGAAGTCCCGGCCCCGCCGGTACGCCTGCCACTCTCCGTCGTTGATCGTGATTGCCTGCATGGCGACCCGGCCGTGCGCGGCCAGCCGGGCGCGGATCGTCGCAAACAGGTCCGGCCACTGAAGCTCGTCGATGGATTCGATCATCTCGACCGACACAATCCGGTCATACGTGCCGGTCGTCTCGCGGAAATCCTCGACCCGGACGTCCACCAGATGGCTCAGGCCCTGCCTCGCCATGCGCTTGCGAGCGTAGGTCGCCATCTCCCCGGAGAGGGTGACGGCGGTCACGGGACAGCCCAGCTCCCCGGCGGCGTACTCGGCGAATCCGCCCCAGCCGCATCCGATCTCCAGGACGCGCTCGCCGGGACGGATATCGGCCAGCCTCGCCAGTGCTTGGTACTTGTCGTGCTGAGCGGCCGAAAGGGCTTGTGAGGGATGGGAGAAGCGGGCTGAGGAGTAGCTCATCGTCTCGTCGAGCCAGGCTTCGTAGAAGTCGTTCCCGAGGTCGTAGTGGTCGGTGGTCGAGCCGACGTTGCGATGGCGGATATCGCCGGCCAGACGCTGCCAGAGGTGGCGGGCCCGGCCGAAGAATTGGTTGCCGAGACGTCCCGAGCGCCATGCCTCCTGGTTGCGGGCACCCCAGAGGAAGAACTCGGTCAGGTCGGGAGTGTCGGCTTCCCCGAGCATGTAGGCCTCGGCAAAACCGAGGGCTCCGCCCCGCAGGATTCTCAGCCAGGCTCGCTGCGACCGCACCACCAACTCAGCCGCCGGACCGACGTGCGCTCCCCGCAACTCGCGTCGGGAGCCGTCCGGGCCGATGATGCTGAGGGTTCCCACCCGCACCAGGCGGGAAAGCCCCCGCCGGGTGGCGAGGTCGGTCGTGGTCATCGTGCGTCGGCCGGAGATGGGGTGACGACGGTAACGGGATGAGGCGGTGGCGCCGGACGCCGGCGATACGGGGCGCCCTTGCGCCAGAGTCGGAACCCCTGCCAATGGATGGCAGCGATGACTTTGAGCGTGAGCAGCGGGTGAGTGACGAACAATCGCATGAGGTTTCGGTCGGAAAGCTGCAGTCTCGACGCTCGGATCGAAGCTCGCAACAAGTCTCCGTCGTCGTCGGACTGGGTGATGCCGACCGAAAGACGCTCACCGGGAACGCTCATGGCGAAGGCGTAGGTGGCCTCCATGTCCATGAACGGCGACACGAAGAACTCTTTGGCGAATCGGTGGCTCAGATCCTCATCGACACGAATGAGATAGGTGTGCTGCTCGCCGAAGGTGTTTTTCACCTCGTGGAGGACGGCTCTCAGCGACCCATCGGCGTGGTAGCAGTACCAGATGGTGAGGGGATCGAAGGTGTAGCCGAGCACCCGGGGAAAGCTGAGGAGCCGCACCGGCCCCCCCGCCAGGTCCACCCCGGCCGCGTCCAGCTGTTCATCCACCCACGCCCGCAGCCCGGTCCCATCCCGGGCGCCGTGGTCCCGATCGGCGAGTCCGAACAGGTTGAATCGGTTGTGGCCGAACAGGCGCAGGGACCGGCTCACCTCGGGGAGCTCGTCGAGATCGAGCAGCAGCGTGTACACGCGATACTCGAATCCATGGCGAAAGGGCCGCAGCCTGGTGTGGCCGACCTTTCCGACGTAGAGGGCGGATTGCCAGTCGGTCATGCCGGCAACGGTACCGATGGGGCTGCACTACTGACCGGCTCGACCTGGCGGTGCCAAGGGGCGTGGCAGCCGAGAGCGGCTGCCACGTTGAGGCCGGATTGCAGCCCGTCCTCGTGGAACCCGTATCCGAGGTACGCCCCCGCGAACCACGTGCGATTGGATCCCTGCAGCCGGCCGATCTGCTCTTGCGCGTCGCGGGCAGCCTGATCGAACTGGGGGTGGGCGTACTCGAACTCGTCGATGACGAGGCCCGGATCCGGCTCCACGATCGGGTTGAGGGTGAGGAGGATCGGCTGGTTGCGCGGGAGGGACTGGAGTTTGTTCAGCCAATAGGTCACCGAGGCCTGGCGATGGTGGCGGTCGTTCGAAGTGGTCCGGTAATTCCAGCTCGACCACACCCGCCGTCTGCGCGGCATGAGCGAGCGGTCGCGGTGAAGGACCGCCCGGTTTTGCTCGTAGCGGAGGGCGCCGAGAACCTTGCGTTCCATCGGGGTGGCGGTGGTGCCGAGCACTGCCAGCGTCTGGTCGCTGTGCGAGGCGAACACCACCTGATCGAATTCCTCGGCGGTGCCGTCGATGAGCCGGAGGCGAACACCGTCGTGATAGCGATGAATTCCGGTCACCGGCTCGTTCAGCCGGATGTGATGGCGGAATGGCCTGCTCATGGCCTCGACGTACCGGCGGCTGCCGCCGGTGACCGTGCGCCACTGCGGGCGGCCGCTGATGGAGATGAGGCCGTGGTTGGCGAAGAACTGGAGGAAGGTGCGGGCCGGGAACCGGCGCGCATCCTGCATGCGGGCCGACCAGATGGCTGCTGCCATCGGCAGCAGGTAATCGTTCTGGAAAGCCGGGGAGAACCGGTAGCGGTCGAGGAGATCGCCGAGCGGTCCGTCGTCGGCATTCGCCAGCATCTCCTCGCCGAGGGTGCGAAACCGGAGGATGTCGGAAGCCATCTGCCAGTGGCGGCGTCTGAACAGGTTCCGGCCCTGAGCGAAGAACCCGGCCGCGCTGCCGGCGTACTCCAGGTGATCGTCGAGCGTGAACGAGAAGGACATGTCGCTCGGCTGTGTCTCCACGCCGAGATAGGAGAACAGGCGGGTGAGGTGCGGATAGGTGTGCTCGTTGTACACGAGAAAGCCGGTGTCGACCGGCATGGTTTGGCCCGCGGCTGGAACGTCGACCGTGTGGGCGTGCCCACCCAGCCAGTCGCTCGCCTCGAACAGCGTGATGTCGTGAGCGCGGTTCAAGGCCCAGGCCGCGCCGAGGCCGGCGATTCCACCGCCGACGATGGCAATTCTCATCCGTGTCCTCCTCGGCGACTATACGGTGCCGGGAGTCGCCCGGATGAGGGCGAGACGGGCCGGGAGCCGCTCGGGCTCCCGGCCCGGCCTCCTACCTACTCGGGCCGCTGGGCGATCGCTGCCTGGGCGGCCGCCAGCCGGGCCACCGGGACCCGGAACGGAGAACAGCTCACGTAGTTGAGCCCCAGGGTGTTGCAGAAAGCGATCGACTGGGGATCCCCACCGTGCTCGCCGCAAATGCCGACCTCGATATCCGGCCGCTGGGCACGGCTCGTTTCCACGGCCATGCGCATCAGCTTGCCGACCCCTCCGGTATCGATAGTGGCGAAGGGATTGGCGGGGAGGATCTCCTCGGACAGATAGTCGATCAGGAACCCACTCTCGGCATCGTCACGGCTGATCCCGAACGTCGTCTGGGTCAGGTCGTTGGTACCGAAGGAGAGGAACTCGGCGTATTCGGCGATCTCGTCGGCGGTGAGAGCGGCTCGTGGGATCTCGATCATCGTGCCGAACTTGTACGAGATCTCGAGATCCTGTTCCGCCATCACCGCTTTGGCCTCGGCTTCGAGCACCTCGCGTTGGCGTTTCAGCTCGTTCACATGGCTCGTGAGCGGGATCATCACCTCCGGATGCACGTCGATGCCCTCGCGAGTCACCTCGCAGGCCGCTTCGAAGATGGCGCGTACCTGCATGCGGGTGAGCGCCGGCATGAGGATTCCGAGCCGGACGCCCCGGGTACCGAGCATCGGATTGGCCTCGCGCAGTGCCTCGACCCGATCGAGCATGGTGGATTCTGCCGTTACCCGGCCCAGCAACTCGTCGACGGCCTTCAGGTTGGTGGCGTGGCTGAGCTGAATCTTGAGATCGGCCAGATCGTGGGTCAGCTCTTCGTAGCCGGGAAGGAACTCGTGCAGCGGGGGATCGATCAGGCGAATGATCACCGGCAGCCCGTCCATCACACGGAAGAGCCCTGCGAAGTCCTCCCGCTGGAAGGGAAGGAGCGCGTCCACGGCCTCCCGCCGCTCACCGGTCGATTTGGTTGTGATCATGCGCTGCACGATCGGCAGCCGCTCCTGCTCGAAGAACATGTGCTCGGTGCGGCACAGCCCAATGCCTTCTGCCCCGTACAGGCGGGCGCGTTCGGCGTCGGCCGGGTAGTCGGCGTTCGCCCACACTCCCAGAGTTCGGAACTCGTCGGCCCATTGCAGCAGCGTCATCAGGTACGGGTCCTGGATGTTGGGCACCACCGTGTCCAGCTGTCCGAGGTACACGTCTCCCGTGGTCCCGTCGATCGAGACCCAGTCACCCTCGTGGACCTCGAGCTCGCCCACCGTCATCGTTCGGGCGGCGACGTCGACGTCCAGCTCGGAAGCGCCGACCACGGCGGGCTTGCCGAACTGGCGGGCGACGAGCGCCGCATGGCTGGTGCGGCCGCCGGAGGATGTGAGGATTCCCTCGGCCGCCAGCATGCCGTGCACGTCGTCGGGCTTGGTTTCCGGTCGGACCATGATCACCGCCCGACCCTCATCCTTGGCCCATCGCTCGGCCAGGTCGGCCGTGAAGGCGAGCACGCCGACAGCGGCGCCCGGCGAGACGTTGAGGCCCGTTGCGATCAGCTCGGCATCTTCTTTGGCCGCCGCCGAGAACTGTGGGTGGAGGAAGAAGTCGACCTGGTCGGGGGTGACTCGAGTCAACGCTTCCTCTTTGCTGATGTGACCGGCTTCGGTCATCTCTACTGCGATTCGCACTGCGGCCTGCGCGGTTCGCTTCCCGTCCCGGGTCTGCAGAATCCACAGCTTCCCGTGCTCGATCGTGAACTCCATGTCCTGCATCTCGCGGTAATGCATTTCGAGTTTGTCGGCAATCAACTCGAACTCGTCGTACAGCGACGGCATGGCCGTCTTGAGCGTGCTGATCGGTTCGGTCGGCCGATTGCCGGCAACCACATCCTCGCCCTGGGCGTTGATCAGGAAGTCACCTTCGATGGTGTCTTCACCTGTGGTTGCGTTCCGGGACATGGCCACACCGGTCGCCGAGTCCGCCCCCATGTTTCCGAACACCATCGTCTGCACGTTGACGCCGGTGCCGAGGTCGTGGGGGATGTGGGCGGCGCTGCGATAGTCACGCGCTCGCCTCCCGTTCCACGATTTGAAGACGGCTTCGGTCGCCATGCGCAGCTGGTCGTAGGGATCGGACGGGAAATCGATATTCGCGTAGCGCCGCACGATGTCTTTGAACTTGTCGACGATCTCCTGCAGGTCCTCGACGGTCAGGTCGGTGTCGCTGTCGACCCCCCGCTGCTCCCGATAGTTCGCCAGGACCTCCTCGAAGGGCTCGTCGCGAATGCCGAGGACGACCGAGCCGAACATCTGTATGAGCCGCCGAAACGAGTCGTATACGAAGTGCGGGTCGCCCGACCGGTCGATGATGGCGTCGATCACCTCGGCGTTGAGCCCGATGTTGAGCACCGTGTCCATCATGCCCGGCATCGAGAACTTGGCTCCGGACCGACACGACACCAGCAGCGGGTTATCCACCGATCCGAACGTCTTGCCGGTCTTGGTCTCAATCGACTTGAGCGCCTGCAGCACCTGCTCCCACATGTCACCGGGGAACTCCTCGCCCGCAGCCAGGTAGGCATTGCAGGCCTCAGTCGTCACCGTGAAGCCGGGAGGCACCGGCACACCGATCCTCGTCATGTCTCCCAGATTGGCCCCTTTGCCTCCCAGGAGGCCCCGGACGGCGTCCCAGTCTCCGCCTACGTACCGTTCAGCCTCTTCGATCTCGTCGAATGCGTACACCCATTTCTTGCTCATGTCGTTCCCCATTGTCGTTGGACGCTTACGGGCATTGTGGTCAGTTCCGTTCCGGCTCCCTAGGGCCGTGGGTCACACCGATTCTGCCGGTTGCCGGTAGCGGCGGATCAGCCTACGCCAGGGCTGAGGGCCGCCGCTTCCTCCCAGTGCTCCCATCCCTCGCGAAACGCGATGACGGCGATGAGGAATGCGGCGGCAGGATCCGCCCACCACCACTCCAGCGCGGCATTCAGTACTAGGGAAAGCAGCACCGAGAGCGCCAGGAAGGCGTCCAGGTAGGTGACGGTGGCCTCAGCGCGGAGGGGGTCGCTTTGCAGGGCTGCTCCCGTCTGCTGTTTGAGGACGGCGAGCGCGAGCATCACGACGGCGGTGGCGCCGAGGTAGATGACGCCGAACGGTGACTCGTCGGGCACGGTGCCGCTGAAGACCCGCAGGGCGGCCCCGGCCACGAGGACGATGCCGAGAACGACGAAGGCCACCGAGATGAGACGCAGCGATCGTGCGGTTCGCCCGGTCTCCTCCATCACCAGCAGATCGCGGCTGTGCCAGACCACGACGAGTGAGGCGAATACCTCCACCATCGAGTCGGTCCCGAAAGCCACCAGCGCGATCGAGCCGGCTGCCACTCCGAGCCCGATCGTGATGAACACCTCGAAGATGTTCCACACGATGGTCACCCAAACCAGCCGAACCCCGCGCTTTCGGAGCGCTTCGGAGTCGGCGCGGGCCGGCGTCAAGCGCCCGCGTCGGAGGAGTCCGGCTGGTCCGGGCTCTCGTCGAGCTCCGAGACCGCTTCCGGCTCTGCGGATGCTCCGCGCACGCGGTCGGCCAGCTCTTCGAAGCGCGCGTCATCGGCCTGCTGCTCCTCGAGGATCATGTCGATGCGCTCCTCTGGGGTGGCGGCCAGTTCTCGTTCTTTGCGCGCCAGCTCGGCGTCCAGCGACTTGCCGACGGTGCGCAGGCCCTCGCCCACGTCTGCGGCCTCGGAACGGAAGATCGCCGTGAAGCGTTTCCACCACGTCATGCCGTCACGTTACCTGCTGCCGGCCGCGCTGCGGTCAGGATCGGCATCCGGCTATCCTGGGTAGTCGGAGATCCGCTCCGTCCGTGTTTCCCGTTCCCCTCCCGGCGTAGCGCTGCGAGGTGGCGGGTCGGCGGGGTGGAGTTCCGTGTTGACGAAAAAGGAGCCTGTCCGCGGCGTCGCCCCGGACAGGCACAGGTGAATCAATTGGCAAATTCAGACGACGTATTCAGAGCACAGGGCGAAGTTCTCGCCACTCTTCGCAACGCGAGCTTTCGCGTCCGGCTCGATTCCGGTCACGAGGTGATGGCAAGAGCCGCCGGGAAGATGCGGCGGGGACGCCTCATCAAGATCCTGCCCGGGGATCGGGTTGAGCTCGAGGTGTCCACCTACGACCCGACCAAGGGTCGAATCGTGTGGCGCTACCGGTAGGGTTCCCGGCATCCAGCGCCGGACATGGCTGAGGATTCCGGCTTCGGCCGGCTCGACCGTGTGCCCGGAAATGACCCCAATCGCCGGGCGCTGCAATCGATCGACGCGGTCCATTCGGCCGAGCCCGGCCTGCTCAACGAACCGGTCGCACGCCTGCGGCGGTTCGTCCGTATCCGACGGGTCCTCTACTACTCGATTCTGGCTCCGTTCGGAGCCGTCAGCCGCATCTCGGCCGCCCTTGTCCTCGCCAGTGGCGCCGCCGCCGTCATCGGGAGCCTCGTGGCCATCTTTGCGGACGCCCACCCGGCCGTGACCGGGCTGCTCATGTTCTGGGGACTTGGGGCGCTGTCCTATCACGCCCTGTCCGTCCGCTTGGCGGCATTGATGGCAGATGCAGCCGCGTCGGTCGGGGTGAGCCCTGCGGAGGTGCTGGAACGCTGGAAGCGGTGAGGTCAGCGGCGGGTCGGCATTTCGTCGACGGCGATCGCCTCCCGCATGTGCTCCCGGCCGTGGGCTTCGAACCAGTTTGCATAGCGCTGTGAAAACCACAGTGATGTGGCGCCGTGCAGCATCACGCTGGCGAGCACGGTCCAGATGACCACCCCGAAGACATCGGCACCCATCGGCAACTCGGCTTCCTCCAGGATGAACAAACCGAACAGGATGGAGGCGAGGCCGCGGGGACCGAACCATCCGAAGTAGGCGACGGTCGGGACCTTGAGGCCGGCGCCGAGCAGGCTCACGGCCACCGGGATCATTCGAACCACGGTCAGGCTCACGAGGGCGTAGGCGGCAATCCGCCAGGACAGATCGGTGAGCGCCGGTCCGGCCAGCGCTGCTCCGAAGAAGAGAAACGTCAGCAGCGCCAGCAACTGTCCCTCGTCCTCGGTGAAGTCGTACACGCCGCCGCAGTAGTCCCGTGCCGCTGCTCCGAAGGCCAATCCGGCCACGAAGGCAGCCACAAATCCGTTCCCACCCACGGCCTCGGCCAGCGCAAAGGTACCGACCCCTACTGCCAGGGTGGCGAGCTGGCGGAACGCGCCATCCATCCAGCCGCGTCCCGCGAAGGAGCGAATGAGGCGCCCGCCCAGGTACCCGCCCGCCATGCCTACCAGGACGCCGTATCCGACCTGCTCGGCCGTGAACCCGGTCCAGTAGCCCGGTGTCTCGACGTCGAGGTCCACGGCCGCCAATGCCAGCAGGAGCGTTATGACCGGCAGCATGATCCCGTCGTTCAGTCCGCTCTCGACGTTGAGCGCCTGACGCACGCGGATCGGGACTCGCGTGTTGGTTACGACGGCGCTACCCAGGGCGGCGTCGGTCGGGGACAGGATGGCCGCGAGCAGAGCCGCCTCCCAAATCCCCAGGTCGGGGATGAGCAGGAGGGCGGCGCCGGTTCCGGCGACAACCGTGAGCGGGAGGCCGATCCCGAGCAGCCGGGCGGGGAGCTGAACCTGGTCGCGCAGCCTGCGCAGGTCGATCCGGATGGCATCCGTGAAGAGGAGCAGCACCAGGGTGATTTCCGCGAGCGTCCGCACACCGGCCTCGTTGATGCCGAGATCGATGATGTCGAGCCCGCCGGAACCGACCAGCATCCCGAAGCCGACGAACACCATCGGGCCCGTGACCGGCGTGGTCTCGAGGCGGCGGGATACGAGAGCGTAGGCCAGCACGAAACCGGCGATGATGGCGACGGCCCGAAACTCCATGGGATCCCTACTCGGGGCCTCGGTGCCGGGCCGGGGCACGCAGCCGGCCGGTGATGGCCGGCTCGGAGAGCTCGAACGTCAACCTGCTTCCATGGTGCCCGGTTGGTTCCCGGCGTCCGCCCCGCTCCGCATGCAGCATGCACGCGACCCTAGGCGATGGCGGTGCATCATGACCGGCGCAGCCCTTGATAGCCTCGGCTGCATGTATGAGGACCTCGTGTCGGCGGTGGATGACCAGTTCCCGTCGACCCGGCGCGATCTCGAAGATCTCATCCGGATCCCATCGGTCAGCGCACCCGGGTTTGACCCCGCAGAAGTGCGGCGCTCGGCCCAAGCGACCTCCGAGCTGCTGGAGGCTTCCGGCCTGCAGCGGGTGCGGCTGCTCGAGCTCAAAGGTGCCCATCCGGCTGTGTACGGCGAGATCCCCGCTCCGCCGGGTGCCCCCACCGTTCTCCTGTACGCCCATCACGACGTCCAGCCACCGGGTGACGGCTGGTCGACGGACCCGTTCGAACCGTCCGAGCGGTCCGGCCGGGTGTATGGGCGGGGGGCGTCGGATGACAAATGTGGCGTCGTGGTGCACACGGCCGCTCTTCGGGCGCTCGACGGCGGGGTGCCGGTTGGGGTCAAGGTCTTCGTAGAAGGTGAAGAGGAAATCGGTTCACTTCATCTCGACGAGTTCCTGGCTGCTCACGGCGAGGGGCTGCGGGCCGACGTCATCGTGATCGCCGACTCCAGCAATTGGCGGAAAGGCGTCCCGTCGTTCACGACCTCCTTGCGCGGCCTCGTCGATTGCGAGGTCGAAGTGCGCACCAAACGACATGCGGTTCACAGCGGGATGTACGGCGGCGTGTTCCCTGATGCCCTCACGGTCCTGGCGCGGCTGCTCGCCACCCTGCACGACGAGGACGGGCGGGTGGCGATCGCCCGCCTCGTGGCCGAAGACGCCGATCCGCTCGACCTCACCGAGGAAGAGCTCCGCGCCCAGGTTGCCGCTCACGACACGTTGGAGCTCATCGGCTCCGGAACCCTCACCTCCCGGTTGTGGCGCCAGCCCGCCCTCGCCGTTCTGGCGATCGATGCCCCCAGGGTCAGCGAAGCGGCCAATGCGCTCGTGCCGGTTGCGACTGCCAAGGTGAGCCTGCGGCTTGCGCCCGGCCAAGACCCCGACCACGCCATGAGGGCTTTGGCCGATCATCTGACGAAACGGGCTCCGTGGGGCGCCCAGGTCACGGTTACTCCTGGAAGCTCGGGACACGCCTTCACGCTCCGGACGGGCGGCCCCGGGTATGCGGCCTTTGCGACCGGGTTCCGGCGGGCCTGGGACCGGGAGCCGGTCGAGGTGGGTCAGGGCGGATCCATTCCCTTCGTGGCCGCCTTCTCGAATGCCTTTCCGGCCGCCGAGATCCTGTTGACGGGTGTCGCCGACGAAAACAGTCGGGCACATGGGCCCGACGAGAGCCTCGACCTGGGGGAGCTCCGGCGCGGTTGCCTCGCTGAGGCGATCGCCCTCGTCGAGCTGGGTCAGTGACGGGCGCCCCAGCCGGGTCAGCCAAGAGGGGACCAGCCGGTGATTGGAAGCGCTGGGCGGGCGGGGCGGTGTCTGTTGCGATCGCGGTCGGCCTCCTCGCCGGGGTCCTGCCTGCGATGGCCAACATCGGCGAGGTCTGGCAGTCGATCCAAACGCTCACCTGGCTCGAATCCGCCGGCCTGCTGGCGCTGGCCGTCTGGAACATCGTGACCTACCAGCTCGTGATCATGTCGGCGCTCCCGGGGCTCACCCTCGGCCGGGCCTTCGTGGTTGGACAGATCTCAACCGCGGTCACGAACACGCTTCCCGCCGGCAGCGCCGTCGGGGTTGGCATCACCTATGCGATGTTCTCCAGTTTTGGCTTCGACGCCGGATCCATTGCCATCGCGTCGGTGGTCACCGGCCTGTGGAACACGTTCGTCAAGCTCGGCCTTCCCATCGTGGCTCTTGCCATACTGAGCTTCCAGGGGCAGGGCAACGCCGCGTTGCAGTCTGCGGCCATCTCCGGCCTGCTCATCCTGGTGGCGGCGGTGGGGGCGCTGGCGCTCACCCTCGCCCGGGAATCCTTTGCTTTCAAAACAGGGGAGCGGATCGGCAAGGTCGCCAGCGCGGTGGCTCGTCGCATCCGACGAGGCCCGTTCACAGGGTGGGGCGAGCGGCTGGTCGCCTTTCGGTTGCAGAGCATCGACCTGCTCAGGCGCCGCTGGCATTGGGTGACGCTGGCGACCATCGTGAGTCATCTATCGCTGTTCGCGTTGCTGCTCACCTCACTGCGGCACATGGGGGTCTCTGCCGAATCGGTGACAGGTGCCGAGGCGCTTGCGGTGTTCGCCATCGTCCGGCTGCTGACCGCGTTGCCGATAACCCCGGGTGGGCTGGGAGTGGTGGAGGTGGGCTATACCACCGCCCTGGTGGTGGCAGGCGGAGATGAGGAGCTGGTACTGGCGGCAGTGCTCATCTACCGCGCTCTCAGCTATTTGCTCCAGGTCCCCCTGGGGATCCTCGCCTACGTCATCTGGCGAACTCGAAGCGATTGGCGAATCACCTACTGAAAAAATGGCGGCTCCTCGCTCCATCGAGGGGACACCGGTACATGTCCTCGAAGGAGCGAGGGTACCCCGCCGCCTTTCTGCCCCGCTGAACGGGGAGATCTGCTGGTTAACTCCCCCAGTTCCCGTTGGCGAGAGCTGGCGCCGAAACGGCCAGGAACGTCAGCAAGCTGACGGAAAAAACGTAGATGCGCCTGCGCATGGGGCTGCCTCCTGTATCGGGTACCGCACAGGTATCCCACAAGGGTGTCTGCGGTCTATCTCAGATCGCAGCCGGCAGGGGCCTACCTTGCGCTCATCCGGGCCGGCCCCGGGTGCGAATGGTGTGGCCGGCTCGCCGGAGAGTGTCGATGTCGCGGCGCACGGTGGCGGTACTTACCCCGAGGGCCTCTGCCAGGTCGGCGATGGTGGGGGCGGCCCCGGCGGCGGCGGCTTCGCTGGTGAGGCGCAGAATTTGCTGTCCCCGAACGGCGGGGCCGCCCTCGAGCGTGTCGTCGAGCGGATGGTTGATCGTCCAGGTAACGTCGATGAGCTCCCGAGCGCTGATGGGACGCCCGGTGGGAGTCCCTGCCGCTGCCAGGCGCACGGTGATTTGATAGGGGCGCGCCGCCTGCCAGGCGTCGGCGAGCGTACGGTGGAGCGGCACCCGGGTCAGGCTGCGATTGACCTCCTCGGGCCCGAGCCCTTTCAGCTGCCGGAGCATGGCCGCATGCGCCGCGTCCAGCGTTGCGTATGCTGCCGAGTAGTCGCCGAGCATTTCCTGGGCACGCATTCGCCAATAGAGGAGGTCGGCCTCCTGTGCCCAGCCACGCCAGTCTTCGGTCGCAGCAAGTGCTCCGGCTGGGTCGCCGTTGAGCACCAGCGCCCTGGCATAGGGGACGTTCAGGTCGGGCAGCAGCCATTCGGTGCCCGAGGCGGTGCACGCCGCCCGTCCTTCCCTGGCAACCCGCAGGCCCGCCTGCAATTCTCCAGCGTCGAGGTGGAGATGAGCCGCAGTCCGGAGCAGCTGCAGCCTGGCGTTGGTTGCTTCCGGGCCCGAGGCCTTGGAAAGCCCGGCGGCCAGCTCGGCATGCGCCAGGATCGAGTCACCATCGCGCCTGGCGATCTCTGCCAGGGTCCCGTGGCACAGCGCGGCCCCCGAGGCATGTCCCAGCGAATCGAAGATCGCCAGCGCCTCGTTGCTCAGTCGCTTGGCCGCTTCGTCGTCCCCGAGGGCATGGTGGAGGCTGGCCATGTTGGCGGTGGCCATGGCGAGGCCCCTGCGGCTGTCCATGGCCTGGAACACGCCCCGGCTTCGCTCGGCCGGGGTCATTGCCCGGGCCGCCTTGCCCGAGATCGTGTAGTGATGACCGAGGTTGAGCGCGTTGATCGCAACGCCGTAGCGGTAGCCGATCTCCTCACACAGGCCGGCGGCCCGCAGCAGCGTCGACTCCACCAGCGTGTCTTCCCCCCTCTGTCCGTACATGACGGCGAACGATCCCAGGATCCCGGCCAGCCCCCGCTGATCCCGGTGCTTCTCGTAAATGGCCTGGGCCGCGGCCAGGTGCCGCTCCGCCTCCTCGAAGCGATTCAGGTGGAGCAACGCATCCGCGAGAGCGTTGCGGATGCTTGCCTCGAGGACGGCCTCACCGGAGGCAAGGCGGAGCCCGGACTCCAGCCATTCGACTGCATCGACATGGCGTGATCCCCACATTGCGATGGTGCCCAGCACTTGCAGGTCGCGAGCCTGGCCCTCGGCATCGGCCAGTTCGGTGTGTCGTTCCAGGGCTGCGACCGCCAGGCGTTCGGCTTCGTCGAGCCGGGAGGTCGAGGCCAGCAGCCAGGCACGCCGGTGCGTGAGCTCGGCGGCCAGCACCGGGTCGTCTTTCGCCGAAGCATGCAATTGGTCCAGCAGCGTCTGCTGGCCGTCACGATCGGCCAGCACTTCCAGAATCTGCTCGAGTGCCAGCCGCAGGCGGGACTGGTCGGCCATGCCCCAACCGGCAGACTCCGCCGCCTCCAGCGCTTCGTGGTAGCGATCCCGGGCGGCTGCGTAGGCGCTGAGCGATCGGGCTTCCTGGGCCGCCTGCTCGAGGTAGTCGGCGGCCTCGTCCGGCACACCGCCGAGGCGGAAATGGTGGCCGAGGTGAGCCGGGTCGATGATTCCGGCGCGCTTCATCTGCCAGGCAACCCGCCGGTGGAGGTTGGGCCGCTCGTCCGCCGGCATCGAATCGTATGCCACCTGGGCGAGCTGATCGTGGGCAAGGGCGTACCGTTCGGTCGCCGTTGAGATCATTCCCGCCCGGATGAGGTAGTCGACCGCATCCAGCACCTGTGGCCTCGGAATCTCGCACACTTCCGCCAGAGCGTCGATGTCCATGCCCGACCCGCTCACCGCCAGCGCCCTGGCGGCGTGCCGGGGCTCGCCCGGCAGCGCGTCGAGCCGGTTGGATATCAGCTCGAAAACGGTGCCGGACACCGGCAGTTGCTCCATGTCAACGGCCGGGACGCCGAGCGGGGGCTTGAGCGCCTCGCTCACGTTGCGCTCGTGGATGGCGCGCAGCGTTTCCAGCATGAACAACGCGTTGCCGCCGGTAGCAGCGTGAATCCGGCTCACGAGCGTCCCGGTCGAGCCTTCCGGCATCAGCCTGCGGACGAGTTCACCCGTCTCGGATGCGGTCAGCGGCTCGAGCAGTATGCGCGTCTGCCGGCCAGACCGGTCGAGTGCCCGCACCGTCTGCCACTGGCCGGGCTGTGCCTCGAGCTCGAGACGGCGGTAGGCCACGCATATGAGCAGCGGCGTGTCGGCCAGATCGGCGGCGAGGGCTTCCAATGCCCACAAAGTGTCCTCGTCGATCCGATGGAGGTCATCGAGGATCAGCATGGTGGGTGTGAGCTGGGCGAGCGCTACGAAGGTGCGATGGAACGCTTCCCGGACCCGGTCTCGCTCCTCCGACCCGTCCCTCAGCGCCACGCCGCCTGCAAGATCTGGTGCCCAGCGCCCCACCGCCGGCAGGAGTGGCGCGAGCGCCCGCAGCCATACGCCGTCCATTCGCTCGACCAGCTGACGGATCCGCAGTTCGGTCAGACCGTCTTCGAGGGAGCGCCTGAGTCCTTCGAAGGGTGTGGTTACCCCGGAAGAGGTAGGCCCGCCCCACAGCACGCTGAGGCCGCGCCAGTTTGCGTCCTCGGCACACTCGGTGAGGAGCCGGGTCTTGCCCACTCCCGGTTCACCTTCCAGCAGCACGACGCCGCCTCGCCCCGCCAGAGCATCCTCCATGCGGGCGATGATCTCGTGGCGCTCGGCGGCGCGTCCGACCAGCGGGGTCGCGTCTGCCTCGAACAGACGGGAACGGCTGTTCTCTGCGAGAGGGACGATCGGTGTGTGTCGACCGATCACGATCTCCTCGCGCAGGGCGTCGGTCTCGGCGGCAGGTGCGGCGCCGATTTCCGTGGCGAGAATCGAGGCGCAGCGCTCGTACTGAGCCAAGGCCTCGTTGGGGCGTCCGAGCAGGTAGCACAGGCGCATGACTTCCCGGTGGGCCTCCTCGTGAAGGGGATCGAGCAGCGCCAGCCGGCGAGCGTAGACCAGCGCCTGGTCGAAATCACCCCAGCTCTTGCTCAAGCGGACGATGTGGTTGAGGACCGCGAACAGGGCCTGGCGAAGACGCTCCTGCTCGACCAATATCCAGTCGTCGTAGAAACCCGCCAGGAAATCCCCGGCGTACAGCCGCACTGCCTCCATGAGGCTGTCGAGAGCTGCGGCATGGTCCGGCGTGTCGTCGCTCTTGAGCATCGCAACGGCCGACTCGAAGACATCGACGTCAACCCACGCTCCAGCGTCGGCGTTGAATCGGATGGTGGTGGGGCTCGTCTGGATGTACCCGTCGAGGTCGGCGGCCTCGCTGAGCACCGATTGGATCTGCCAGAGCGCGTGGCTCAACCGCCGCCGGGCCTGGGTCTCGGGCATGTCGGGCCAGAACAAGCCGGCCAGGAGGTCGCGGGTCGGGGCAGTGTGACGGTTGGCGACCAGGTACGCGAGCAGCGAGCGGCCGGCGCGGGAAGCTATCGGCGGCAACGGCTCGCCCCTCGCTTCCAGCGTGAGGCCGCCAAACATGCGGATTCGCAGCCCGTTCACCCCCTCAAGGTAGTCGATCCAGGAACTGGATATTCGGGAATCAGAGTCACAGGCCGCCGAGCAGTGCGGCAATGACCTCCGGCCGTTCCAGGACGAGGGCATGGCCCGCACCCGGGACGATCACGAGCTCCGAGCTCGGTCCGATGGCGGCCGCCGTCTCCCGGGCGATCCCGACGTATTCGTGATCGTGCTCACCCGCCACGACTTTCACCGGCATCCGCAGTTCGGCGAGGCGTTCCCACAGCGGTTGCTGGGCGCCCTGTCCCAGCCGCCGCAGCTGATCGGCGAGCTGCGCCTCCGAGGTGAGGCGATGGCGGCGGGCGGAGATCGGGTCGAGACCGGCAAACATCGGCTGGGCGAGCCAGCGGTCGAGGAACGCATCGCAGCCGTTGCGTTCGATCCAATCAGCGAGTTGCTCGTCCCGTCGCTTCCGCTCCTCACGCTCGTCGGCATCGGCGACGCCGGGATTGGCCGAGATGAGCACGAGCGCGGCAACCCGCCCGGGGTGGTCGAGCGCCACCCGCAGCGCCAGTCGCCCACCAAGCGAGTATCCCGCCCACACCCCGACGTGCTCGCGTGCGAGGTCCCGGGCCGCGTCCACGAAGCCGATGCCGGACGGAATGGTTACCGGCACCGCGCGAGCGGGCCGGGGGAGGGACTCGATTACGGCGCTCCAGGCATCCGCAGTCTGAGAGAACCCCGGCACCAGCAGGTAGCGAAGATGCTGTTCAATCACCCAGGCTCATGCCGAGCTGGCGGGCCGTTTGGATCCACGGATGGTCGAGCGGTACGACGCGCCGGTGGCCGGCTACCTGTTCGAGCGGCACCCGCACCGCTTCGCCCCGCTGGGAGCCGATCATCATCCCGAAGTCCTCGTCCGCTACTGCTTGGGTCGCCTCGGCACCCAGGCGGGTGGCGAGAAGCCGATCGATGTGGGTGGGAGTTCCGCCCCGCTGGACGTGGCCGAGGATGGTGACCCGTGATTCGAGACCGGTGATCTCCTGCAGTTGCCGGGCGATGCGTGCCGTATGGTCCTGACGCCCCTCGTCGAACGAGTCGAGCGCCGCGGCGGCCTCTTGTTTTTCTTCGGGCGTGGCAGCAGCCGCCTTGGATGCCCTCAGCGCAGCCCTTGTTGCGGTGGCGTCCTTCGACATGGCACCTTCGGAGACCGCCACGATGCTGAAGCGGCTGCCGCCGGATTTGCGCTCCAGCAGCGAGTTGGCCACGAGATTCACGTCGAAGGGGATCTCGGGAATGAGGACGACATCGGCTCCGCCGGCAATGCCGGCCCCGAGTGCGAGCCATCCCGTGTTGTGGCCCATGATCTCAACCACCATGATCCGGTGATGGCTGTGGGCCGTTGAGTGGAGTCGATCGACCGCCTCGGTGGCGATCGCCAGCGCAGTGTCGAATCCGAAGGTGCGCTCGGTCATCGCCACGTCGTTGTCGATGGTCTTGGGAAGCGTGACGATCGGCATTCCCTTCTTCGAGAGCCGGAACGCGTTCTTCTGGGTGCCGCCCCCGCCGAGGCAGATGAGGGCGTGGATGCCCAGCTTCTGGCAGTTCTCGATCATTGCGTCGGTCATGTCGAGGACCTGCCCACCCACTTCCATGCGGTGCGGCTTGTCCCGGCTCGTCCCGAGGATGGTTCCGCCCTTGGTGAGGATCCCTGACAGTTTCTCTCCGTCGAGGCGAATGGTTCGGTTCTCCATCACCCCGCGGAAGCCGTCGAGGAAGCCGAACACCTGCATGCCGTGGGCACGAAGTGCCGTCTTCCCGATGGCCCGGATGGCGGCGTTCAGGCCGGGGCTGTCGCCTCCGGCGGTCAGGATTCCAATTGTCTGGGGCACGTGCTCCTCCCACCGCATGCCAGCGTGCATGGTAGGCCGGGCCGCCCGCTGCCCGTCGCCGCATCGGCTGTGGTCGCAGCGCTCCTCGAGCCCTCGTGCCGCCGTTCGGTCGCCGTTGGTCGGTACGGTTGGGGGATGACCGTGGCACGAACCGGCGCCGGCCTGACCGCAACGGGAGAGGCAGTCGAGCTGTTCACCTGCACGAACGCGACCGGCTGCACGCTGGAGTTGCTCAGCTGGGGCGCAACCGTCAAGTCCCTGTCGGTACCGGACAGGGAGGGACACCTCGGCGACGTGACGCTCGGGTTCCCCGACCTGTCCGGGTATCTCCAGCGTCATCCCTACTTCGGCTCCACGGTGGGCCGTTTCGCAAATCGCATAGCCGGTGCCAGGTTCACCCTCGACGGAGTTGGATACCGGCTGGCCGCCAACAACGGCGCCAATCACCTCCACGGTGGCGAGACGGGGTTCGACAGGGTGGTGTGGGACGCCGAGCCCTTCGAGGATCAGGATGCCTCCGGGGTCCGGTTCCGGTACCACAGCCGTGATCGGGAGGAGGGCTACCCCGGGAATCTGGAGGTCGAGGCGAGCTACGCCCTGACCGACAGCGATGCGCTGGTCATGGCCTTTCAGGCGACGGCCGACGCCCCCACGCCGGTGAACCTGACCAATCACACCTATTGGAACCTCGCCGGAGCGGGGCTCATCCTCGACCATGTGGTCGAAATCGAGGCCGACCGATACCTTCCCGTCGACGCCGGGCAGATTCCGACGGGTGAGATCGCCGTCGTTGCCGGCACCCCAATGGACTTCACGAAGCCCAAACCGGTCGGGCGCGATCTCGATGCGATCCCGGGCACGCGCACCGGCTACGACCATTGCTTCGTCCTACGGCACCGGTCGACCGTCGCCCGGGCGGCCCGCGTCGCCGAGCCCGGGTCGGGGCGCGTGATGGAGATCTTCACGACGCAGCCCGCCCTCCAGTTCTACACGGGGAACAACCTCAGCGGCTTCGAGCCCCACGGTGGGTTTGGCCGGTTCGCGGGGTTGTGCCTGGAGACGCAGCATTTCCCCGATTCGCCGAATCAACCCCGATTCCCGGACACGATCTTGGCTCCCGGCGAACGGTACGCCCACGAGACGGTGCATCGGTTCTCGGTCGAATAAGTCGCCGCCACTAGCGTATGGCAATGGATCTAGGCGGGTTCATCCGCGGGCTGCCGAAGGCCGAGCTGCACGTGCACATCGAAGGGACGCTCGAGCCGGAGCTGGCCTTTGAGTTGGCCGTGCGCAACGGCGTTGGGCTGCCGTACTCGTCGGCTGCCGAGGTGCGGGCGGCCTATGAGTTTGCCGACCTCCAGTCGTTCCTGGACATCTATTACCTGGGTGCCGCCGTGCTCGTCACCCGGCAGGACTTTGGCGACCTCATGTCCGCGTATTTGGAGCGCGCCCACGCCGACGGTGTTCGCCACGCGGAAATCTTCTTCGACCCCCAGACCCACACCGGACGGGGGATCGGCTTTCCGGTCTTCATGGAGGGGTTCGCCGACGCCCAGAGGGAGGCTGAGCGTCGCCTCGGGATCACTTCCTCGCTCATCCTCTGCTTCCTGCGGCATCTGCCGGGGGAAGCGGCCGTCGAGACTCTCGAGGCGGCCGAGCCGTTCCTCGACAGGGTGGTGGCGGTCGGCCTCGATTCGGGCGAGGTAGGAAACCCGCCGGAGTTATTCGCCCAAGCATTCGCCGCCGCCCGGGCAAGGAATCTGCGGGCCGTTGCCCACGCCGGCGAGGAAGGCCCAGCTTCGTACGTGGCAGGTGCACTCGACGCCCTGGGAGTGGAGCGAATCGACCACGGCGTGAGAGCGGAGGAGGATGCGGGCCTCCTCGACCGTCTCGTCCGTGAATCGATTCCACTCACGATGTGCCCGCTGTCGAACATCAAACTGCGGGTGTTCGATTCGCTCGCGGATCACAATCTCAAGCGGCTGCTCGAGCGCGGCGTGCGCGTCACCGTCAACTCCGACGATCCCGCCTACTTCGGCGGCTACGTTGCCGACAACTACCTGGCTGTGGCCGAGGCCCTCGATTTGAGCCGGGCCGACCTCGTGCAGCTGGCGAGGAATTCCCTCGAGGCCAGCTTTCTGCCGAACGGCCGCCGCGAGGAGCTCCTCGCCGAGCTGGACGAGTACGCCGGGTCGGTGAGCGAGCGGTAGTCGCGGCGACCCGAGCGTCCGGGCCCCCTCGGTGGTGGAACGTTCCAAGCGTCGGGTGCAGGGTTCATCAAGGGCAGGGGACCGGGCGCCGAAAAACTAGGGGTGAATGCCCGCCAGCAATTGACAGATTCGGCGACTTCGCTCGTCGGTGAGCATGTTGCCGCCGAGTACGTGCGGGTGGGTGTGGCCATTTCGATGATGGTGGCGGCTGTCACGGTGGCGGTGGGTGGGTTGGGGAGCTCGCGGCCGTGGATCGTATTCGGGGCCCTCATGGTGGCTCATGCCGCGCTCGGGATCTGGCAGCTGCAACGGGGCCGGCCCGATCCGCTCGTGCACAGCGGGGCCCTCGCACTGGTCATCGGTTGGCTCGTCTTCTTCAGCTCGTTGACGTCCGCGGTCGCCCCGCTGGCAGCTGCCACCGCCCTCGGGTTGGCGACGATCTTCGGATCCGGGCGACGGCTCAAGGTGTACGTCGGCTTTCTCGGGATCATCTGGTCATTCGAGGTTCTCCGCCTTGGGTGGCACCTCACCGTTGATGGCGCCGGGGACTTCGCGCCGCACGCCGACGAGGCTCTCGGCCTGACCCTGCAAGCCGGCCTGTTCGTGGCGACGATGATGGTGGTCCGCAGGGCGGCCGGCTCGATCCAGGCCCAGAACAGCCTGTACGGCAACCTCTTCGACAACGCCCCGATCTCGCTCTGGCGAGAGGATTTCAGCCGGGTGGCTGCCTGGGCCGACGGTCTCAGGGCCGCAGGGGTGAGAGATTTGCGAGCGCACCTCGAGGCGAGCCCGGAGCTGCTCGATGAAGCCGTAGCACTCATCGAGATCCTCGACGTCAACACGGCCGCAGTTGCGCTGATCGGTGCCGGCAGCAAGTCCGAGCTCATCGGGCGGCTGGCACCAAGCACCATCGGCGAGGAGACCCTTCCTGCGCTCGTCGAGCAACTGGTCGCCGTGTGGGAGGGTCTCGACCAGATATCAACCGAGGTCCGGGGCCGTCGCCTGGACGGCCATCGCTTCACCGGCGTCCTCAACTGGTCGACGACCTCCCGATTCGGGCCCCGCGACCTGTCGAACGTCATCGTCACCATCGACGACATCACGCTGCTCAAATCGACCCAGGCCCAGCTCGCCAGCAGCCGCGATCTGATGGCGGCCGTGGTGCAGGCACAGGCGGACTTCATCAGCGGCTCCGGCATCGAGGACGTGTACGGCTCGCTTCTCGAATCGTTGCTCACCCACTCAGGAAGCCGCCGGGCGCACATCGCCGAGCTCTCGTCGGGGCCGGGAGAACCGCTGCGGATTCGTCTCCACAGCCGGGTTGCCCGCCGATCAGGTGAACCATCCCCGGTTGCCTCGATCCGTCCGGACGTCGCCACCATGGCACAGCTCTTCGAGCGGGTGATCAGATCACCGGGGCCCTTCGTGATCCTGGATCAAGGCGACGCCGAAGCCCTTGGGGTCGACTTCGAGACCTTTCTGGGCATCCCCATCCGGATCGGATCGGAAACGCTCGGGGTACTCGCCTTGGCGGACCGCCCGGGCGGTTTCCCCCGTGCCCTTGCCGACGAGCTGGTGCCGATCGTCACCACGAGCGCCAACCTGATCAAGGCCCACCAGTCGGAACAGCATCGCAGGGCGGTGGAGGCCGAGCTGCGGGCGACCGAGGCCCGTCTCCGCACCGTCATGGGCGGCGTCCCCATCAGCCTCATCATGGTCGACCGGGGAGGCCTGCTGACCCTTGCCAGTGGAGCGGGCCTGGACGGTCTCGGGATTGATCCGAGCGATGCGGTGGGGCGATCAGCGTTCGACGTCTTCGCCGAGAGCCCTGCCATGGTCGACCAGCTACGCCGGTCACTCGGGGGCAAGCCGGTCACCGGGCTCATCGAAATCGGCGAGCGCACCTTTGCCACCACGCTGCGGCCGTTCGGGGACTTCGAAGGCCGGCCCGAGAGCGTCATCGGGGTGGCGACCGACCTGACCGACCGCCAGGAGATGGAATCGGCACTGGCAGAGAGCCAGCAGCGCTTCCGGGTGCTGGTAGAGCGAATCTCGGACCTCATCTACATACTGGACGCCGAGGGTGTCGTCCGTTTCGTCACTCCTTCGGTCGAAACCACCCTCGGGTATCTGCCCGATCAGCTGATCGGTACCTCGGGCCTCGACTTCCTGCACCGGGAGGACCGGCCGGCCCTCCTCCGGGCTGCGGAGGACATCGCAGCGGGGGAGACGGGGGCGCCCAGCGAACACCGGATCCGCCATGCCGACGGCAGCTGGCGCCATATGGAGGCCACCGTCACCAACCTCCTCGACGACCCGACGATTCACGGCTGGGTCATCAACGCGCGCGACATCACGAGCCGCAAGCAAGCTGAGGAAATCCTGCGTGAGAGCGAGGCGAGTTTCCGCCTGCTGGCCGAGCACTCCACCGACCTGATCTCCCGGCTCAGCCCCGAAGGCACGTATCTCTACGTCTCGCCGGCCTGCCTGACCTTGCTGGGCTACATGCCAGACGAGATGGTCGGCCACCACATTGATGAGTTCTTTCACCCCGATGACCTCGAATCGATGGCCGATGCCCGGGTCGGGATGCTCGGGTCATCCGAAATCCAGACCGTCGCATATCGCGCCCGCCGCAAGGACGGAAGCTATCTGTGGCTGGAGATGACGATTCGCACGATCATCGACCCCGAGAGCGGCGAGCCCGTCGAGATCCAGGCCGCGTCGCGGGATATGACCGAGCGGAAAGCCTTCGAGGCGGCGCTCGAGCAGGCGCGGGACGCGGCTGAGGCGGCGACCATCGTCAAATCGCAGTTCCTGGCCAACATGAGCCACGAGATCCGGACCCCCATGAACGCCATCGTCGGGATGACGGAGCTCTCGCTCGCCACCGACCTCACCGCCGAACAACGCGAGTATCTCGGCACCATCAAGACGGCGGTCGATTCGCTCTTGACGCTCATCAACGACATCCTCGACCTCTCCAAGATCGAAGCCGGAAGGCTCGAGCTCGAACACCTCGCCTTCAGCCTGACCGACGTGGTCGAGGACACCGTGCGAACCCTTGCGGTCAAGGCGGCGGAGAAGGGCCTCGACCTCGCCTACACGATCGAGGAACACGTTCCGGACGGGGTGATGGGCGACCCCGGGAGGCTCCGCCAGATCCTCTTCAACCTGGTCGGCAACGCCATCAAGTTCACCCATGTCGGGTCGGTCACTGTCGCCGTAGGCGTGGAGGCGGGAGACAGCCCGATGCTGCGCTTCTCGGTGACCGATACCGGCATCGGAATCCCGGCAGACAAGCTGGAACGGATATTCGACGCATTCTCACAGGCAGATGGATCGATGACGAGGCGCTACGGGGGCACCGGCCTTGGCCTGTCGATTTCCCGGGACATAGCCGTGGCGATGGGTGGTGCGATGACGGCGTCGAGCGAGCCCGGCGTTGGCAGCACGTTCACGTTCACGGTCCCGCTCGACGAGCTCGAAGACGACACGCTGACCGGGGCGGGGGCGCCCGGCTCAGATGGACTGTCCGTCCTCGTGCTGGCGGACTCGGCCGCCACCAGGCGAAACCTGGTGGCCATCCTCCGTCAAGGCCGGCTGCTGCCGCTGCCGGCGTCGGACCTGGCAGAGGCCCATACCGTGCTGGAGCAGGCGGAGGCTGCCGGCCGCCCGCCCTCTGCCATAGTCGTCGACCATCAAAGCGATGCCATTACCGGGGAGATCATGCAGTATCAGGCGTTCGCCGGATTGCCTCTGGTGGTGATCTCTGCCATCGGGCAGCGGGGCGACGCCTCACGCTTGCGCGAACAGGGCGTAGCCGGCTACCTGACCAAGCCGTTCGAGGCTGGTGAGCTGCTCGAAGCGGTACGGGTGGTCGCCTCCGGGGCGATCACCGGCCAACTTGTCACCCGGCATTGGATTCGAGAACGGAGGCGCCACGTCAATGTCCTGCTGGCAGACGACAGCCCGACCAACCGACGCCTCGCCATGCGGCTGCTCGAAAAACGGGGTCATGCGGTGACGGCCGTCGAGAACGGCGTCGAGGCACTGCGGGCACTCGACAAAGATGCCTACGACGTCATTCTGATGGACGTGCAGATGCCGGAGATGGACGGCCTCGAGGCCACGGAGGCAATCCGGGAGGCGGAGGCGCTGACCGGGGGCCACATCCCCATCATCGCCCTGACAGCTCACGCTATGAGAGGCGATCGCGACCGGTGCCTCGCAGCAGGCATGGATGCGTACGTGTCGAAGCCGTTCCAGGCCGAAGAGCTCTTTGCCACCATCGAGCAGCTGGTGAGTTACACGGCCGTCCAGTCATCTCCAACCGGGGAGCGTGGAGCCGGCGAGAGCGGTCCGGCGGGCCCGCAAGAGGCTGGATCGCTCATCGACATCGGCGGAGCCCTGAGTCGCATGGGGGGCAGCGCAGAGGTGCTCGCCGAAGTCACCGAGATCTTCCTGAGCGGGTATCCCGGCCAGTTCGAGGAGCTGCGTCGCGCCGTCGCCGGGCAGGACATGCCGACCGCGGCCAAAGTGGCTCACCGGCTGAAGGGTGAGCTGGGAACGATCGGCGCCACGGACGCGTTTGCCGCCGGGCAGGAGATCGTGACCCTGGCGCGGGCCGACGATGCTGCCGGTGTGAAGCGGGCCTTCACCGACTTCGAACGAGAGATGCAACGTGTGGAGCCCGAGCTGATCGCGTTGTCGCACGGGAACTTCCCCGCCCAGTAGGCGGGCCGCCTCTCGCAGGCGACCAGAATCACGGCATGGATGTTGTAGGCGTCGACGGCTGGCGCAACGGCTGGGTTGGCATCACGCTGACAAACGGACGGTTTCGTGAGGCCTGGATCGCCGCCGACGCCTCCGGTGTGCTCGAAGCGGCCGGGGCCGCCGACGTGATCGCCATCGACATCCCGATCGGCCTGTCGAACACCGGCACCCGGGCCTGTGACCGTCAGGCCAAGCAACGGCTGGGCCGGCAGGCGGCCCGTGTCTTCCTCACTCCTCCCCGGCCCGTCCTCGAGCTCGAGCCGTATGCGGTTGCCAACGCCGCCTGCCAGGAGCGGTTCGGGTTCGGGATATCCCGCCAGAGCTATGCGCTGCGAAGCAAGATCTTGCAGGTCGATGCCGTCGAAGACGGGAGGCTCCACGAAGTCCATCCCGAGCTGGCTTTCCAAGCGATGGCGGGATCACCGCTTCCTTCCAAGAAGACTTGGGCGGGGGTGAGCGCCCGTCGAGCGGTGCTGGCGGCGGCGGGGATCGTGGTGGGTGAGGACCTCGGCGATGCCGGGGCGGTACCGGTCGATGATGTGTTGGACGCCGCCGCGGCGGCGTGGACGGCCCACCGGATTGGGCGAGGTGACGCGGAGAAGGTGCCCGACACGCAGGAGCTCGACCACCTGGGCAGGCCGATGGCGATCTGGTTCTAGCTGCATCACCAGCGGCCGCGGGCTCGCCGGGTTTCGTCCGCCCGGCTACCGGTGCTCGGGGTTCTCGAAATCGAAGCGACAGCCGGCATCCCACAGCGAGCGCTGGTTGCCATGGGCAGGCATGCCCCCGGCGTCCTTGAGCATGCGCGCCAGGTGCATCAGGTTCCAGGTCATGAACGTCGTGTTGCGGTTGGTGAAGTCGTTCTCCGGTCCACCCGAGCCCTCATCGAGATAGCTCGGCCCGGGCCCGGCCTCGCCGACCCAGGCGGCATCGGCCTGCGGGGGGATGGCGTAGCCGAGGTGCTGAAGCGAGTAGAGGACGTTCATGGCAACGTGTTTGGCGCCGTCCTCGTTTCCCGTGACCAGGCAGCCGCCGACCTTGCCGTAGTAGGCATACTGGCCCTCGTCGTTGAGCATCGACGAGTTGCCGTACAGACGCTCGATGACCTGGGTGCACACCGAGGTCTTCTCTCCCAGCCAAATGGCAGACCCGAGCACCAGGATGTCGGCGGCCTGCACCTTCTCGTAGATGGCCGGCCACTCGTCGGACTCCCAACCGCGCTCGGACATGTCCGGCCACACGCCGAAAGCAATGTCGTGGTCGACGGCTCTGAGGTTCTCCACCTCGACCCCGTTTTTCTCCATGATCGAGATGGCGATGTCCATGAGCCCCTGGGTGTGGGAACGCTCCGGCGACTTCTTCAAGGTGCAGTTGATGAACAGGGCCCGCAAATTTGAGAAGTCCCACGAGCTCTCCGTCGCCAGCTGCTCCAACCGATCCTTCATTGTCATGTCGACCTCCTGGTCACGGGACGCTACTCCCCGCCGCGCTCTCCGTAAACCCGCGCTCAGGCGGACATCGGAAGGAGCGCGAGAACGGTCAGTCCGAAGAGGGCAACGGCCCCGGCCGCCAGGATCGGATCGCCGGCACGGTAGAAGGCGACCGTTTGCCACACTGCGAGCGGTACCAACGACACCAGCCAGCGAGCCTCCGAGAGCTCGAAGTAGCCCGCCGCCGGCCCCGCCAAGAGGATGGTGAAGGCACCGAGGATGAGCACGCCGTGGAGGATTCCGACACGGCCGGGCCCCAGCCGCACCGACAACGTGGTCTTCCCCGCCTGTTCGTCCGACTCACGATCGGGTCTCTCGAAGGCGAGCAGCATGGCGTGGTGCAGCAGGAAGAGCGGCGCCAGGGCGTAACCGAGCCGAATGGAGGGCGCCGAGCCGGCGAGGAGGGCGCCGGTGAGCGGGACGAGCACCGACACGACCAGAGAGGCGGATGTGATGCCCCACCATGTCGAAACCAGGCGGAGCGGAGGGGCCGAGTACCCCCAGGCTCCCGCCAGGCCGACCGCTCCCGCCGCGGCTGCCCAACCATCGACGGTGGCGACTGCCGCGATGGTCGCCATCGAAATACCCGTCGTGGCGAGCGCGGCCCGGTGCGCTACGTCCGGAGCCAGTTCGCCGGCAGCAAGAACCCCGCTCCCGCCCGAGAACCAGGTTCGTCGAGCACCGACGAGCCGGTCGGCCTCGAGATCGAAGTACTCGTTCGCATAGTGGGCGGTCAGCTGAATCGCGGTGACCATCGCCTGGCCCAGCGCGTACCGTTCCCAGGTAAGCGACCCGTCACCAAAGGTGGCCCCCAAAGCGAACAGCAGCGCGCCTCCCAGCAGGAAGAAGGGCCGGGTGAGCCGCAGGAACGCCGAGGCGGTTGCCATGCGGGAAGGTTCGCACAGTCGCCGCCCGGCGACGAGCCTGTCGGGCGTTGCCGAACCCGAGGCGCCGGTAAAGGCCGCCGCTGCCGCCATGTCCTCGCCATGTTCCCAGTCAGGTCGGGGAGTGGCGGCGAACGATCTCTGAGGTCACACTCGCCGAGGAGAAGGGTTTACGACGCCTCGACCGTGAGTGTCTGGTTGACCGGCACGTCGTCGAGGATTGTGACTTCCCCGTTCGGCCACTCGATGCGGAGCTCATCGACCACCGTGGCGTCGCCGAGGCCGAAGTGGGCTGAAAGCTCGCTCGTCGAGTTGAAGTTGGAGCAGCCGTTGATGGCGCGGGTGTAGGTGGCGGCGCCAACGGTTGCGCGCACCATGGCTCCAATCCCGTTGGGAGCGAGCGTCGGGTCGGCCCCGGTTTCGAGAAACACCCGCAGCCAGCTGGTTGCCGGCCCCGACAGATCGTTGCGGTAGAGGCGGAACTCGTCGTTGCTGGCCGTGATGGCGATGTCCTGGTCGCCGTCACCTTCGAGATCGAAGTTCACGACGCCCAGACCGTGGAGGGTGTGGACCGGCCCGGCCTCTGAAGCCACCTCGGTGAAGCCGCCGGTGCCGTCGGCGATCCAGGTGCGAGCCGGGTCCCCGACATAGGAGGGCAGGTCCCAGCCGTTGGTCTCGATGAGGTCGAGCCAGCCGTCGTGGTTGATGTCGACGGCGACCGTTCCCCACCCCCAGCCTCCGTCGTCGACACCCGCCTCGGCTGCGACTTCGTCGAAGCTGTGGCTGCCCTGGTTGAGATACAGCTTGTTGCCTACCCCCCGGCCGACGTCGTCGAGGTCGAAGATGGCTGTGGCATACCAGTCGAGCATGCCGTCGTTGTTGAAGTCACCGACGGCCGAACCCATGCCGTCTTCCTCCCGGCCGGTTCCCGAGCCGTCGGTGTGCTCGACAAACCTGGGTGGCTCACCGCGGGGCTCAAATCCGTCCGGATACTCGAATCCGCTCCCGTCCCCGATGTTGGCAAAATACCGGCTCGTCGAGAAGTCGCCCACGAGCAGAAGCTCGGGGTAGAAGTCCCCGCTGGTGTCGACCAGGCAGGCAGCGAAGCCGCGCACCCCGTCGTCGATGATCCCGGCCTCGTCGGTGATGTCCGTGAAGGTGCCGTCTCCGTTGTTCTCGAACAGACGGTTCCCCCGCGAGTTCCTTTGCCATCCGGGTACGAAGAGATCGAGGTCGCCGTCGAGATCGATGTCCCCGAACGCCGGCCCGAACCCGTCGTGGTCCGTCCTCGAAGTGGTGGTCACACCGGCTTGGGCAGCGACGTTGGTGAACGTGAGGTCACCGTTGTTGCGATAGAGGCGATGGTCCCCGGGCGCGGCGCCGGTTTCAACCGACCCGTGGCTGGCGACGAATATGTCGAGCCAACCGTCGCCGTCGTAGTCACCTACCGCCACCGCCGAGCCCAAATGCAGGTCGGCCAGGCCGGCCTCGACGGTCCGGTCGGCGAAGGTCCCATCGCCCTGGTTGATGAACAGCGAGTCGGGGTTACGGCCCCCGCCGAGGACGAAGAGGTCGGAGTCACCGTCGTTGTCGAAATCCCCGACGCCGGCGCCACCCATCATGACCGCCGTGTCCTTGGAGAGCTCGACCTCGAGTGCCGAGAGAAAGCTCACCGCCACACCGGCCTCCCGGGTCACATCGGTGAACAAGACCGTCCTCCCGCCGCCATCGACCCAGCCGACCGCCGGGCCCGGTGCGGGGCGGGTGGGCGATGAGCCGGTCGGCGGTGTCTGACCATCCCCGGTCGGTTCGGTGCCCGTCCCGTCGTCGGTGTCTTCGATCTGGGCGGGATCGACGGGGCTCGGGTCGGCCGAGCGGGTCACGCAGGCAGACGCCAGCACGGCAAGGGCGAGCAGAACCAGTACCGGCCCCAGCCTCCTCAAACCATTCACGAGAGTGTTCCCTCCACGGTGCCACCTACAAACTACCCGGTATTGGAGAATCCACCCGACACGGCGCCGACGCGTTCGGTAAGGTTGGCACCGCAAGTTGGCGCGTTGGTAATAGGGGAGGTTGCCCGATGGGCTCGAAGACTCTGATTCGGTTTCTGCTGGTAGCGATGGTGGGGTTCTTGCTGATTCCCATCGGCGGTGTTTCTGCCGATGTTGTGATCAACGACGACCACATTGTGAGCGGCAGCCAATGCGTCGGCCTCGACTGCGTGAACGGTGAGAGCTTCGGGTTCGACACCTTGCGGCTCAAGGAGAACAACCTCCGCATCCACTTCGACGACACGTCGACGTCGGCGAGCTTCCCGAAGAACGACTGGCGGATCGTCGCCAACGATTCGAGCAACGGTGGGGCCAGCTATCTGGCGTTCGAGGACGCCACGGCCGGCCGGCAAGTGTTCCGGGTCGAGGCCGGGGCCCCCGCCAACGCCCTGAGGGTCGCCAGCTCCGGCAATGTCGGGCTCGGGACCGGCAGCCCGGTGGTCGAGCTGCACGTCCTGGACGGTGACACACCGACGGTGCGTCTCGAGCAGGACGGCTCGAGCGGCTTCACCCCGCAGACCTTCGACATCGCCGCCAACGAGACCAACTTCTTCATTCGTGACGTGACCAACGCCTCCAGGCTGCCGTTCCGCATCCGGCCGGGCGCTCCTACCAGCTCGATCGACGTTGCGAACGACGGGGACATCGGGTTCGGCGTGCAGAGCCCGACTGCATCACTGCACCTCCAGCGCAGCAACGACACGGCGAAGCTGCTGATCAAGGACACCGGTACCGCCAACAACCACATTCAGATCCAGCTCGAAGCTGTGAAGAATCCCCTGATTTCGTTCGTCGACACCGACAACGCTGTCACCTGGAACGCAGGGCAGACCGGCAATGGCTTGTTCGCCTTCAACCAGACGACCAACGCCGGAAACGAAGTGGTCTTCGACGGCAACGGCAACGTGACGATTCTCGGGACCCTCACGACAGGATCGTCCACCGTCTATCCCGACTACGTCTTCGACCCCGACTACGACCTGTGGTCGCTCGACAAGCTGGCGGCCTTCATCGGGGCTGAAGGGCACCTGCCCGGCATCGCCACCGCCGAGGACGTGGCGGCAGCCGGAGGGGTCAACATCAGCGAGCTGCAGATCCAGCTGCTCGAGAAGATCGAGGAGCTGACGCTGTACACCATCCAGCAGCAGGAGCAGATCGACGATCTGGAAGCGAGACTGGCAGCGCTAGAGGCCGCCATCGCGGGCTCCTAGCTCGGTACGGGAGGGGGAAGAGGTGATCGGCATGACCACCGATCTCAGGATCGTACCGAGCATCCCGCTCGCGGGACGAAAGGACCACAGATGAGGCGGAAACTAGGACTTCTATTCAGCTCACCCTCCATCCGTCCCGGCGGGCACCCGGCTGCGGGTCCCCGCCGGAGATGGGGCTTGGTGTTCGCAGTCTCAATGGTGGCTGCGCTCCTCGTACCGATTTCGGGCGCGTTCTCGCAAACACCGCCCCCACCGGAGTGCAACGGCCTTCCGGCCACGATCATCGGCACGGCGGGAGACGACAACCTCAGCGGAACCGCCGGCGATGACGTCATCGTCGGTCTTGGCGGTAACGACACCATCAGCGGCAAAGCGGGAGACGACACCATTTGCGGCGGTGACGGCGACGACAATCTCGATGGCAACGCCGGCAACGACTACATCGCCGGTGGCGATGGTGATGACAACATCAACGGCAACAACGGCGACGACTACCTCGACGGTGGTGGTGACGATGACAAGATCAGTGGAAACAACGGAAGCGACACACTGATCGGACGCAGCGGCACCAACACGCTCGATGGTGGCAACGGGATCGATACCTGCGACGTCGGTGAGGACGGCACCGAGAGGCGGTGCGAGAACGATCGTCCGGTGGCCAATCCGGTGAGCGTGGACGCAGTCGAGGACGGGCCGCCCGTGGACGGGAACTTCGACGGGAGCGACCCGGACGGGGTGGTCGTTACCTATTCCATCCTGACGGCTCCGGCCGAGGGCAGCGTCGTCAACAACAACGACGGCACGTTCACATTCGACCCGGGTGGCGACTTCCAGGATCTCATGGACGGTGAGACCCGGGACGTGAGCTTCGACTACGAGGCCGTGGATGTGCTCGGGGCCGCCAGCGACCCTGCCACTGTCACGGTGACGGTCACCGGTGTCGACGACCTGGTCGATGCCGTCGACGACGCCTACAGCACCGACGAGGAGACCACCCTCGCGGTGCCAGCACCCGGTCTGCTGGCAAACGACGACCTCGGGGACGGGACCGGTGCGGTCACCCCGGTTGTCGACGGCCAGACCTCGCTGGGCGGTGGGCTCGACGTGGCAGCCGATGGCTCCTTCACGTTCGATCCCGACGGGCAGTTCGAGTACCTGGCCGCGGGTGAGGGGGCCGACGCCACCTTCGAATACGAGCTCAGCGATACCGCCTCGTCGGACATCGCCACGGTGACGATCACCGTCGAGGGCGTCAACGACACCCCCACCGCCGACGGCCAGTTCGTGTCCAACACGGCGGCGACCTTCTCGATCACGCTGACCGGAAGCGACCCCGATTCGAGCGATGATCTCGATTTCTCGATCGTTTCGGGCCCGCCGGCGGGCGAAGGGACGCTCGGGGCAGTTGTCAATAGCAACGGGACGTGCGCGCCGGCGGGTAGCTGCACGGCGACGGACAAGAACTCGGCCACAGTGGAGTACACCAGGCCGGAGAACAGCGGCGCCGTGTTCACGACGTTCACCTTCGAAGTGGACGACACCAACGGGGGCACCGCCACCGCCGTCGTGACGATCAACCCCGAGCTCGACCCGACGCCGGAGCCGAATGCGGACCCGCCCGGTGTGGAAGGTGTGGACGCGACAGACGAGGACGTGGAGACGCTCACCGACGTTGCGGTGGATCTCATCGTGTCGGCAGCCACCGATGCTCCGGGCGACCTCCAGTTCGGCCTCGAATCGGGGCCGACCGGCGGGGTCCTGTCCGCCTTCACGCCGATCGACCCGGACGGGGCCGGCCCGTTGGCGGTGCGCAGCGCCTCTGCGACCTACACGCCGCCGACCGGTGCGACCGGCACGTTCTCGTTCGAGTTCCGGGCGGCCGAGGTCGGTAATCTCTCCAACTTCGACGTCGCCACGGTGACCATCAGGGTTGACGATCCTGCGCCGCCGGTGCCGCCCGTGCTGAGCTCTCAGCTGGCGACGACCCCGGTGGACACGGGAGTCGAGATCGACCTGGCGTCCGCTGCCACCCCACAGGCGGCCGAGCCCGATCTGCGGGGGACGCCGAGCGCCGGGCCGGACCTCGTGGTGGAGAGCCTGACCCATAGTCCGCTGCGGCCGCTCGACACCGATGAGATCACGTTCACCGTTGTGGTGAAGAACATCGGCGGGGCGACCACCGGGGTGGGTTCCACCCTTTCGTTGGAGATTCCAATCTCCAACCAAGGGTTCGGATATGTCGCAGGGACCACGCACCCGATCCCGGTCCTGGCAGCCGGGGCCTCGGAGACGATCGTACGGACGGTGACCGTCGCCGACGAGTGCTTCTCCCCGGGATTGTGCAATGCCCCGAGCTCGGCGTTTGCCTTCGCCGATATCGACAACGACGTAGCAGAGCTGGATGAGTCCAACAACGCGAAGTTCGACCCCTTCACCGTCTACGGGGCGGGCGATGTGGCGCAACCCGGGTTCCAGTACACCATCATCTCGCTGCCGGACGAGGGTCAGCTGCTGATCGACGGGGTTGCAGTCGTTTCGACGCCGGCGGTGGTGGACCGTGCGGTCGTCACCTACGACCCGCCGTCGGGCTTCGCCGGGACGGCGAGCTTCGAATACAGGCTGGAGGACCTGGCAAGTGAGCTGTCGGCCACGACCACCGTGTACGTCCAGGTTGGCGAAGTCGCCGGATTGGCGGCCAACCTCACCCTGGACTTCGTTGGGACCGGGACCGGCACGGTCACCACGACCGGAAACCAGCAGTGCACCGGAAACGACCCCGTATTCGACCTGGACGGCAACCAGATCGGCGAGGTTCCGTGCTCGCTGGACTTCTCCGCCGGGGTGGTCACGCTCAACGCCCGGCCGGATCCGGGATGGGTGTTCAACGGATGGGGCGGCGACTGTGCCGGATTCGAGTTCCGGCTGCGCGTGCCTCTGCCCGCAGCCTGCACGGTGGAATTCGGCCCTCCGATAATCGGCTGACGAGCGGGTGCCCGGGCTTCGGCCCGGGCACCGTTCTCGTCATCGACCCGATCGCGATCCCGGGCGTCAGACGTATCCGGGTGGCCTATGCTTGGAAGACCCGACGAGAGGTTTCACGTGATTGGCGCAGTAGTCGGCTGGCCCGAGATCATCATCATTCTCGTCGTCCTCCTCGTCTTGTTCGGCGCCAAGCGCCTGCCCGACCTAGCCCGTTCGCTCGGGTCCTCGGTGAAAGAGCTCCAGAAGGGCATGGAGGAGGGGCTGGCAGAAGACGAGGAGTCCGAGGAAACCAAGGGTTAGCAGCCGCCACCCAGACGCGACCGAGAGACGGGCCGTATGGGGAGGAGCCCGTCTCTCAGTTCGTCTCAGAACCCGATCAGGAGAGGATTCTCCATTGTTCCGAGTCGCCAACGGTGGCGATACGTGCACAAGTATCGGTCGCTCGCATGGTGCGTCCCAGGGCCGAAAGTCCCTGTCTCAGGTGAACAGCAGCTGGGCTCCTTCCGAGATCTCGATGAACTCGCCGGCCGAGATGACGGCTTCGACGCTCTCGTGGAAATCCTTCTCCTCGAGATCGAGCATGTCCACGGTCATCCGGCACGCCCACAGGTGGGCGCCCATGTCCGACAGCATCTCGACGAACTCCTCGATGTCGGGAACGTCGAGATCGTGAATCTTCTTCTTCATCATCCTGGTGGCGACCGGCTGCATGCCGGGCATGGGGGCGACGGCCTGGGGCATTCCCATCGACGGATTCCCGACCGGCGTGACCGGAAGGTGGCCCATCTTCTTCTCCGTGATCACGTCGAGCCCCCAGAAGGTGAAGAAGAGGTGAGTCTCGATCCCTTCAGCGAGGGCGGCGTTTGCCATGATCAGGCTGGGGTACGCTCCATCCAGGGTGCCTTTGCTGACGATGATGCAGAGCTTGCGATCTGAGTCATCTGCGAACTTGTCCATTGCTTCTCCTCGCTCGTGGTCTCGCCGCTACACGCAGCCCTTTGGCTTGGGGACTCCGGCCACGTAGCTCATCTTCTTTGCCGGCTTCTTGGGGAACAGCTGAAACAGCTGTTTGGTGGGTACGCCCGTCTCGGTGGAAACCCGGCGAAGGGTCGGGCTTTCGCCCTTGGTCGCGAAATCGGTGCGGCAGAACTTGATGACCGTCCAGTGGTCTTCGGTCAATTCGTCGACGCCGACCTGCGATGCCAGCTCCACCGCCATGTCCTCGGCCCAGGCACCCGGATTGAGGAAGAACCCCTCTTCATCGACCTGAACGTCTTTGCCTGCGATTGTCTCGATTGCCATCTGTCCCTCCTTAAGGGTGTTGTCGGCTGGTTGGTGGTTTGGGATCTTCGCCCCCCATGGTGCGGAGCACCCCGAGGAGGCGGGCCAGGCCGCGCTTGACCTCAGGGTCCCGCATCTGGCGGGCGATCCTGAACAGGGAGGCCGATTCGACGTCGGTTCGTTCGATCGAATCGACGGTCCGGCGCAGCATGGTCATGATCTCAGGCTGGGTCATCTGCTTGACCGTGTCGAGGATGAGCACGATGTTGTCCCCGAGCGCCCGGATGTCGTCCGCGTCGTAGGTGGTGACGACCCGGTCCACGACTCCGAGCCCTTCGCGGACGAACGTGAAGTACCCGCGATCTTCGAGCTCGGCCAGCTGCCGGATGATCGCCGCAACGGCGTCACCGCTGAGGGGCATGATGTCCTCCACCAGCCCGTGGGCCGATTGCAGCTGGGCCAGCGCGGAGTCGAGGACGGCGGCGCTCTCGGCGAGCCGTTTGAGCAACCGCGTCACCTCGGCCATGTCCAGATCGGTCGTGGACAGCTCGGCAGTCAGGGTCGCGACGGCTTCGGTGGCGACAGGGCTCAGGTCCACGATCAGCTCGCGCCACATCTCGCGCTGCTCGGCTTGTTCCTGGGCCCGGGCGGTGAGGTAGCCAACCTGCTCGGTCAAGCGGTCCAGCTTGGCGTCGAGCTCGGAGAGCCGGTCGGTGTCGAATGCGGTGGTCATGCGCCCACCTCCTCCCGGATCTTGCCGGCCAGAGACATGCGGGCTTCCAGGGGCAGGTCACGTCCCGGGAGCAGCATGTTCCAATAGGTCCACTTGAACATCATCTTGCCCCAGTGGTTGGCTTCGGTCTCCTTGAGGAGCGAGAACGGGCCGATTCCCGGGAGCGGGTACTTCCCGGGGAGGGGCTCGGTGTCGTAGTTGAAATCGATCAGGAGCCCCTTGCCGAACCCGGATTCGATGAAGCAGTTGGCATGCCCGTCGAACAGCTCGGTCATCGGCCGCCCTTCGATGTGATTGGGGAAGTTCGCGGCGAACATGTCGACCGCGAAGTGGGCAACCGAGCCCGCCTTCGAGGTCGGGAGGTCGGCGGCATCGCCGAGAGCGAAGATGTTGTCGTGGTCGTTGGACAAGAACGTGTGCTTGTCGACGGGGACGTGGTTCAGCTCGTCGCCCAGCCCAGACCGGGCAACGAAGTCGGCGCCCATGTTGACGGGAATCACGACCAGCAGGTCGTAGGGGATCTCGCGTTCGTCGTATGAGATGATCACCTTGCGCTCTGGATCTACCCCCTCGGGGTAGTAGTCGGTCTCGACCGCGATGTTCTTGCTGTCGAGGACTCCGGACAGGTGCCTGGCAGCCACCGGTTTGGTGAATGCCTCGGAAGTGACCGTCGAGTACGTGATATCGACCTTGTCCCGGATGCCTTGCTCGTGGAAGTACCAGTCGGCCAGAAAGGTGAACTCGAGGGGGGCCACCGGGCATTTGAACGGAAGTTCCATCACGCTCACCACCAGCTTGCCGCCCTCCCAATTCTTGAGGGCCTCCGCCAGCGCGATGGCCCCGTCGAGGGTGTAGAAGTCGTGGACGCTGCTGCGCCACTCGCTGCCGATCAGCCCCGGGGTCATGTCGGGACGCGGCTCGGTGCCGGTGGCAATCACGAGCTGGTCGTATTCGAGGACATTCCCGCCGCCCAGGTGTACCCGGCCGGCCTCCGGATCGACCCGCTCGATTTCGGAGACTACGAGGTCGACCCCGGATGGGATGAACCGCTTCTTCGGCTTGACCACGTCGCCCCGGCTGTAGATCCCGAACGGGATGAACAGGAAGCCGGGCTGGTAGTAGTGGATCTCATCCTGGTCGACGATCGTGATCTGCCATTCGTCACTCAGGACGGGACGCAGCTTGTTGACGACCATCGTTCCGGCGGTGCCGGCGCCGAGGACGACGAGTTTCTTCACGTTGGCACTCCTTTGGTTGTCGTGCCCGCCAGCGAGGCGATGATCTCGAGACGATCGACGAGTCGCGCACGCTCACGGGCGATACGGGAAAACAGGCTGCTGATGGGGGAGAGGTACTCCAGGACCCAGGCCTGGTGGCTGCGGTCGAGGTAGAAGACCTCGTCTACGTGGTCGGACAGCTCATCGGCGGACACATTCAGCTGGCCGGCCATAGCCCGGACTTCGTCTGCAGTCGGGGGCCACTCGGCGGGAGCAATCCCGCCCATGATGACCATGCCCGTGACCTCCGGACCGACCCGGATGAACCCCCGGGCGCATTCGAAGCCAAGGGGGGTAGGCCGGAACCGCGGGAGACGATCCGGGTCGGTACCGAGGTCGCGCCAGGTCTCGGCGCACAGCGGACGGGTGGTGGGGTGTTCGTGAACGAACCGGAAGAGGCCGCAGGGGTTGGCGGGCTCGATGAGCGGATGGCCGTCGAGATCGGTGACCAGCACCATGACCCCGAAGATGCCGGCCAGGAGGTTGGCGAGCGGCTTTGCAACGCCGGGGAGCAGCATGTCGGCGAGCTGGCCGAGCGGCGCTTCGGATTGCATGCGGGCACTCGAATGCTTTCCGGAGAGCCACCGTTCGATCTCCACAGCGGGGAACCGCCATTGGCGGCCGACCTTCACCGCCGGCAGCTTCCCCGATTCTGCCATGCGATAGATGGTTGATCGATCCACGTTGATGAGGGCCTGGACGTCTCTGGTTGTCAACATCGTGGTCACAGCCGGCCCCGCCCATCTGCTGTACATGCGACTCTCTGCATATTCTGCATACTGTGAGTATCGAACAGCTGCAGTGTGATGCACTAGGGCCAAAAGGCCCCCTTGTGAAAAGAATCACAAAGCGAGCGGGGCGGGCATCCGGCCCGCTTCGACCAGCCGGGGATGCGGTTGCTACCGGACCCGAATCAGGCTGAGTCCGTCGCCCACGGGCAGCATGACGGTTTCGACCCGGTCGTCTCCTGCCACCATGTCGTTGAATGCCGCGATCGCCCGCGTATCGGTATCGCCCTCGTCCGGGTCGAGCACCCGGCCGCTCCACAAGACGTTGTCCACCATGATGAGGCCGCCGGGGCGGACCACGCGCATGAGTTCTTGGTAGTACGACGCATAGTTCACCTTGTCGGCGTCGATGAACGCAAGGTCGAACGGGGGATCAGCAGGCAAGGCCTGCAGCGTATCGAGCGCCGGGCCCAGCCGAAGGTCGATCCGGTCGCTTAGACCAGACCGCTCCCAATGCCGGCGGGCGATGGACGTCCATTCCTCGCTCACGTCGCAGCACAGAAGCTGCCCGTCTGGCGGGAGTCCACGGGCGATGCTGAGGGCCGAATAGCCGGTGAAGGTGCCCACTTCTATGGCTCGCCGGGCTTGGGTCAGCCGGGTGACCATCGTCATGAAGGCCCCCTGCTCCGGTGCGATCTGCATGCCGGCGACCTCGCCCAGCTCGCCCGTGACCTCGATCAGGCTTCGCTGGACGGCGTCGAGCGGGGAGGAGTGGTCGACGAGATAGGCGGTCAGTTCCGCCGATAGCCCGATACTGGAGCGTGACATGGCCGACGAGTCTACGCGTCGGCCGGCTCGGGGCGGCGGTCCCACCAGGGCCGGGCCGTCTCGAGCTGACCCGCCAGACCGAGCAGGGTCTCCTCATCACCGAAACGACCGAGGAAATGTGAGCCGATCGGGAGGCCGTCCTGGTTCCAGTGGAGGGGGACACTCATGGCGGGGAAGCCTGTGAAATTGGCGAGTGGAGTGAACGCCACGTATTCGACGAGCTGCTCGATGAGATCGTCCAGGCCGACGCTCTGGTCGATCTGGCCGGTTTTCACCGGGGGGGCTCCCAGCACCGGAGAGAGGAAGAGGTCGACTCGCTCCAGGAAGTCGGCCACCTCGTAGGTGATGGCCTGCAGCTCGCCGTAGGCGATCGCCAGCTCGCCGGAATGGGTGGAATAGGCGCGCTTGGCCAGGCCCCAGGTGAAGGGCTCGAACGCCGGTTGGCGGGACTTGAGGCTGTCGATCCGGGCGATGATGCGCATGGCCCGCCAATCTCCCAGCTTGCGGAGCAACCGGCCGATGAGTCGTTCGCTTGCCTGCTCCAGGATGAGTTGGAAGACGCTCGCCGGCACGGCTTCCCACAGCAGCAGGAAGGCGGCGGCCATCTGGTCTCCGTCCACCGCAGGTCGGTCCTCGATCACTTCGTGTCCCAGCTCCTCGCAGAGCCGAGCGGTCGTCAGCACGGCGGCTGCCACCTCGGCGTGGACGCGGCGTCCGCCGAAATCGTGAATGCTGTAGGCGATGCGCAGCCGCTCCGGATGGTGACGTGCTGCCACCGCGAAGGATCCCGCCGGCGAAGGGGCATGCCACCGGTCGCCCTGTACGGCGCCGTGGACGGCGTCGAGCAAGTGGGCGCTGTCGCGAACGCTGCGGCTCACGCACAGCCCGACGGGGAGGCCGTCCGGGCCCGACAGGGGTCGCTGGGGAGTCCTGCCCCTGGTCGGTTTGAGCCCGAACAGGCCGCAGGCCGAGGCGGGGATGCGGATGGATCCGCCGCCGTCGCTGGCGTGCGCCATCGGAACCATGCCGGCCGCCACCGCGGCTGCGGCCCCGCCGCTGGAGCCTCCCGGCGAATGATCGAGCCTCCAGGGGTTTCGGGTGGGCCCATAGAGCACGGGCTCGGTGTTGGGCAGCAGCCCGAGCTCAGGGGTGTTGGTTCGTCCCAGGCTGATGAGGCCGGCGGCGCGAAATCGTTCCACCAGCGCCGAAGTCGTGTCGGCCCTGTAGTCGCGGAAGAACACCGAGCCGAACGCGGCCTGTTCACCGTCTTCGAAGGCGAGGTCCTTGATGAGGAACGGAACTCCCGCAAATGGTCCCTCTGGTAGGGGCCCCGCCGCCCGCCGGCGGGCATCGTCGAAGCGGCGGCGGATCACCGCGTTGATCCCGGGGTCGCGCCGTTCGATTCTCTGGATGGCAGCCTCGACGAGCTCGCCGCTCTGGACCTGACGGCGGGCGACGAGCTCGGCCAGGCCGACGGCGTCGTGCTGCTCGTACTCGGCAAACGGCTCGAACTGGGTCACGGGTGGAGCTTAGGATCGGGCGGGCTCCACAACGGTCTCGAAGCTCGGGACGACGGATGCCGGCTCGCGAACTGCGGCCGGAGCCTCAGCCCGCGGTTTCGACCGGGAGCCCGGAGGCCGCCCAGGCCCGGAACCCGCCGGCTACGTCGCCGGCACGGGCAAACCCCATCTTTGTGAGGTTGGCTGCCGCCAGGCTGGAGGAATACCCGTCGTTGCAGACGAGGATCAGGGTCGCCTCCCGGTCTGCGATCCGCTCGTCGCGGGATGCTGATGACGGATCGACCCGCCACGGCACCACCGAGAGCGGAACGGCTATCGCCCCGGGGATGGCGCCCTCCGACTCCCGGTCGAAGGCACAGCGGAGGTCGATGAGGTGGCCACCGGCGGCCTGCGCCTCGAGAGCCTCCGAGGGGGTATATCTGCGGATGACCCGCCGGGCGGCTTCCAGCAGATCCTCGGCCGACAGGACTCTGTTCATCGCTCTACTGTATTCGATCAGCCCGGCGGCGGGCGCGGCCATGTCGCCTAAAGTGGGGAAAACCGTGCTAGCACAGGAGGATGAGGCGTGGAACCCGAACGGATCCGCAATGTCGTACTGGTAGGCCATAGCGGGTCCGGAAAGACGTCCCTCACCGAGGCCCTCGTGTACGCCGCCGGCGTGACCACTCGCCTCGGAACTGTGACCGACGGCAACACGGTCTCCGACTATGAGCCGGAGGAGGTCGGCCGCCAAAGCTCGATCAACCTGGCCGTCGCCCCCATCAATTGGCACGGGTACAAGATCAACGTCATCGACACCCCCGGCTACTCCGACTTCGTCGGCGAGGTCCGCTCGGCGCTGCGGGCAGCCGATTTGGCGCTGTTTGTGGTGTCCGGCACCGACGGCGTCGAAGTCCAGACGGAGGTCATCTGGAAGCTGGCCGAGGAAGAGGGCATTGCCCGCGCCTTCTTCATCAACAAGCTCGACCGGGAACGGGCAAGCTACACCCGCGTGCTGACCGAGCTCAAGGCAGCATTCGGCACCGGCGTGGCACCGGTCGAGATGCCCGTCGGGTCAGAATCCGCCCTCCGAGGCGTGGCCGGGATCGTCTCCGAACATGCCTTCGTGTACGAGCCGGGCAACTGGAAGGGCAAAGAGGTGGATGTCCCCGAGGACATCGAAGACGAGATAGCAGAGGTGCGCACCGGGCTGGTTGAGGCAGTCGTCGAGAATGACGAGGCCTTGCTCGAGGCCTATTTCGAGGGCGTGATGCCGACTCAGGAACAGCTGGTTGACGGGCTGCGCCACGGCATCGCCGACCGGTCGATCTACCCGGTGTTGTGTGGCTCGGCCACCGCACTCATCGGCATCGATCGCCTGGCCGATCTGATCATCCGTGACGGGCCCTCGCCGCTCGATCGTCCGATGCCCCCCATCCAGGGTGAAGACGAGTTCGCCACCAATCCCGACGGGCCGGTCGAGGCGTACGTCTTCAAGACGATATCCGACCCCTATCTGGGACGGATCTCGCTGTTCCGGCTGTTCTCCGGCACGATCAAGGCGGACGTGGTGCTCGAGAACCCACGAGTCAACGCCAACGGCAAGCTCCACAACCTGTTCTTCATGCACGGCAAGGACCACGACGACACCAGCGAGGTCGGGTGCGGCGACATCGCGGCCGTTGCCAAGCTAGAGACCGTGCTATCGGGCGACACCCTACGCGCCCCCGGCTCCGACGTGATCATCGATCCTGTCAAGATTCCCTCGCCGAACATGTGGCTGGCGGTCGAGCCCAAGACAGCCCACGACGAGGAGAAGCTGTCCACCGCTCTGGCCAAGGCCGTCGAGGAGGACACGGCGCTCATGATCGAACGCCGGGCCGAGACCAACCAGACTGTGCTGGCGGGGCAGGGCGACATTCACCTGGAAATGGCCCTCGCCAGGATGGCCCGCAAGTTCGGCGTCGAGGTGACTACTGAGGTACCGAAAGTCCCGTATCGAGAGTCGATTCGGGGTCGCGCCGACGTGGAGGGAAAGCACAAGAAGCAGTCGGGAGGGCGGGGCCAGTTCGGCGTCGCCTTCGTCAAATTCGAGCCACTCTCAAACGGAGAGGAGTACGAGTTCGTCGACGCAATCAAGGGCGGCTCCATTCCCAAAGCACTGATTCCGGCCGTTGACCGGGGAATCCAGGAGGCGCTCCAGCGCGGCCTCGTCGCCGGCTATCCGGTCGTGGGTGTTCGAGCGACTGCCTATGACGGGAAGTATCACTCGGTGGATTCCGATGAGATGTCTTTCCGGATGGCAGGTATCCAGGCAGTCAAGGCCGCCACGCCCAATCTGCAGCCGATTCTGCTCGAGCCCTACGTGACACTCCGGGTTACCGCACCCGATGCGTACATGGGTGACATCATCGGCGACCTCAACTCGAAGCGAGGCCGGGTGGGGGGCATGGATGCCCTCGGCACCATGCGGATCGTGACGGCGGAGGTGCCGCTCGGCGAGGTTCAGCGCTACACCATCGATCTTCGGTCGATAACCGGCGGTCGGGGAGCGTTCGAGCTCGAGTTCTCTCATTACGAGGAGATGCCTCCGCAGGAGGCACAGAAGGTGATCGCCGCCAGCGCGGCTGAGCGGGAATAGCCGCCCACCGCACGCGTCGGCCGAGTGCGGCCGCCCGATCCCGTCAGGTGTGTCCCGGGACGTCGACCATGATTGCCGAATGGTCCGAGCCCGGTACCGGAACGATCCAAAGGTCGGAGACCACCACCCTGTCGACGAACACGTGGTCGATGCGAAGCAACCTCGGCGATCCCGAGGTCGGGCCCCAGGTGCGGCGCGGCAGCCTTCCGAAGCGCTTGGCCGTGGTGCGGGCGGCATCCTCGAAGCGTGCCGACAGCCGGCGGTAGAGGGGCCACAGAGGAGTGGAGTTCATGTCACCGATCACCATGCGGGGATGGTCGGGAGCCGACTCTAGATAGGCGTTGAAGGCGGCAAGCTGCCCGCGGCGCGCAGCACGGGCCTGCACGGGTTGGCGGGGGCCGGGGGCCGCGAAGTGAAGGTTCACTATCTCGAGGGGCGCTTGCAGGGTCGGCCAGTCGGGCGGCTCGAGCACGGCAACCAGCCCATCTTTGTGGGGCAGCTCCAGCCTGGTGACCTTGGCCGGCCGGTTGAGGGCAATGCCCATGCCCGTGAAGTCGTGGGCGGGGTTGAGCTCGCCGAAGGAGTAGAGATCACCGAGCCGATCGGCCGCGGCATGGTTCAGCTCCTGAGTGCAGACGACGTCGGGGTCGAAGTGCTCGACCTGCTCGGCGAACCCGGCTGCATCGACCCGGTCGGCCCATAGGTTGGCGGTCATGATGCGAAGGCGCTCCATGACATCTCCCATCGGCACGAGGCACAGCCGCCCTGAGCCGTGCGTGCCGGCTAGAGAACGCCGGCAACGGGTCCGGCGACGAACCCGGCAGCAGCGAGGCCGTCGATGATGTCCTGGAGGGCGGCTGCATCCTGGGATGCTGAGCCGACGTGGAACAGGTAGATGGCGCCTGCTTCGGCCCGGCTGAGGCACCGCTCGGTGATTGCCGCCGCCGACAGCCCGTTCCACCCGAGGGAGTCGACCGTCCAGTACAGGTTGTAGGTGTAGCCGCGGGCGTAGAGATCGGTGTTGACGGATGCGTCGTAGGCACCGAACGGGGGTCGAAACCACGGCTTGGTGGTGCTCCCCGTGATGGCAGAGATGGCGGCGTCGGTCCGGTCCAGTTGATCCCACCGCTGCTCGGTGGTCAGGGTCGTGAAATCGGCGTGGCTCCACGAGTGGTTGAAGATGTGGTGGCCTTCATCGGCGATTCGGGCAACCAGGTCGGGGTTGGCCTCGACCCAGGCGCCCGTCAATCCAAAGCTGGCTGCGATCCCGTTGGCGGCCAGTGTGTCGAGAATGTCGGCGGTGAATCCGCGGTCGGAGCCGGCGTCGAACGTGAGCGCCACCGTGTTGCGGTCAGCGACTCCCCGCACCAGGACCTGAGCGGAGCCGGCCGGGGGGATCGTGCTCGTCGTGCTCGTCGTTGTGGGGGAAGCACCGGTCGTCGTCGTGGTCGGATGGAGTGTCGTCGCGGTGGTGGTGCTCGTGGTGCTCGTGGTGCTCGTCGTGCTCGTCGTGCTCGTCGTGCTTGTCGAGGTCGTGGCCGGAGCAGTCGTCTGGGACGTGGTGCCAGGAGTGGCTCCGGATCCACATGCGGCCGCCACCAGGGCGATGGTTGCGAACAGGCTTGCTGCACGCGGTCTCATGATGTGTCTACGCGCAGTATCTGCCTGACGGGTCGCGAAATCAATGGGGTCTTGTGGCCGGTATCGGCCGCGGCTTTCGAGCCCCTGTGGTCAGGGCTTCGGTGGGCGGACGAGCCGGCGTCGGCCGTGGCCGGCGGTTTGCGTCGCCCGTGGCATTCGTGTTGGCTGGCGGCCGTGAAAGTCGGCATTCAACTCCCCGAGATCGAGCGCGAGGTTCGCTGGCCCGAGCTGCGGGACATGATTCGTCTCATCGAGGATGGCGGCTTTGATTCCATCTGGGTGGGCGACCATCTCCTCTACCGGGCGCCCCACATCGGGGTGGCCGGTCCGTGGGAGGCGTGGACGCAGCTGGCGGCCATCGCCGCTACGACCGAGCGTGTCGAGTTCGGGCCCCTCGTAGCGTCGACTTCCTTCCACAACCCGGCCATGATCGCCAAGAAGGCCGCCACCATCGACGAGATCAGCGGAGGTCGGCTGATACTCGGCCTCGGAGCGGGATGGAACGAGACCGAGTATCGGGCGTTCGGATTCCCCTACGACCATCGCGTGAGCCGGTTCGAGGAAGCGTTCACGATCATCCGGACGTTGCTGCGTGAGGGCGAGATCGACTTCGACGGCACCTATTACTCGGTGCGCGATTGCGAGATCCTTCCGCGTGGGCCCAGGCCCGAAGGGCCACCCCTGATGATCGGATCACACGGGGCACGAATGCTCTCCATTACCGCTCCGCACATGGATGCGTGGAACGCCTGGCATGCCTGGTTCGGCAACGAACCCACCCGGCTCGATCCCTACCTCGGGCAGGTGGACGCCGCCGTCGCGGCCGCAGGCCGCAGGCCGTCGGAGGTGGACAAGACGGTGGCGGTCCTGGTGCAGTTCGGCGGGGGGTCGGGGCGGATAGCCGGCAATCCGGCCCGCGGCGTGTCGACACCGCTGACCGGCTCCCACGAGGAAATTGTTTCCAAATTGGGCGAATATCGCGATCTCGGAATAAAACACCTGCAAGTTGTGCTCGATCCGATTAGCCTCGCATCGATTACAGAAATGGCGGAGATTCTGCCGGGCGTGAAATCGCTTTGATTGGGAACATTTTTCGCCCGCGAGCCGTTATAAAGCGCGGATGCTATGTGAACTGATTCACAACCACGGTGCGTGAATACGGTTCGTCCGCCCGTAGGAGGGCCAATGGTTACAGCTCAGCGACAGGTCAGCGGCGCGGTAGACGACGTCACGTACTACCTCAACAATATCGCGCGCCATGACCTGCTGACTGCCGAAGACGAAGTCATGCTGGCACAGGCGATCGAAGCCGGCCGGGAGGCCGCCGCGCGTCTCGAGACCGAAAAGAGGATTCCGCAGAAAGAACGGGTCCGTTTGCAACGAGAGGTGCGGGCCGCCGAGAACGCTCGCAACCGCTTTCTGAACTCCAACCTGCGTCTGGTGGTCGCCCACGCCCGCAAGTTCCGGGGGGCCGAGGGCATCGACTTCATCGACCTGATCCAGGAGGGCAACCTCGGCCTCATCCGGGCTGTGGAGAAGTTCGAGTGGCGCAAGGGATTCAAGTTCTCCACGTACGCCTCGTGGTGGATTCGCCAGGCGCTCAGCAGGGCCGTGACCGAGAAGTCGCGCACGATCCGGGTGCCCGGGCGCCTCTCCGACGCCGCGGCCACCGTGCACGCCATCAAGAACCGGCTCCAGGCCGAGCTCGGTCGGGAGGCCTCGATCGTCGAGCTGGCCGAGGAGAGCGGGCTGAGCGAAGCCCACGTGCGCGAAGCGCTTGCGGTCAAGGACTCTGTGAGCCTGGAGAGCCCCGTCGGTGAAGACGGGGCGATGCTGGGTGATTTCGTCATGGTCGAAGACGACGACAACGACCCGGTCATCCGGGCCGAGAGCCTCGCCGTCGGCGAGGATCTGCGCCAGGCAATCAATCGCCTGCCCGCTCGGGAACGTCGCATCCTGCTGCTTCGCTACGGCTTCGTCGACGGTGAGCCCAAGGCGCTGCCAGACATCGGCGCCGAGCTCAACCTGACCCCCGAGCGGATTCGCCAGATCGAGAAGGTCGCCCTGTGCCGCCTCCGTCATCCCAGTTTCGGGATGAGCGAAGAGGCACTTCTCTAGCGGGGATATTTCCCGGTCACGCCTCGGCCTGTTGCTGCGGGTGATGATGGATCCAATGCTCCCGCCTGACCCTCGTATGGGCGGCGCCCGGCGCCGCCGGCGCCGGTCCCAGCAGGAACCCCGGTGAGGCGTCGAGCGTTTTCTCGGTGACGGGATGCCCCGGGTTGCCCAAACAACTGGCAACGCCGTTGCCGGGCATAACGGGAGCGGACGGTACGTTCCCTTAGGAGGGCGGAGAGTTCCGCCGAAGGAGAATCATGCGATCGACATTCACGCTCGGCCGTATCGGCGGAGTCAAGGTTGGGATCAACTGGACGGTGCTCGTCATCAGTGGTCTCATAACCCTGTCGCTCGCCGGCGGAATCCTGCCGGCGACGGTGGAGGGCCGTTCAGATGTCGAATACCTCATCGGGGGCATCGTCGGTGCCGCCGGTCTGCTGGGATCGATCCTCGCCCACGAGCTCGGTCATGCGCTCATGGGCCGCCGCCACGGGCTCAAGGTCGATTCAATAACCCTCTGGCTGTTCGGTGGCCTCGCCCAATTGGAGGGTGAGCTGCCCAGCGCCCGGGTGGAAGCCAAGGTGGCAGGCATCGGGCCCGCCATCAGCTTGTTCGCGGGCGTAGTGGGGGTTGGCGCCGCCTTTCTGGTCGGCACCTCCAGCCTCACCGGTACTCTGCTCGGCTGGCTCGGCCTCGTCAACCTCGTGCTGGCGGTGTTCAACCTGCTGCCCGGGGCGCCGCTCGACGGTGGGAGGCTCTTGCACGCATTCATCTGGGGCCGTACCGGCGACCGCCATCGGGCCACCCGTTCGGCCTCAAAGGCGGGCCGGTTCATCGGCTTTGGCCTGATGGGGATCGGCGTCTTCGAGTTCTTCATCGGCAGCGTCGTCGGCGGGTTGTGGACGGCGACGATCGGATGGATTCTCGTGGCCGCAGCCTCCAGTGAAGCCCGCCATAGCGAGGCCCAGGTGGGCCTGAGCGAGCTCACCATCGACCAGCTCATGGAGCCCATGACGCCGGTTCCGGACTGGCTGGTCGTCGAAGAGTTCGTGCTCCGCTATGTGCTTCCCAACCGGCAGTCGCTGTTCGTGTTGCTCGGGTTCGACGGCCGGCCAAGCGGGTATGTGTCGATCCGGGATCTGAGCCAGGTTGGGTCGGACGACCGTCTCACCCAGCCGGTCCGTCGCTACGCCCGGCCTCTGGCCGGCGTGCCGGTGGTGGCGCCTCACGAGCCCGCTGCCGTCATTGCCGGCGGCCAACAGACGACTATCAGTCCGCTGCTTGCCCTGGTGGTGGACGGTGGCGAGCCGGTCGGTGTTGTCACCCGCAGCGGGATGGCGTCCGCCATCGAGCGGGCGAGGCTTCTCGGGCCCATCCGGCGCAGCCGCTCCTAGCGCGCCGGCGCGCGACAATGCCGTATGGATAGCAAGCCGTGGTCGGGGCTCCGGGCCTGGATCTACTCGTTCATCTTTCGTGCTCCCAAGTCGAATCGACTGGTGGTCTCGCTGGCGGAACTGTCTCCGTCGGACCGGGCCCTCGACATCGGGTGCGGGCCGGGGGCTGCGGTGCGCATGGCGGCAGACATCGTCGTCGAAGGCGAAGCGATTGGAGTCGACCGGGCCCCGGCCATGATCGACATAGCCCGCAAGCGCTCCACTGCATTCCCCAACACTCGTTTCGAGGTCGGCTCAGCCGAGTCGCTGCCTTTTCCAGACGGAGAGTTCACGGTCATCTGGACCGCCCACTCGTTCCACCACTGGGAGGACCGCCGGACCGGTCTTGCCGAGATGGTGCGGGTGCTGGCGGACGGGGGGCGGGCGCTGATACTCGAGCAGCACGGGAAGAAGCACGGCCTCACCGATGCTGAGGCCGAAGCGGTCACCGCCGAGCTGGAGACCGCCGGATTTAGCGACATATCTGTCGACAGAGTGGACAAGCAGGTGGTGATCTCCGCCGTGAACGGGTCACCTATCCTCGGCCGATGAACGTCGATGTGGTGCGAGGCATCTTCCCCAACCGGACACTCAACCTGCGGTCGATCAAAGCCATCGGCTACGACATGGATTACACGCTCATCCACTACCGGACGGAGGACCTGGAGCGGCGAGCATACGAGTTGACTCGCGACCGGCTCGTCGCCGGCGGCTGGCCGGTTGGGGATCTGACGTTTGATCCCACCGGTGTCGTGCGGGGGCTGGCGCTCGACCTCGACCTCGGAAATCTCGTCAAGGCAACCCGCTTCGGCTATGTCATCCGTGCCTCGCACGGCACCCGCATGATGTCATACGAGGAGGTGCGAAACGCGTATGCGGGAACGTTTATCGATCTGGCGGACAACAGGTACGAGTTCCTCAACACGCTCTATTCGCTGTCGGCCGGCAACCTGTTTGCTCAGCTCGTCGATTTGCTCGATGCCGGCCTTCTGCCCGGGGTGCGCGGCTACCACGAGATTGCCGGGGCCGTGACGCGCGCCCTGACCCGGACGCACATGGAGTCCACCCTCAAGGCCGAAATCCACGCCGACCCGGACCGCTATGTCGCTCCCGACCCCGAGGTGGTTCCCGCCTTGCTGGACCAACACACGGCCGGCAAGCACCTCATGCTGATCACAAACTCCAACTGGGAGTTCGCCGACCGGATGATGCGCCTGGCGATTGATCCGTACCTTCCGGGGACGATGACCTGGCGGGAGCTGTTTCCCACCATCATCGTGTCGGCGGGCAAGCCCGGCTTCTTCTCCCAGGACAACCCCTTCTATCGGGTCGTCGACGAGTCGAGAGCGTTGTTGCGGCCCCACAGCGGCAAGCTCGAGGACGGTTCGGTCTTCTACGGTGGCAATGCCATGGCCCTCGAAGAGAGCCTCGGCCTGTCCGGTGACGAGATCCTGTACGTCGGGGATCACCTCTTCGGCGACGTGCACGTCTCCAAGTCGATGTTCCGGTGGCGAACCGCTCTCATCTTGCGGGAGCTCGAAGCCGAACTGCGTGCCGTGGTGGGCTTCCGGGAAACCGAGAAGGCCCTGGTCGCGCTCATGGCAGAGAAGAGCGAGCTGGAACACATGCGGGCACAGCTCCGCCTGGAGGCACTGCATCGCGACTCCGCCGGTGTAGACGACGAATTGGCTGCGCTCCAGTCCATGATCGTGGCCCTCGACGATCGGATAGCTCCGATGGCCAGGGCGTCCGGGGAGCTCGGCAACGCCACCTGGGGCCCGATCATGCGGGCCGGGAACGACAAGAGCTTGTTCGCCCGCCAGGTCGAGCGCTACGCCGACGTCTACACCTCGCGCGCCTCGAATTTCCTCTTCGAGACGCCCTTTGCCTTTCTGCGAGCTCCACGCGGGTCTCTGCCGCACGACCCGCTATAGCTCGTCGGGTACCGGGAACCAGCGGAGGGCTTCGAAGCCGGGGCCCAGCTCGATGTGGGCGGCGGGCGGATGCTCGGCTTCGGCTCGCGTGAAGATCTGTTCGGCCTCGGCCAGATATCCGGCGAGTGCCTCTTCGCCGGCAACCTGCCGGGGGCGGGGGTACGTCAACGATCCATCCCGGTAGTCGATGTCGTGCAGGCTGAGCGGAGGCTCTGCCAGGCCGTCGCGATGGCGCCACAACGCCGAGGCGGGGTCGAAGGTGTAATACGGCAGCAGGGTCCAGCCCCGGTCGGCGATCATCTCGACCGCTCGGACGATGAACTCGAACATGTCTTCGGAGATGAAGTAGTTGAAGTTGACCCGCACCCAGCCCGGCTTGATGCCTTCGCAGCCGTGAAGGATCTCTTCTTCGTATTGATGGGAAGTCTCGAGGTCGATGCCCAGCAGGTTGTGGCCGTACGGCCCGGCGCACGAACAGCCCCCCCGGGCCTGGATTCCGAACACATCGTTCAGCAACGCCACCACATAGTTGTGGTGTAGATGGCGCGTGCCGAAGCGAACGACGAACGACACGATGCTGAGCCGCTCCGCATCCGGGTTGCCGAGCACCTCGATGTCGGGGTGGGCCCGCCAGCGGTCGATGGCCCGGCGAATGAAGCTCTCCTCGCAGGCGCGGATGGCGCCGGGGCCGACCCGTTGCTTCAGCTGGAATACGAGGCCGGCCCGGATCGACTCGATGATGGCAGGCGTTCCCCCCTCCTCCCGGTGCTCGGGATCCTCGAGGTACTTGTGCTCAACGGGGTTCACGAAGGCGACGGTGCCGCCCCCCACCACGGCCGGGACGGAGTTGTCGAGGAGTGCCCGGCGAATAACAAGCACGCCGGGAGTTCCCGGTCCGCCGATCAGCTTGTGGGGGGACAGGAAGAGGGCGTCCTTGAACGACACGTCATCGTGCCCGCCCAGCATGTCGATTTCGACATACGGGGCGGCGGCGGCGAAGTCCCAGAACGAGAGCGCTCCGTGGGCGTGCAAGAGCCGGGCGATGTTGTGGGTATCCGACAGGATGCCCGTGACGTTCGAGGCGGCCGAGAAGGCCCCGATCTTGAGGGGGCGGTCGGCGTGGGCGGCAAGCTCGGAGGCCAGAACCTCCTGGTCGATGTGGCCGTCGTGGTCCTCGGGGATCCGTATGACGTCGGCGATCGACTCCCGCCACGGCAGCTCGTTTGAGTGATGCTCATAGGGCCCGATGAACACCACCGGACGCTCGGCGGCCGGGATATGCTCGCTGAGGCCGTACCGAGCGTCCAGGTCGGCGGGGATGCGCAAGTTGAGGATTGCCACCAGCCGATCAACCGCACCGGTGGTCCCGGATCCGCAGAATATGAGCGCGTGGTCGTCGGTGGCGCCGACACAGCGCTTGATGATGCTGCGGGCCTCTTCCCGAAACGCAGTCGTCTGCAGCCCGGTGCCCGACGACTCGGTGTGAGTGTTGGCGTACAGGGGGAGCACGGCCTGGCGGATGAAATCCTCGACGAAGCTGAGTGAGCGGCCCGAGGCTGTGTAGTCGGCGTAGGTGAGCCGGCGCCCGCCGAAGGGCCCGACCACGACTTCATCCTTGCCGATCACGGAGTCACGAACGGTGGCAATGAGTTGCTCGGCTTCGGCGGAAAGCGCGGTCGGATCCAGCAGCATGCGTGCCTCCTGGCAATCAGAATACCCAACCCTTGGATTGGCGCTGTGTCAGAATCGCCCATGGCCACCAACATCGGCGTCTTCGTGTTCGACGGCGCTGAGGAGCTCGACTGGGCCGGGCCGTGGGAGGTGCTCGCCGCCTGGGCTCAGCTGTATCCGGCCGACGGCGTCGAGGTGTTCACACTCGCCCCCGCCGCCGCCACCATCACCTCGGCCAAGGGCCTGCAGGTGGTGCCCGACTACGCCTGGGAGACGGCCCCTCCCATCGATGTGCTCATCTACCCCGGCGGTGTGGGGAACAGGGCACATCTCGGCAACCAGGAGGTAGCAGATTGGCTGCTGGGCGTTGCCGCCAACGCCGCAATCGTCACCAGTGTCTGCACCGGAGCCATGGTCCTGGCCGATGTCGGGCTGCTGGACGGGCGTCCGGCCACCACGCACTGGCAGTATCTCGATGCGATGCGCGATCTCGGCAACAACATCGAGGTGAGGCCCGCCGACCGGTTCGTCGACGACGGTGACATCATCACCGCCGCCGGCGTCTCTGCCGGCATCGACATGGCGCTCCACCTCATCGTCCGGCTCCATTCTGCAGAACGCGCCCGGGCGATACGGCGCTACATCCAGTACGACCCGCAACCCCCGGTGTAGCGGCGCAGTCTCACACGGCGGCTAGGGGAGCCTGCCGATGCGGCTGGTAAGCAAGGCGAAGAAGCCGTCCACGTCGAGGTGGTGAAAGACGAGGCAATTTGCCTCCCGATCGGTGAGCTTCCACCAATCGACCACGGTCATTCCCATCGTGAGCTCGGAGGCGGTCTCGATCTGGACCGCGCAGTGGCGGCCGCCGAACAGATCCGGCTCGAGCAGATACGCAATGACCGTGGGGTCGTGGAGCGGGGCGCCTTCGGTTCCATAGCGTTCCATGTCGTAGCGCTCGAAGAACTCGAGCATGCCGGCGGTCGCCCGGCCGCAGTCGGTCCCGAGTTCTTCGAAAGCTGCGATGCGAGCGTCCGAGGTGAGCGCTTGATGGGTGACGTCCAGCGGCATCATGGCCAGCGGGACTCCGCTCCGGAAAACGATGTCGGCCGCATCCGGATCGACGTACATGTTGAACTCTGCGGCCGGCGTGGTGTTTCCCCCTTCGAAGAACCCGCCTCCCATGAGCACGACCTGACGAAGGTTGTCGACGATGTCGGGGGCCCGGTGCAGCGCGGTCCCGAGGTTGGTGAGGGGGCCGAGCGTGCACATGGTCAGCCCGGGAACGGCCCGGGCGGTTTCGATGATGAAATCGACCGCGTGCCCGGTGGCGGGGGGAGTGGTCGGCTCAGGAAGCTCCGCCCCGTCGATGCCGGACTTGCCGTGCACGTACTCGGCGGTGACGAGAGGCCGAACCATTGGCCGATCGCAACCTGCGTACACGGGAACCTCGGGCCGGCCCGCCAGCTCGACCATCATCAGAGCGTTGCGGGTGGTGAGCTCGAGGGGAACGTTGCCGGCAACCGTCGTGATGCCGAGGATCTCCAGCTCCTCCGGCACCGAAAGCGCAAGCAAGAGAGCGACGGCGTCGTCCTGTCCCGGGTCTGTGTCGATGAGGATCGGCCGCGGCATGCGGCCATAGTAGATGCCGGTGCGTCGGTGGCTCTAGGTCAGTTGCTCGACTTCGGACCGGGTCGGCAGCGCAGCCTGAGCGCCCGGCCGGGTGGCCGTCACCGCACCAACGCGCACCCCCCAGCGGGCTGCCTCCAGCGGGCTGGCGCCACCGGCCATGGCATCGGCGAGGCCGGCACAGAAGGCATCGCCGGCTGCGGTCGCGTCGATGGCCTCGACGACCGGGGCCGGAACCTGTGTGACCTCCCCCTGTGCACGTACCAGGGCGCCGTCCGCCCCCAGAGTGACGATACCGGCGGCAACCGGCAGCACGTCGATCTGGGCGACTATCTCTTCGGTTGTCGTCGCAGGCTCGCCTCCGCTGAGCGTTGCCAGCTCGGTGCGGTTTGGTACCAGGATGTCGACGGCTTCGAGCAGCCCGGCCGGCAGCTCGGCAGCGGGGGCGGGATTGAGGATCACGATCCCGCCGCAGAGGGCGGCGGCATGGTGCACGACCTCGAGTGGTATCTCGAGCTGGACGAGTAGGACGCGTGCCTCAGCGATCAGCTCGGCTGCTCGCTCTACGTCGAGGACGGTCAGGGTGGCATTGGCGCCCGGGCTGACGACGATGGTGTTCTCGCCGAAACCGTCGACCGTGATGAACGCCATACCCGTCGGGGCCGTGTCGTCGACGGACACAAGACCGACGTCGACGCCCTCGCTCTCCAGCCGGGTGGTGATGCGCTTCCCGGCCTCGTCGCTGCCGACCCGCCCGACCATGGCCACGCGGCGGCCGAGCCGGGCGGCCCCGACCGCTTGATTCGCTCCCTTGCCGCCGGTGTCGGTCCGGTGGGCGGTGCCGAGCACGGTCTCACCGGGACGGGGGAGCCGTCCCACCCTGGCGGTTGTGTCCAAGTTGAGCGATCCCACTACGACAATCTCAGCCATCGGTCCACCTTTAGGTCGGGGAAGGTTCCCCGTACGATTGGGGTTGGAAGTTACGGTCTGTGCACGAGGAGCTCATGGTCGACATTCTTACCCTTCTGGAAGCGCCCGACACCACGATCGCTCTCGTGGGCGCTACGGACAACCCCTCCAAATACGGGCACACCATCTACCACGATCTCAAGCGCAAAGGCTACCGGGTGACTCCGGTCAATCCGAGGCGCGACACCGTCGGCGGCGACAAGGCCTACCGCACCGTCGCCGAAGTTCCCGAGCGCCCCACCATCGTCAACTTCGTGATCCCGCCGAAGTCGACCCTCGATGTGCTCGAGCAGTGCCTGGAGCTCGGCCTGATGAACGTGTGGCTGCAGCCCGGAGCCGAGAGCCCCGCAGTCCTCGAGTTCATTCAGGAGCACGGGTTCAACTATCTGGCAAACGCCTGCATCATGGTCGAAACCCGGTTGAAGGTGTGATCGGGACGCGGTGCCCCGTCTGTGGTGAGGATGAGCGGCTGTCCGGTGCGGCCGATGGCGACGTCATCCGCCTGCGGTGCATGGCCTGCGGCCATGCCTGGGATCGCGACCCGCACCCGAGCTGCAGGTCATGTGGCGGTCGAGACATGCAGGCGGTCCCGAAGGCGATCGTGGAGAAGAGCCGGGGCACCCAACTGTCGGTGGTCGGCACCCGCACGGTCCACCTGTGTAGTCACTGTGACAGAGCCACTCTCGAGCTCTACCACCGCAACCGGCCGAATCCCCTGATGCCGGACCAGTTGCCGAACTCATAGCCGCCCGGCAAGGGCGTAGTCTGCGCGCATGTCCGAAACCACACCCCGGCAGGTCTCGAAGGTCACGGCTGATGCCAGCACGCCCGGGTCTGATCACCTCGTGACCGAAGCGCCCCTCGAGATGCGGCTGGGGGACACGGCGCTGGCAGTGCTGATGCGGACCCCGGGGGACGAGGAGGACCTGGTTCTGGGGTTTGCGATCACAGAGGGCATCGTGCTCGCTCCCGGGGAAGTGGCGGACGTGCGAGCAGTCCCCGGAGACCCCGAGCTCAACCGATGGAAGCTGATCCTGGCTGAGGGGGTGCGGGTGGATCCCGAGCAATTCAGGCGCAACCTCTACTCGTCTTCGTCATGCGGCGTGTGTGGCAAAGCCTCGATCGACGCGCTCAAGGTCGCCTCACCCGAGCCTCCGTCCGGTCCCCAGCTGGAGCCGAGCCTGGTGCTGGCTTTGCCCGGGCGGATGCGCCGGGCTCAGGAGACGTTCGACCTCACCGGCGGTCAGCACGCCGCCGCCATCTTCGACGGCGAAGGGAGCCTCCTGGCGGTGCGGGAAGACATCGGGCGCCACAACGCCGTCGACAAGGTCATCGGGGCGCTCGTCCGCACCCGCTGGCCGCTCGGCGAGGTGGTGCTGATCGTCTCCGGCCGGGTCTCGTTCGAAATAGCTCAAAAGGCCGCCGTCGCCGGTATCCCGGTGGTCGGGGGCGTGTCCGCCGCCTCGTCGCTGGCGGTGGAGCTGGCCGAAGAGCTGGGCTTGACACTGATCGGGTTCCTCCGGGATGACTCGTTCAACCTCTACGCGGGCGGCCGCAGGGTGAACGGCGCCTAGTCGACGTCCATCGGGTTAGCGTTAGCCGGTCAGCCAGAAAGGATTGCTCATGCCGCTTCCGTCCGACCTCGAGATTGCCCGGGGGGCCTCGCTGCAGCCGATCGGCGACATCGCCGCCTCGATCGGGATCGGGCCGCACCTGCTCGAGCAGTACGGCACGGCCGTCGCCAAAGTGAGCCTCGACGCAATCGACGAGCTGGCCGATCGGCCTCGCGCCAAATACATACTCGTCACTGCGATCACCCCGACACCCCTCGGTGAAGGCAAGACCACCACTGCGGTCGGCCTGGCGCAAGGCTTCGCCAAAGTCGGCAAGCGGGCGGTTCTCTCTCTTCGGCAGCCTTCGATGGGCCCAACCTTCGGGATCAAGGGCGGGGCTGCCGGCGGGGGGTACGCGCAGGTCGTCCCGATGGAGAACCTCAACCTTCACCTGACCGGTGACATGCATGCGGTGACGGCAGCTCACAACATGCTGGCGGCCATGATCGACAACAACATCTTTCGCCGGTCCGATGTCGGCCTGGATCCGCACCGGGTCACCTGGCGGCGGGTTCTGGACGTCAACGACCGGGCGCTGCGCAACATGGTGATCGGCCTGGGGGCTCGTCTCGACGGCGTCCCGCGCGAAACCGGGTTCGACATCACCGCCGCCTCAGAGGTGATGGCGGTGCTGGCGCTCGCTCAGTCTCTCCAGGACATGCGGGAGCGGATGGGGCGAATCGTGGTGGGGCAGAACTTCGACCGCAAACCGGTGACGGCTGAGGACCTGAGGACGGCGGGAGCCATGACGGTGATCATGAAGGATGCCATCAAGCCGAACCTCATGCAGACGCTCGAGAACACCCCTGTGTTCATCCACGCCGGGCCCTTCGGCAACATTGCCCACGGCAACTCGTCGGTGGTGGCCGACCTCATCGGCATCCACACCGGGGACTACCTCATCACCGAAGCAGGCTTTGGAGCCGACATGGGCGCCGAACGCTTCTTCAACATCAAGTGTCGCACCTCCGGCCTGGCTCCCGACGCCGCAGTCCTCGTCGCTACGGTGCGAGCACTCAAGGCGCACTCGGGGCGGTATCTCGTCAAGCCGGGCAAGCCGCTCCCACCGGAGATGCTCGAGGAGAATCCCGACGACGTCATGGAGGGAGCAGCCAACCTTCGCAAGCACATCGACAACATCCGGCTGCACGGCATCGAGCCGGTCGTCGCCATCAATGCGTTCCCGAGCGATTTCGACTCAGAGCACAAGACGATCCGCGAGATCGCAGCCGAAGAAGGCGTCAACGCCGCCGTCTCTACCCACTTCAGCGACGGGGGTGCCGGGGCCACCGAGCTGGCCGAGGCGGTTGAGGACGCAGCCGGACGGGCGGCCGGGTTTTCGTTTCTCTACCCCGACGACGCCACCCTCAAGGACAAGATCGAAGCAATCGCCACCAAGGTGTACGGGGCCGACGGCGTCAACTACGACCACGCAGCCGGCGCGGAGATCACGTTCCTCGAAGAACATGGGTTCGGGAACCTCCCCATCTGCATCGCCAAAACCCACCTGTCCATCTCCAGCGATCCCAACCTGCTGGGTGCGCCTACCGGCTGGACCCTGCCCGTCCGCCAGCTCCGAGGTGCGATCGGCGCCGGCTTCATCTATCCGATCTGCGGGGACATGCGCACCATGCCGGGCCTGTCTGGGGCACCGGCCGTCGAGCGCATCGACATCGACGACGACGGCCAGGTAGTCGGCCTCTCATAGGCCGGCCGATGCCTGCGTGCCACCCGGCTCGAGGGTCGGATTCGGTAGCCTCAGCCAAGCAAGAGGGGAGGTGAAATGGAAAAGGGTCATGCCCGCCTCACCACGCCGCTGATTCGCCGAGATGGCGAGCTGCGGCCGGCCGCCTGGGATGAGGCCCTCGATGAGGCCGCCGCCCGGTTCGCGGCGGTCACCGCCTCCCACCCCGGGTCGGCCTTCGGGATGTTCTCGTGCTCCAAGGCGACCAACGAGATGAACTACCTGGCGCAGAAGTTCGCGCGGGTGGTACTCGGCACGAACAACATCGACAGCTGCAACCGCACTTGACACGCTCCCAGCGTCGCCGGTCTGGCGGCAGTCTTCGGAGCAGGCGGCGGCACGAGCTCGTATCGCGAGATCGAGGAGACCGGGCTCATCATCCTATGGGGGTCGAATGCGCGTGACGCGCACCCGATCTTCTTTCATCATCTCCTCAAAGGAGTCCGGAACGGGGCTCGGCTGTATGCCGTCGACCCGCGCCGCACCTCCTCGGCAGCCTGGGCCGACGTGTGGCTCGGCATCGACGTCGGTTCGGACATCGCCCTCGCCAATGCCGTTGGGCGTGAGATCCTCGCCCAGGGCCTCGAAGATCGGGACTTCATCGATCGCGCCACCTCCGGGTTCGACGCCTACGCCGAATGGGTTGATCGCTTCACGCTCGACTACGCCGAGACGATCACCGGCGTCCCCGCCGACGCCATCCGGCAGTTCGCCTTCGAGTACGCCACCGCCCCGACCGCGCAGTTGTGCTGGACCCTCGGAATCACCGAGCATCACAATGCCACCGACAACGTCCTCGCCCTCATCAACCTGGCGCTCCTCACCGGTCACGTCGGCCGCTGGGGCTCGGGCCTGGTCCCGATCCGCGGCCAGAACAACGTCCAGGGGGGCGGTGACATGGGTGCGCTGCCCAACAAGCTGCCCGGTTTTCAGGATGTCGAAGACGACGACGTACGGGGCAAATTCGAGGCTTCCTGGGGTGCAGGGATCCCCACCCCGGCCGGGTGGCACCTCTCGCTCATGTTCGAGGCGATGGAGCGGGGCGACCTGCGAGCACTCTATGTGATCGGCGAGAATCCAGCTCAGGCAGAAGCCGATGTCACCCGGGCCCGGCGCCTGTTGGGTGAGCTCGACCTTCTGGTGGTGCAGGACATCTTTCTCACCCGGACCGCACGGATGGCCGACATCGTGTTTCCCGCGGCCGCCGCCTGGGCAGAGACAGAGGGGACGGTGACCAACAGCGAACGGCGGGTGCAGCGCGTTCGCCGGGCGCTGATCCCGCCCGGCGAGGCCCGCGACGACATTGCCATCCTGTCCGACCTGGCCGCCCGCATGGGGCACAACTGGGGCTCGCCGACCGCCGAGGAGCTGTGGGATGAGCTGCGCAGCCTGTCGCCGATCCACGCCGGCATGTCCTATCGGCGGCTGGAGGAGCATCGCGGCTTGCAGTGGCCGTGCCTCGACGAGCAAGACCCGGGCAGCCCGTTCCTGCACGGACGGCTGTGGGCGGATGATCCCGCCGACCGGGGGAGGCCGGCTCCGTTCAGCCCCGTCGAGTACGTGCCGCCCGTCGACGAGCTGACCGACGAGTTTCCGATCCGCCTGACGACCGGGCGGCGCCTGGACTCGTACAACACGGGGGTTCAATCCGGCGGATACACGTCGCCCAAACGCCACCGTGAATCCCTCGACCTCGACCCGGACGACGCCGACCGGCTGGGCGTCGCCGACGGCGATCGCGTCCGGGTCGTCTCCCGGCGGGGCGCGGTCGAAGCGCCGGTGCGGGTGGTGGGCGGGCTGCGGCCGGGACTTGCCTTCATGACGTTTCACTTCCCGGACCAGGTCGACGTGAACACCCTCACGATCGATGCCTGGGATCCGAAATCCGGGACCGCCGAGTTCAAGGCCACCGCCATCCGGGTGGAAAAGGTCGGCTAGATGGACCTCCACCTGCTGGCCGAAGCTCCCACCGATGCCGAGCGCCTGGCCGTCGATGCGGTGCTGGGAGAGCCCGAATCTGCCCGGGACGGAGGCCGCCACCGGACGGCGGCCGAAGCGCACATCGCCTACGGGGGAGCGTCTGCTCGCGCCCGGCGTCGTGAGCTGCTGCCCGCGCTGCATGCGTTGCAGGACGCCGTCGGCTGGATCAGCCGCGGTGGGCTCAATTACGTGTGCAGGCGGCTGACGATCCCGCCCGCCGAGGCCTACGGCGTCGCCACCTTCTACCACCTCCTCGCCACCGACGAGCCGGCTGCGGCGGTCGCGTACGTGTGCGACGACATCGCCTGCCGGGGCCGGGGCGCCGAGCACCTGGCGGCAGGCCTCGAGGATGCGCTCGGGCCGGCCGGAACGGGCCCGGGTGCCACCTGGAAGCCGAGCCCCTGCCTCGGCCGCTGCGAGGCAGCGCCGGCTGCGTACGTGCATGTGGCCGGAGACCCGCCGATGCGCCGGTCGCTTGCCCCCGTCGAGGCTCGGGCGGTCCTCGACGCGCTGGAGCGGCTCCCGGTCGACGTCTCCCCGGCCGCCTCCGCCCCGCAGGTGGAGGCGGGTGCAGCGGATCTGCGTCTGCTACGCCGGGTGGGACGGGTCGATCCCGCCAGCCTCGAGAGTTACCGCCGCCACGGCGGATACGCGGCTCTCGCCTGGGCGGCCGAGCTCGGCCCGGAGCAGGTGATCGCCGAGTTGGAGTCGTCCCGACTCATGGGCCGCGGTGGGGCCGCCTTCCCCACCGGAGTCAAATGGCGGGCCGTGGCCGAAGCCGCCGACGGCCCCCGCTACGTCATCTGCAATGCAGATGAATCCGAACCGGGCACCTTCAAGGATCGTCTGCTGATGGAGCGCGACCCGTTTGCGGTCGTCGAGGCGATGACGATCGCCGGCCTGGCAGTCGGAGCCGAACAGGGGTATCTATACGTTCGCGGGGAGTATCCGCAAGCCGAGGAGATCCTGGCCGGTGCCATCGACCAGGCGCGCGCCGCCGGCCTGCTCGGGGAGGTAGCCCTCGACGGGGGCTTCGAGTTCGACATCGAGATCCGGCGGGGAGCGGGTGCCTATATCTGTGGAGAGGAGACCGCCCTCTTCAACTCCATCGAGGGGTATCGGGGCGAGCCGCGCCAGAAGCCACCCTTCCCCACTGAGGCCGGCCTGTTTGGTCGGCCGACGCTGGTCAACAACGTGGAGACGCTGTCCAACGTGCTGGATATTGTGCTGGAAGGCGGGTCCGCCTACGCCGGACTCGGGACCGAGGCGTCCACCGGCACAAAGCTGTTCTGCCTGTCGGGCGACGTGTCGACTCCGGGTGTGTACGAGTTTGCCTTCGGAGTGACCCTCGGCGAGGTGCTGGACGCCGCCGGGGGAGTGCAGGGGGATCTGGCGGCGGTGCTCGTCGGTGGCGCCGCCGGCTCCTTCGTCGGCCCCGACCGGCTCGACGTGCCCCTGACCTTCGAGGGCGCCCGGGCGGCCGGGATCAGTTTGGGTTCGGGAGTCGTCATGCCGTTCAACACCGGCACCGATTTTGCCGACATCACCCGGCGCATCGCCGAGTTCTTCAGAGATGAATCGTGTGGGCAATGTGTCCCGTGCCGGGTGGGCGCGGTACGCCAGGAAGAGGCGCTCGAGCGCCTCACCGGCGGCGGGTCGGCGGAGGCTGAGATCTCGCTCATCGACGACATCGCCCGGGCGATGCGCGACGCCTCCATTTGCGGCCTCGGGCAAACCGCCTCCGGCGCCATTCAATCGGCGATTGCGCTCGGCCTGCTGAACGGGCGCCCGTCATGACCTTCGAGATCACGGTCGACGGCCGCCCGGTCGAAGTGGCCGAGGGATCGACCATCCTCGAGGCGCTTCGCCGCGACGGGATCGAAACGCCGACCCTGTGCTATGCCGAGAATCTCACGCCGGTGAATGCCTGTCGGGTGTGCATGGTGGAGGTGGAGGGCTCCCGCACGCTGGTGCCGGCCTGCTCGCGAGCAGCCGAGCCCGGCATGGTGGTAGGCACTTCCGGTGAGCGGGTGCGCCACAGCCGCCGCACCGTGCTCGAGTTTCTCGGATCGTCGGTCGATCTGTCCATCGCCCCGCATGTAGCGGAGTGGGTGGAGGAGTACGGGGCCGAGCTCGATCGGTTCGGGACGCGGGCTGCCACCGTCGCCCAGCCGGTCAAGGTGCAGGACGACCTGTACATCCGCGATTACGCCAAGTGCATCCTGTGCTACAAGTGCGTAGAAGCCTGCGGGGTCGACGCTCAGAACACGTTCGCCATCGCAGTGGCCGGGCGGAGCTTCGAGGCGACGATATCGACCGAGTTCGACGCCGTCCTTCCCGATTCGGCGTGCGTGTACTGCGGAAACTGTATCGGCGTCTGTCCCACGGGGGCCCTCATGTTCAAGAGCGAGTTCGACATGCGGCAGACGGGCACCTGGGACGAGTCGGCTCAGACGGTCACCGAAACCATCTGTTCCTTCTGCGGAGTCGGCTGCGCCCTCGAGCTGTACGTCCAGGACAACCGGATCGTCAAGGTGCTCTCACCCCTCGACCATGACGTGACGAGCGGGCACCTGTGCATCAAGGGTCGCTTCGGCTGGGAGCACATCCAGGGTCCCGGCTAGGCCGCCTTCGGCCCCCGGGGGGAGTGATCGTGGGAACAGGCGACCGGAGTTGCCAGCCGCCAGAAGGTGTTCTCGTAGGGGTAATGCGGGCAGGCAGGGAGCCGCTGGCCCGCACACACCAGCACCATGTGGCCGTGCCGGTCCGACCAGTACCCGCCGGTTTCGACCGGTGCGCCGTTCAAATACGTGATTGTGGTCATCTCTGCCTCTGCGGGCCGGTAGTGGAGCCGTCAGGGGTGATATCGGCGCCAACCGGAACCCCCTTTACCGGTCCCTGACCGCTCTAATCTCAGTGGAATAGACTCATATTTTCTGCTGTTGACGTGAATGACAACGATCTCACAAAGGAGAAACGCAATGAGACTCGTACGTTTTGAGCCGTTTGGCCTGTCCCGCGATTTTGACCGGCTGTTTGCCGATTTCGGCGCCCGCTCGTTTCAGGGCGAGTGGGTTCCCAGCGTCGACGTCGTCGAGAAGGAGGACGCGCTGACGGTGCGGGTGGAGGCCCCCGGACTCGACCCGGGCTCGCTCGACATCACGGTCGAGGGAGACACGCTCGCCATCACCGGTTCTCGCCACTTCGAGGATGAGGTCAAAGAGGCCGGCTACCAGCGCAAGGAGCTGTTCGAGGGTGAGTTCACGCGCACCCTGGTGCTGCCCGAAGGCGTCGACGTCGAAGCCATCACGGCCACCAGCAAGGACGGCATCGTGACGGTGACGATTCCCAAGAGCCCCGAGGTGCTCCCTCACAAAGTCAAGATCGCGATCGAGCAGTAAAGCCTCGAACGCATCTGGTGCAAAGGCCCCGGCTTGGACCGGGGCCTTTCTCATTTCGGGACCAATTCGGCCTCGGGCCGCTACTCCACCACTACCAGCGGACAATCCCGGTGCGGATGATTCATGACCCGCATGCGCTGGTGGTACGTCTCGCTCAGCACATCCTCGTCGAGTACCTGGGCGGGCGATCCGATCGCCCGCACCCGGCCCTCGGACAGCAGAACCAGCCGGCCGGCGTAGGCGGCGGCCAGATTGAGGTCGTGCAGCACGGCCACGATCGCCGCCCCCCGGCGCGCCCGGTGACCGAGCAACTGCATCGTGTGTTCCTGATGGTGGACGTCGAGGGTGGTAGTCGGCTCGTCGAGCAGGATGATGGGCGTTTCCTGAGCGAGGATCCGGGCGAAGGCAACGCGGGTTTGCTCTCCACCCGACAGCGAAGGGAAGATGCGGGTTTCCAGGTCGAGTGTGTGGGTGGCGGCCATGGCCGCCCGTGCCACCCCGAGATCGTGCTCGTGCGAGTTGTTCGGGTCCCCGTGGTGGGGGTGTCGGCCCATGAGCACGATGTCCCGGCTGGTGAACGGGAATTGAACGACCGTCTGCTGGGGGAGGACCGCTCGCATGCGGGCCAGCTCGGAGGGCCGGTACTCGGCGATGGGCCGGCCGTCGAGGGTGACCGAACCGCGGGTGGGTGTGCGATCTCCCGCCATCAGCTGGAGCAAGGTCGACTTGCCGGCGCCGTTGGGTCCGACCACCCCGAGCAGCTCTCCCGGATGGGCGGTGAGCGAGACACCGTCGATCAGCACGCTCGAGCCGGCCGTGTAGCCGAGACTCTCGACTGCGAGGGTTGTCATCAGCCCCACGCTCCGTACTCGGCCCGGGTGCGGTGCAACAGCCACAGGAAGAAGGGCCCCCCCACCAGCGCAGTCAGGAGGCCGACGGGTATCTCGGTGGGCGACGCCAGCGTGCGGGCGGTCAGATCAGCGACCAGCACCAAGGTTCCGCCGGCCAGGGCGCTCGCAGGCAGCACCAGGCGGTGGTCGGGGCCCGCCAGCATGCGCACGGCGTGCGGCGCCAGCAGCCCCACGAACCCGATGATGCCGGCGGCGGCCACCGACGCTCCCACCCCGACCGAGACCAGCGCCAGCACGAGGGCGCGCGCTCGCTCGACGTCGACGCCGAGATGGCGGGCCTCGGACTCGCCCAGCAGCAGCAAGTTGAGCTGCCTGGAGAAGAGGGGAAGCAACACGACGCAGACACCGCCGAGCAGCACGGTCGGCCTGACCGCTTCCCAGGTGGCCAGAGTGAACGAGCCGAGGAACCAAAAGAGGGCTGTTTGCAGACGGCTGCTGTCGACGGCGAAGCTCAGGTAGCCAATGGCAGCCGAGGCCACAGCGCTGACGGCAACGCCGGTCAGCACCAGGTTGACCACCTCCGTGCGGCCTTCGTAGCGAGCGAGCGCATACACGATGGCCGCGGCCGCCAGGGCACCGGCGAAACCCCCGAGTGGGCCACCGAACGAGCCGAGCACGCCGGGCCCGGCGGCAAGCACCAGGCCGGCGCCCAGGGCGGCGCCGCTCGAGATCCCGATGATCTGGGGGTCGGCAAGGGGGTTGCGGAACAAGCCCTGGAGCGCGGCGCCGGCAATCGCCAGCACCGCCCCCACCACGAAGGCCAGAATCAGCCTCGGGAGCCGAATCGACCACACGACGGAATCCTCCCGGGGGAGCACGTCGATGCCGAGGTCGAGCCCGGCATGGTCGAAGAGGATCGCGACGACTTTCAGCGGTCCCACATCGAATGCGCCCATTGCCAGGTTGGCGATAACCGCTGCGATGGCCGTGATGACCAGCGCCGGCCACAGCCATCGGCGGCGTCGCTCGACCGGCGTTCCCAGCCGGTCACCGGTCATGACGTGGCAGAGAGCTCCGGGTGGAGGTCTTGTACGAGAGCTTTGAGCGCTTCACCGGTGCGGGGTCCGAATCCGAGGAACAGGGCATCATCGTAAACGAGCAGGCGGCCCTCCTGCCCTGCCGTTGTCTGGGCAACCCCGGGGAGCTCGGCAAAGGCGGCCGGCCCGCCCAGTGAGCCGAGGGCGTCGGCGGTGGTTACGAACACGTCGGGATTGGCGGCCGCCAGTGCTTCCGGTGTGAGCGGTCCGACGGGCGGGCCCTGCACGGTGTCGACCGCGTTGGCTGCGGCGATCAACGCCGACGTCACCGAACCGGGGCCGAACAGCAGCAGCGCTTCCGGACCACGGGCATACACAAACGCCACCCCGGGGGACTCGGTCGCCTGCGCCGCCAGCTGGACGGCTTCGTCGATTTCGGCATCGACCCGATCCGCCAGGGCGGCGCCGGCTTCTTCCTCGCCAACCAGCATGGCCACGGTCTCGATCTTCGTGCGAATGCCGCTGAGCTGGTTCTGCAGCTCGATGAGGACGACGGGGATACCGGCTGCCCGGATCTGCTCCACCACCTCCGGCGGCCCGATTTGAGCATCGCCGATGACGAGGGTCGGGTTGAGGGCCACCACCGGCTCGGCGACGAGCAAGCCCCGCGCCGGCGGCAGCGGCGGCCCGATTTGCAGCGCCTCGGGCGGGTAGGTGGTGGTGACGTCGATGCCGACAACCTGTGCCCCCACTCCGAGCTCGAAGAGGATTTCGGTGATGTCTCCGTTGAGCGAGACGATCCTGCTGGCATCGGTGACCGTCTGCTCGACACCGTCGGCGCCCGTGAAGGTGATGCCCTCCGGGACCGAGGTGGTCGTTGCCGTCGGGGCCGTTGTGGTGGTGGCGGCGGCGATCGTTGTGGAGGTGGTAGGAGCCGCCGTGTCCGACGAGTCGTCGCCACCGCAGGCAGCCCCGACCAGGGCCAGGCCCAAGACCAGTATGAGGAAACGTTTCATGAGTTCAACTCCAGCACGCAGTGTGCGCGGGGACGCTATCAGCGGCCGAATCCGACAGGAAGTCGGAAACACGAGCGTTTCGATAGGCTTTCTCGATGCCCCGCATCAACGCCGCCTCCATCGACGAGCATCGCCGGGTCACCCGCCGCGCCCTGCTCGACGGGGCCCATGACCTGTTCGGCCGGCTTGGCTATGCCGAAACGACGCTCGGCGATGTTGCCGCCCACGCCGGGCTGGGACGTACCACGTTCTACGACTATTTTTCGGACAAGGAGGATTTGCTCGCCTCGCTAGTGGAGGAGTTACTGCCGAAGGTGTTCGCCGCCATGATCGGCGAGTTGCCGCCTTCGCTGCCTCCTCGCGACGAGCTGGCGGCTCTGGTGTTCATGATGGTGGAGTTCGTGGTGAGCGACCCGGTCTTCGGCCTCATCCTCCACACCGATGTCCCGCGCCTTGGCCCCGAGGCCCAGCAGCGCATCGGTGCCAGCCACCAGAACCTCATTTCCGAGTTCGCCCGCATCTACCGGACGGGGGTCGCAGCCGGTCAGTTCCGGAAGATGCCTTTCGACCTGGCCGGGCACTTCATCTTGGATGTGGTGATGTCGGGAGCCCGTACCCTCCTCAACGGCAAGGAACCAAAGAAGCGTTTCCACGAAGTAGCAGACGAGACCGTCCGCTTCCTGCTCGGGGGGTTGGCCGCCGGCCCCACGGCATCGACCTAGGCAGATTCCTCGAAAACCGTGGCAGCATGGCGGCATGCGCCGCATATGGCCACTCGCACTGCTCGTCCTCCTGACCGGCTGCCGCCCGATCTTTCCCTTCCCGGAGCCTCTAACCTCGCCAGCGGCCCCAGGAGGACCGGTTGTGCAGTTCACCGGCAAAATCTCACCCGTTGCCCCACAGGACGTTGCCTACTCCTGGCGGGACGGCTGCCCGGTAGCCCTGGAGGATCTCCGGCTGCTGTCGGTCACGCATTGGGGCTTCGACGGGCGGGCCGCCGAGGGCCGTCTGGTCGTCAACGCCCAGCATGCCGAGGGCATCGTTCAGGTCATGCGGATCCTCTACGAGGAGCAATTCCCGATCGAGCGGATGGAACTCGTTGACGCCTTCGAGGGTGACGACGACGCTTCCATGGCAGCCAACAACACCTCGGCGTTCAACTGCCGGGAGGTATCCCGCCGGCCCGGGGTGTGGTCACAGCATGCCTTCGGGAGCGCCATCGACATCAACCCGATGCAGAACCCCTACATCCTGCGCGACGGCACGGTGCTGCCTCCCGACGCGACCACCGACCGGACGACCCCGCGTCCGGGCCTCATCACAGCCGGCAGTGTGGTGGTGGATGCGTTCGCCGACATCGGCTGGGGTTGGGGTGGCAGCTGGAGCGGCGTCCTCGACTATCAACACTTCTCGGCCTCGGGCCGGTGAGCGAACGCATCCGGCGTCTCGAGCTGATCGGCCATGCCACCTGGCCGTCCCTCGAGGACGAGTGGCTCAACGGCTGGCTGCTGCGGGCGGCCCAGGGTGTTACCCGCCGGGCCAACTCGGCGAGCCCCGTCTATCACAGTGACGACGCCGTCGAAGCTCAGGTCTCGGCCTGTGAGGAATGGTTCGCACGAAGGGGGCTGCCATCGATCTTCCGGCTGACCCCGATGGCGGATCCGGCGATCGATGAGCACCTGTCGGCGGCTGGATACCAGCGGGATCCGGGTGCCGCCATCATGACCCGTCCGATACGAGGGTTCCCGGCCGTGGATCACGCCCGGGTCGCCATCGCCGCCGACCCCTCAGAGCTATGGCTCGACTTGATGGCCGAGGAGCCGGGCAGGGGTGGCGCCCGGCGTGGAGTGCTTAGAACCATGCTCGGAGGCATTGCCGGCCGAGCCGGGTTCGCCGGGGTCGAGGGGGACGGCCGCATGGAGGCAATCGGGCTCGGCGTGGTGGCGGATGCATTCATCGCCCTCTACCTCGTCCGCACCGCCGAGGAACGACGCCGGCGCGGCCTGGCCACGGCCGTCACCGGGGCACTGCTCGCCTGGGGACGCGCCGGTGGTGCCGAACACGCCTTTCTCCAGGTCCATCCGCTCAACGCCCCGGCCCGGTCCCTGTACGGGGAGCTCGGCTTCGAACACCAGTACGAGTACTGGTACCGGGAACCGTCGCAATCGAAGTGACCGGCTAGCCTGGCCGAGCGCAACCGAGGAGGCCCCATGACAAGGCCGGCACCGACCACCATCTGAGTCGGGACCCCATCGCGCCACGAGCGGGTCTCGATCGACCGTGTAACCCGTCTCCTCACAAGGACTCGTCTCGTGATCCCCGTCAAAAGCTATTGGAAGCTGCTCGCCACCTACCTGCGGAATCAGCGCGCCCGCACCGCCCTGCTGGCCGTGGTGCTGTTCGTCGGCATCGGCCTGCAGGTGCTCAACCCGCAGATCATTCGGTCCTTCATAGACCGTGCCACCACCGGAGACGGTGCCGACAACCTGATTCCACTGGCCGTGGCGTTCATATCGATCGCCGTCGTCTACCAGGTGCTGAACGTGGCGGCGACGTGGATGGCGGAGAACATCGGCTGGACCGCCACCAACGAGCTGCGGCGCGACCTGGCCGCCCACCTGCTCGAGCTCGATATGGACTTCCACAAGTCGCACACGCCGGGTGAGCTCGTCGAGCGGGTGGACGGGGACGTGACCGCGTTGTCCAACTTCTTCGGCCAGTTCACCATCAACGTGGTCGGGAACTTGGCGCTGCTGGCAGGCATTCTGCTCCTGCTCTTTCGCGAGAGCGTGGTCGTGGGGTCGGTGATGACCATCTTCGCGGTCGCCGGGCTGGGGGTGATGGTGTGGATCCAGCGGCTGGCAACCGAATGGTGGGCACAGGTGAAAGCCCTGCGGGCCGAGATGTTCGGCTTCCTGGGAGAACAGGTGGGCGGGACCGAGGACATCAGGGCCAACGGCGCTGCCCGCTACATGATGCGGCGTTTCACCCGTTTGCTTCGCCGCTGGCTGCCCGCCGAGGTCAAGGGAAGGCACGGCTGGTCGGTGCTGTGGGCAACCAACATCGTCGTATTCGCCGTCGGCAGTGTGCTGGTGTTCACGCTCGGTTCCTTGCTGTTCAACGCCGGGACCATCACCATCGGCTCGGTGTACCTGATCTTTCACTACACCGAAATGCTGCGGCATCCGCTCGACCGGATCCGCAACCAGATGGAGGATTTCCAGAAGGCGGCGGCGGGAATTCACCGCGTCCAGGGGCTGCTCGATCGCCAAACCCGGCTTCCTCGCACCGGCACCCGCCTTCTGCCCATGGGCCCGTTGTCGGTGAAGCTCGAGAACGTCGAGTTCTCGTACCGCGATGACGAGGACCCGGCCCGGCCGGAGGAGGGAGCCGGGAAAGCGCCCCGCAAACGAGTCCTCGACGACATCTCCCTGTCGCTGGCGCCCGGTCGAACCCTGGGGCTGCTGGGGCGCACCGGGAGCGGCAAGACCACCCTGGCCCGCCTCCTCACCCGGCTGTACGATCCCGAGTTCGGCACCGTCTACCTCGGTGGGGTCGACGCCCGCACCGCCGACCTCCAGAGCCTGCGAAGGCGCGTGGGAATGGTCACCCAGGACGTCCAGCTGTTCGCGGCGTCGGTTCGGGACAACCTCACGTTCTTCGATTCATCGATAACGGATGCCGACATCGGCCGGGCACTCGACACGCTCGGACTGTCCGGCTGGGTTGCGAACATGCCGGCCGGTCTCGACACGCTGCTGGAAGGGGGCGGCGCGGGCATTTCGGCGGGTGAGGCGCAACTGCTCGCCTTCACCCGCGTGTTCCTCGAGGATTCGGGCCTGGTGGTGCTCGACGAGGCTTCGTCGCGGCTGGACCCGGCCACCGAGCATCTCATCGAAACCGCCGTCGACCGGCTGCTCGCCGATCGGACCGGCGTGATCGTCGCCCACCGGCTCGACACGGTCACACGGGCCGACGACATCGTGATCCTCGAAGACGGCCGAGTCGCCGAGAGCGGGGCGCGTGTCGATCTCGCCGCCGACCCCGGCTCTCGCTTCAGCCGCTTGCTGGCCACCGGCATGGAGGAGATGCTGCGATGAAGGCAGGCACTCCCCGGCTCATCTTCGGGCTCATCCGTGTGTTCCCCTGGCGCTGGCTGGCCAACGTGGCCCTGTGGACGGCGATTTGGAGTATGCCGCTGGTGGTGGCATTGCTTGCCCGCGAGTTCTTCGAGACCCTCGAAGGGAAGGCCGGCTTCACCATCACCACCCTGGTGGTCGCAATGCTCGCATATGGGCTGGGGCGGATCGTGGTGATGGTGATCGCCATGCACAACGACGTCCACTTCATGTTCCGGGTCGGCTCGCTGCTCCGGAGGAACATGTTCGGGCGCGTTCTGTCACTGCCTGGTGCCCAGGCGATCGAGGCTTCGTCGGGCGAGCTGATCACCCGCTTCCGCGAGGACGTCGAGCACGTCGAGGAGACCACCAGCTGGACCGTGGACATGGTGGGCGCCGTCGTATTCAGCGCGGCCTCGCTGAGCATCCTGGTGACCATCGACGCCGGCATGACCGTGCTCGTGTTCCTTCCCCTGGTGTTCGTGATCTTCCTGTCGGAGCGGGCCGGGACCGCGATCCGGAGATACCGGGAAGCGGCCCGGGAGGCGACCGGCCAGGTCACCGAGGCGCTCGGCGAGGCGTTCGGCTCGGTTCAATCCATCAAGGTGGCCGGGGCTGAGAGATCTGTGGTCGCCCACCTGACCCAGCTCAACGATTACCGGCGCCATCTGATGGTGCGCGACCGGGTGCTGCAAGCGGTCCTCGAGTCGCTGTTCTGGAATACCGTCAACATTGGCACCGGCTTGATTCTGCTGGTCGCAGCTGCCCGCCTGCGTAGCGGGGGCTCGTTCACGGTCGGCGACTTCGCGTTGTTTGTGCTCCTCATGACGATGGCGACCGACGTCGTGCACATCGTCGGTCTGTTCATCGCCCGGCTGCGCCAGGCCGGGGTGTCCTTCGACCGCATGGGGCGGGTGCTGCGAGGCGCCCCGGTGGAGGCACTGGTGGCCCCTGCCGATTTGCAGCTGCGCGGCCCACTGCCGCCGCTGCCGGATGCGCCGAGGACGCCGGCCGGGCGCCTCGAGCGTCTGGAGATCCGGGGGCTGAGCTTCCGGTATCCCGGCACGGAAAACGGGATTTCGGAGGTGGGTTTCGACATTCAGAAGGGAACCTTCACCGTTATCACCGGCCGGATCGGCTCGGGCAAGACGACGCTGCTGCGCGCCATCCTCGGGCTGGTGACGGCCGACGAGGGTGAGATCCGCTGGAACGGGATGCTCGTCGAGGAACCAGACCGGTTCTTCGTGCCGCCGCACGCCGCCTACACCCCGCAGGTGCCGAGGCTCTTCTCGATGTCGCTGCGGGACAACCTCGTGCTCGGCATGGGCGTGCGCGACGAGGACCTGATGGCGGCGCTGGATGCGGCGGTGATGACCGAAGACCTCGCCGGCATGCCGGCCGGTCTCGAAACGGCGGTGGGGCCGCAGGGGGTCCGACTGTCGGGGGGGCAGGTGCAACGGACCGCCACCGCCCGCATGCTGGTCAGGAAGCCCGACTTGCTCGTCTTCGACGACCTCTCCAGCGCGCTCGATGTCGACACCGAGCGGAGGCTGTGGGCGGGTTTGCTGAGTGCCGACTCCGCCGTCACCAGCCTGGTGGTGTCGCACCGTCACCCGGCACTGCGACGCGCCGACCAGATCGTCGTCATGGCCGGTGGGCGAATCGAGTCCGTCGGCACGCTCGACGAACTGCTCGCCACCAGCAGTGAGCTCCAGAGCCTGTGGAGGAGCGCCGGCTCGAACGGGTAGGGGTGGCGCGCACCCGCTCGACGGCGGCCCCGCGTACCCGTAGGCTCCCGGCATGCGAACCCATCACGTGCCCGGAGGCTGGCTCGGATGCCTCATCCCGCACCGGGAATGTCTGACACGATGACATGCGTTTCACATTTCACTGCCAAGATACGCAGCCCGGAAGCGACAGGTGCCGGGCCGCACACAGCCGACGAGGGAAGAGGGACCAATGAACAAGTTTGAAGAGATCCACGCAGCGGGCACATCCCTTTGGTTCGACTACATCAGGCGTGACCTGCTCGAAGGCGGGGGACTGGCCGACCTGGTGGCAGAGGGCATCCGGGGAGTGACCTCCAACCCCTCGATATTCCAGAAGGCAATCGCAGACAGCAGCGAGTACGACGAAGATATCCGGGCTGCGTTGGCAGAGAACCCGGGTTGTTCGGTGAACGATCTGTACGAGTCGTTCGCCATCGAGGACATCCGGGCGGCCACCGACATCCTGCGTCCGGTGTACGACGACTCCCACGGGGCCGACGGATTCGTGAGCCTCGAGGTATCACCGTTGCTTGCCTCCGATACCGACGCCACCATCGCCGAGGGCCGCCGCCTGTGGGCGGCGGTCGATCGGCCCAACGTCCTCATCAAGGTGCCCGCCACCGCCGAAGGGGTCCCGGCCATCGAAGCTCTCACCGCCGAAGGTGTCAACGTCAATGTCACGCTCATCTTCTCGCTCGATCACTACGAGGCCATTGCTCGTGCCTACCGGCGCGGGCTGGAGTCGGCCGCCGACCCGTCGTCGATCGCCTCCGTCGCCTCGTTCTTCGTGAGCCGGGTCGACACCCTCACCGACAAGAGGCTCACCGAGATCGGCACCGACCGGGCCCTGGCGTTGCGTGGAAAGGCCGGCATTGCCAACTCCAAGCGGGCCTACCGGCTGTATCAGAGCCTTTTCGGCGAGGAGTCGTTCGGGCACCTGGCAGCGCGGGGGGCGAGGCCGCAGCGGTTGCTGTGGGCATCAACCGGAACCAAGAACCCCGCCTACTCCGACGTCCTGTATCTCGAGGAGCTGATCGGGCCCAACACCGTGAACACCGCCCCCCCGGACACGATCGACGCCTTCCGCGACCACGGAACCGTCCGCGGGGCCACTTTGCTGGAGGATTGGGACGAGGCCGACGCCGTCGTTGCCGGCCTGGCCGAGGTCGGAGTGGACTTCTCAGACGTCACGGCCACCCTGCAGGAGCAAGGAGTGGACGCATTCGCAGCCTCATTCCGGTCTCTCATGGAAACGCTCGAGGAGAAGGCCGGGTTCGTGCGTGCCGGCTGACCTCGACCTGCACCTCGGTCCCCTGGGCGACGCCGTCGAGGCTCGCCTCGACGAATGGGAGCAGGCGGGCATGGCCCGGCGAATCTGGGCCAAGGATCCGACCGTGTGGGCGGAGACCGATCTTCCCGAGCTCACCGACCGGCTCGGTTGGCTCACCCTGCCCGAAGAGATGGCCGGGTCCGTGTCCGATCTCGAAGCGTTTGCAGCCGAGGTTGCCGGGGAGGGCGTGCGGTTCGTCGTGCTGCTCGGGATGGGTGGCTCCAGCCTCGCCCCCGAGGTCTACCAGGCAACGTTTGGCAGCGCAGACGGCCGACCCGAGCTGATCGTGCTCGACAGCACCCACCCTGCCTCGGTGGCGGCCGTCGATGCCCGCATCGAGCCGTCCGACACGCTGTTTCTCGTTGCATCCAAGTCGGGCACGACCCTGGAGACGGTCAGCTTCTTCCACTACTTCTGGCACAGACTCGCCGGCGGCCAGTCGCAAGGCCGGCACTTCGTGGCTCTCACCGACCCGGGCAGTCCACTCGAGGACCTCGCAGCCGAGCGTGGCTTCCGGCGCGTGTTCGCTACTCCGCCCGAGGTCGGAGGACGCTATTCGGCCCTCACCTACTTCGGACTGGTCCCGGCCGCCCTCATCGGGGCCGATGTCGGGGCCGTGGTGTCGAGCGCAGCCGTCATGGCCGCCGCCTGCCGGGGAGGGGCGCGTGACAACCCGGGGTTGATCCTCGGGGCAGCCTGGGGTGAGGCGGCGCTGGCGGGTCGTGACAAGCTGACGCTGGTGACATCACCCGGCTTGGCGGCATTCCCAGACTGGCTGGAGCAACTCGTGGCCGAGAGCACCGGCAAGTCCGGAACCGGCATCGTCCCGGTGGCAGGTGAAGACCTGGCCGAGCCGAGCGCCTACGGCGACGATCGGATCTTCGTCGCGTACCAGCTGGAAGGAGATGGCGATCATTCCGCCGGCCTCGACGCCCTGGCCGCCGCCGGCCATCCCGTGGTGCGGATCCCCCTGGCCGACAAACAAGCCCTCGGCGGCGCCATGTTCGCCGCCGAGATGGCCACCGCCGCCGCAGGTGCCATCCTCGGTATCCACCCCTTCAACCAGCCCGACGTGCAAGTCGCCAAAGAGCTGGCCAGGCGCGCCATGGCAGGGGAGCTGGCCGGCGGGGCTCCCATCGCCGCAGTGGCTCCCGAGGACGCCTCCGGACTGGGAGATTGGCTGGCCGGACTGCCCGAGCACGGGTACATCGGCATCATGGCCTACACGCCGATGACTGCAGACGCCGTCGAGCTCCTCCAGGGCCTGCGGCACCACCTGCGGGATTTGACCGGGGCCGCCACCACCGTCGGGTTCGGGCCTCGGTTCCTCCATTCAACGGGCCAGCTGCACAAGGGTGGTCCCGACAACGCGCTGTTCCTCCAACTGGTGGGCGAGCCGCAACCAGACCTTCCCGTCCCGGAGTCCGGTTCTACCTTTGGCAGCCTCATCGCCGGCCAGGCGGAAGGCGACTACCGGGCCCTGGAAGAGCGCGGTCGTCGGATCCTGCGAGTGCAACTGGGTCCCGACGAGCCATCGGCCATGGAACGGCTGCTCGACACCGTGAGCTCGCTTGCCTGACATCACGACGCTCTTCTTCGACGTCGGCGGCGTCCTGCTGACCAACGGGTGGGATCGGAACAGCCGGAGCCACTGCGTGGGGTCGTTCGGTCTCGATCTGGAAGAGTTCGGAGACCGGCACGAGTTCGTGGCCGACGCCTTCGAGACCGGCCGCATGAGCCTGGCCGAGTATCTCGAGCGCACCATCTTCTACCGCGAGCGGGGCTTCACGCCCGAAGCATTCCGCCAGGCAATGGTGTCCGAATCGCAGCCCTTCCCCGAGGCTCTTGCGGTGGTCGACGAGCTGGCTCGTTCCGGCCGCTACCTGCTGGCGACGCTCAACAACGAGTCGCGGGAGCTCAACCAGGCCCGCATCGACCGATTCGACCTTCGCAGGTACTTCGCTGCGTTCCTCAGCTCGGGATTCCTCGGGGTGAAGAAGCCCGATCAGGCCATCTACCGCCTGGCTCTGCAGATAACCCAGCGGCGCCCTGAGGAGTGCGTGTTCATAGACGACCGGGACATCAACCTGGAGTGTGCGGTCACCGAGGGAATGCACACCGTCCACTACGACGACCCCACCCAGCTCAGAGCGGAGCTGGCCGGCCTCGGGATCGACATACAGGAGTAGTCATGCAGCTAGGAATGGTCGGGCTCGGCAAGATGGGCGCCAACATGACCGAGCGCCTCGTCAACGGCGGCCATGAGGTCATCGGTTATGACCGCGATCCCGCAGCCGTACAGCGAGCCGCCGGGGCGGGTGCGGGCAGCGCCGGATCGCTGGAAGATCTCGTCTCCCAGCTCGAATCTCCGAAACACGTGTGGGTGATGGTGCCCTCCGGCCCGCCCACCAGTTCCACGCTCGAGGCCCTGGCCGGCCTGCTCGAAGCCGGCAGCACGGTCGTCGACGGCGGGAACTCGTACTACCAGGACACCCAGCGCCTGGCGGGGGTGCTCGCCGGCGCGGGCGTGAACCTGGTCGACGTCGGGACCTCGGGAGGCATCTGGGGTCTCGCCGAGGGGTACAGCATGATGGTGGGCGGTGATCCCGAGGCCGTCGAGCGGCTCCGCCCTGTTTTCGAGACGCTGGCGCCTTCGGCCTCCACCGGGTGGGGACGGGTAGGTCCGGTCGGCGCGGGGCACTTCACCAAGATGATCCACAACGGGATCGAGTACGGGATCATGCAGGCTTACGCCGAGGGTTTCGCCATTTTGCATGACAAGGCCGAGTTCGGGCTGGACCTTGCCCAGGTCGGCGGCATCTGGAAGCACGGCAGCGTGGTCCGATCCTGGCTGCTCGATCTCACGGTCGATGCGTTGGAAGAGAACCCCGCCATGGAGGGCATCGCCCCCTACGTACCCGACTCGGGGGAGGGCCGCTGGACGGTGGCCGAAGCGATAGCTCTCGATGTTGCCGCCCCCGTCATCACACTTGCCCTCATGCAGAGGATCGGGTCCCGCGATGAGGTCGAGTTCAGCGACCGGCTGCTGTCGGCGATGCGCGGCAAGTTTGGCGGGCATGCCGTCAAGCTGGAGGACCGATGAGCAGCTTCGACGGAGTGGTCTTCGTCATCGCCGGGGGTACCGGTGACCTGGCCCGCCGCAAGCTGATACCGGCCATTGCCCGCATCGTTGCCAAGAACGGCTGGTCGGATCGATTCCACGTGCTGGGGGTGGGCCGCGGCGACCAGGAGGACGAGGCCTACCGCGAGTGGGCACGCGAGAGCCTCTTGCTGATGGAAGCGCCGCCCGCCTCGGTGAGCGCATGGTGCGATAGCTCGGTTCACTACGCATCGAGCGGCAAGGGGTGGCAGGCGGTGGCCGACAAGGTTGCGGCCATCGAGCGCCTGCATGAGCTCCCCGGCAATCGCGCCCTGTACCTGGCCATCCCGCCGCGGGCATTCCCCGATGCCATCGCCGGCATGTGCGACGTCGGGCTCGACCACAGCGCGGGCTTCACTCGCCTGGTGGTCGAAAAGCCGTTCGGCAGGGACCTCGCGTCTGCCCGCAGCCTCGACGAATCGGTGCATGCCGGCTTCGACGAGAGTCAGGTGTACCGAATCGATCATTATCTCGGCAAGGAGACCGTCCAGAACCTGCTCGTCTTCCGCTTCGCCAACGCCCTCTTCGAAAGCTCGTGGAACCGGTCGCTCGTACGCAGCGTCGAGATCACTGTGGGAGAGCATCTCGGACTGGGAAAGCGCGCCGGCTACTACGACCAGGCCGGGGCCCTGCGTGACATGATTCAGAACCACGTCACCCAGTTGCTGACGCTGATAGCCATGGAGCCGCCGGTCAAGCTGGACGCCGACTCGATCCGGGACGAGAAGGTCAAAGTGCTGCGGTCCATCACCCCGATTGCGCGGGGAGACGTGGTGTACGGCCAGTACGTGGGCGGGGTCATCGAAGGCGAAACCGTTCCCGGCTACCTGGACGAGCCCGACGTGGCGAAGGATTCGACAACCGAGACCGCCGTCGGCTTGCGGGTGTTCATCGACAACTGGCGATGGCAGGGCGTCCCGTTCTATCTCCGAACCGGGAAGCGGTTTCCCGAGCGCCTCACTCGCATCGTGGTGCGATTCCTCAAACCTCCCGTGCGCCTCTTCGAGGTCGACGACAGCGCAGAAGTCCACTCCGACGCCATCATCATCACCCTCCAGCCCAACGAGGGCTTCGAGCTGCTCTTCGACGTGAAGGCGCCCGCCGAGGGCATGGCTCTGGAGACGGTCCCGCTGGATTTCCGATACGCCGAAGCGTTCGGTGACCTGCCGGATGCCTACGAGACGCTCATCGAAGACATCGTGCTGGGGGATCAGACCCTGTTTGTGCGCTCCGACGAGGTCGAAGCTGCTTGGAGGCTGTACCAGCCCATCCTCGATGATCCTCCGCTGCCCGAACCGTACGTGGCGGGAACCTGGGGACCCTCGTCACTGCAGAAGCTGCCGCACTCCACCGGTGACCGCTGGTGGGGGGAGCGACGCTGATCGGCGGCGCGTTCAGTCCTTGAGGGTGACGAAACCCTGGACGCCGCCTGGGTTGGCGGGATGGCGGAGCTTTGCCATGGCCTTGCCCTCTATCTGACGGATCCGCTCACGGGTGAGGCGGAACTCCTGGCCGACCTGGTCGAGCGTGCGGGGGATGCCGTCCTGGAGACCGAACCGGAGGGTCAGCACCCGCTGCTCCCGTTCGTTGAGATTGCTGAGCAGCTGCCCGAGGACCTTTTTGCGCTGGTTGGCGGCTGCGAACTCGAAGGGGCTCAGTGACTCGTGATCCTCGATGAAATCACTGACGGTGGCCCCGTCATCGCCGACCGGATCGAACAGCGACAGCGGCTCGGGCGCTACCGAGATCGCCTGCATGACCTTGCGCCGCTCGATACCGGTCTCTTCGATCAGCTCCTCGATGGTGGGTGAGCGGCCGAGGCGGGCGAAGATGTACGACTCGGCTTTCTGGATGCGTCCGATGGCGTCGGTCATGTGAACCGGCGCTCTGATGGTGCGGCCTTTGTCGGCGATGGCCCGGTTGATGGCCTGGCGAATCCACCACGTTGCGTAAGTCGAGAACTTGAAACCCTTCTTCCAGTCGAACTTCTCGACCGCCCGGATGAGCCCCAGATTGCCTTCCTGGATGAGGTCGAGAAACGGAAGGCCCGAGGCGGTGTATCGCTTGGCGATCGACACCACCAGCCGGAGATTTGCCTGGATGAACCTGGCTTTGGCGTCCTCGCCGGCCAGGAGGATCTCCTCGAGCTCCGCCCGGCGGGCCCCGGAGCGGGCCCGGGTGAGGGACTGGCGGGCGTTTTCGCCCTCCTCGATCAACTTTGCCAGCTCGATCTCGCCTTCCGCGTCGAGCAAGTCGAACGTGCCGATCTCGTCGAGATACAGCTTGACCATGGCATCCCAGTTGTCCTGCGGTCGTGGACGTGACATAAGCGTGCGGGGCTCCTCAAGGCAGTGGCGGCCTCCCCGTTGTTTCGGAACCCGGGCGGGGTCCCTTGAGGAACTCGCTCCCTATGCGACATGCACACGTATATTTCCCGGCATGAGAAGCGATCAGTCCAGGCTGACCCGTCCGCCTTCCACCCCGACGAATGGGCCCGCGTGGCCCGGCCTGGTAGTGGCGGCCCTCCTCGTCGCAGCCGGCCTGGCGACGATTGCCTGGTATCCGCGTCAGCCGGCGGGCACCGGTCCGGAGGCCGTCAACTCGAGGCCGCTTCCCCCCGACCAGCAGCGATGGGGCGCCATGTACCGAGAGCTCACCCGGCCGGTCGTTTCCATCCAGGCCCCGGCGGTCTTGGACGACGGCTCCCGTTTGTCGTCTCTGTCGGTGTGGCGCCCCGGCTGGTTCGGGACGGGAACCGTCTGGCATTGGCTGTTCGAGGGCCCGGCAGGACAGTGGCTGCTGGTGGTGGTAGATCCCACGGTGCGGCACAAGGTTGGCAGCGACGAGGTCAAGAACCTGGCATCGCTGGAGGCGGTGCGAATCGTCGAGGGCGGCGGCGGGCTGACGACGCTGGAGTGGGACCTCCCCGGCTATGCCATGACCATCCACGCCGCCGGAGTGCCAGAGGATGAGCTGGCAGCGGTGGCAGCCGGCATCATCCCGGGGGAGGAGCCGTCGATGGTCACGTCGCAAGCACCGGTGGTCACGTCGATTCCGGAGGGCATGACGCTGTTGATACAGACCCGGGGCGAGGCGGGGACCGCTGGCCCGGGGACCTCCGGTTGGCGAGCCACCTATTTCGTGGCGGGAGGCGAGCAGGGAACTGTCACCATCACTGCGGCTACGGAGCGGGCGCTGCCGTTCGTCCACCTGTTTCGCTCCGCCGGTGAGATCCAATCAGGAGTCCGCGGTGGCCCGGCCCTGGCATTCGACTACCCGGACGCCAGCACCATCAGCCTCACCAGCACCCGGGCCCGCCTCATCTGGATGGAAGACGATGTGATGGTCGAAGCAGTGTCCAACCGGCTGCCCCTCAGCGAGCTTGCCGCCCTGGTCGAGAGTCTCGAACTGAGCGGGGATGCCGGGAACTGATATGCAATTACACTGATCGAAGGTCACACAACGCGGTCGAGCGGAGGGTTCACAGTGCGAACAGTGGTTGCCGCAATAGCGCTCGTCCTCGTGGCGGCCGTGGTGCCGGCGGGTCCGGTGGCAGCGGTCCCGGAGACGCTCCTGTGGGATACGGCCTGGTCGCTGCCCAACCGCGCCACACCCGCCGAGATCGAGGAATACTTCGATCACCTCGCCGCCAACGGGTTCTCCGGGGTGTGGATCATGACGGCACCCCACTATTGGCAGGGAGGCATGGCCGCCGCCAACTATGCCGGCGAGGCGATGGAGAGCTTCACCTCACCCAACCCCGAGTACCTCGCCCATATCGACTTTCTGCTCGACGAAGCCGCCGCCCGCGGCTTGCAGTTGGCGCTGGCGATTGCCTGGACGGTCGACTACGCCGGCGTGCGGCCCGGCGCCCAGGGAAAGCCGGTTCCCCCGCTCGATGATTGGTTCGATCCCGATGACCCCAACGTCGGTCAGAAGGCATTCGACTACGGGTATCTGGTAGGAGAGCGGTGGGGCGGCCATCCCGGCGTGTATGCGTGGGTGCTGGGCGGGGACTACTGGTGGGGCGACAGCGAGCTGCTGACCGAGGAGACGGTGGTACAGATGGCCGCCGGGCTGGAAGCGGCAGGCGCGCTGGAACCGGTGACCTACGGTCCGGGTGGGGGATCGGGCAGCTGGCACCTGTTCGCCGACGACCCCTGGGTCGACATCGTGTCGTTCAACAACCACTGCATGGAGCCGGAGGACCTGCAGGCTGCATTGGAGGGCCTGGCGGTCTACGGCAAGCCCGTGGTGGCGGCGGAGGTGCGCTACGAGGCGGATGCCGCTCCCTTCTGTAACCCGGTCCGCGAGATCACTCCGGCCGACATCCGAGCCGACGTCGAAGCAACGGTGGCGGCGGGTGCCGCCGGCTACGTGTACGGCCATCACGACCGCTGGGCATGGGATCCGCCGGCGATGTCAACGCTCGGATCACCGGGCGAGCTGGAAGCGATGGACGTGCTCGGCCTGCCTCCCGAGCCCGAGCCGCCGGCGCCGACCAGTGAGGTGGTGCTCGTCGAGCCGGGGGGCCGGTGGCATCTGCGGATGGATGGCCGGCCCGACTGGACGTTCTGGTTCGGCGTCCCGGGTGACACCCCGCTGTTGGGCGACTGGGACGGCGACGGTGTCGCCACCCCCGGGATGTTCCGTCCCTCCAACGGGTACGCCTATCTGACCAACGTCCTGCCGGCCGACGGGTCGGTTGCCTTCGCCGATCCCGGCCTGTCGTTCTTCTACGGGATGGCCGGGGACCAGGTGTTCGTCGGTGACTGGGACGGCGACGGCCGCGACAGCCTCGGCATCAGCCGCAACGGCAAGATGTTCCTGCGCAACGCCAACAGCACCGGACCGGCCGACGTTGAATTCTGGTTCGGGCATGCCGCCGACATCGCCGTCGGTGGCAAGCCGGCGGGAGGCGCCTCAGACGGTCTCTTCCTCTACCGCCCCTCCAACGGCATGGTCTACTACACGGCTTCGCTGCCGGCGGGCGAGCTCGCTCAAACGGACGGCTCGTTCGGCATCGGGGCGGTCGACGGCGTGTTTGTCGGTGATTGGGACGGCAACGGGACCGAGACCGTCGGCACGTTCCATGCCGGCCGGCTGAGCCTGAGAAACACCAACGCCGCCGGGCCGCCCGACGCAAGCTACGACTGGGGGCTGCCCGTGTGGAGGCCCGTCGCCGGAACCCTCGGCCACGGCTAGCCCCAGCTGGTATCAGGACTATGCCTACGCCAGCTCGACCGCCTCGAGGCCGAGGTTGACGCTGCCGCTCAGATGCGCTCGAAATAGCGCTGGCGTTCCCAGTCGGTGACCGCCCGATCGAAGGCCGCCTGCTCCTGTTCGAAGAAGTGGCTGTAGTGGTCGACCACCGCGTCGCCGAGCGCGGCGCGGGCGAAGGCCGACCCGCGAAGGGCTGCGGTGGCCTCGGCCAGGCTGCCCGCCACCCGGCCCAGACCGGTGTCGCCATAGGCGTTACCGGTGAACTGCGGCGGCGGTTCGGTTCGAGCGGCGATCCCGTCGAGGCCCGAGGCGAGGGAAGCCGCAAAGGCCAGGTAGGGATTGCAGTCTGCCCCCGGCAGCCGGCACTCGATGCGCAGGCTGGGCCCCGACCCGACGATTCGCATGGCGGCGGTGCGGTTGTCGACGCTCCAGGCCAGTGTGGTCGGGGCCCACGAGGAGTCCTGAAACCGCTTGTACGAGTTCACCGTCGGGGCGTAGAACGCCAGCATCTCCGGTGCCCGTGCCAGCCAGCCTCCCAGGAACCATCGGAACACGTCGCTCTCTCCGATCGATCCATCGCCGGCGAATGCGTTCTGGCCCGCGTCCCACAGGCTGAGATGCAGGTGGCAGCTGGAGCCGGCCTGGTCGGTGAACGGCTTCGCCATGAACGTCACGCTCAGGCCGAGTGACTCTGCAGTCTCCTTGAGGCATTGCTTGAGCACGACGTGGCGATCGGCCATGGTGAGGACCTCGGCAAACCGCACGTTGATCTCGTGCTGGCCGCGTCCCCACTCACCCTTGGAAGTCTCGACCGGCACCCCCGACCGTTTCAGGTGGCGCCGGGCCGCCGCGGTCAGCCGTTCTTCGCGCATGCCCTGCAGCAGGTGATAGTCCTCGATGTACCAGCCGACCGGGTCGAGCTGGCGGTAGTGGCGGCCGGCCGCCTCCCGATACGAGTCCTCGAACGAGTAGTACTCGAGCTCGGAGGCTCCCATGACCTCGAACCCCGCCTCTGCGGCTCGCTCCACCTGCCGCCTCAGGATCGACCTCGGCGCCACCGACACCGGTGAGTGGGTGTCCCGGTCGGAGACGTCGCACAGGACCAGGGCGGTTCCCTCCAGCCAGGCGGCCACCCGCAGAGTCTCGAGGTCGGGGACGAGGTGGAAGTCGCCGTAGCCGAGCTGCCAGTTGGCAAACTCGTACCCTTCGACGGGCTCCATCTCCATGTCGACGGTGAGCAGATAGTCGCATGCGTGGGTGCCGTGCTGGGCCGCCTCCTCGAGGAAGAAATCGGCATCGAAACGCTTGCCCATCAGCCGCCCGTACTGATCGGTGAACCCCACCAACACCGTTTCGATCAGGCCCTGCCCGGTGCGGTGGCGCAGGTCGTCGAGGGAGAGCATCCCCAATGGCTCACTCATCTACGTCCTCCCGCCGGCGTGTTGCGGCCACCCTACCCACCGCCGGCCTCCGGGCTCCGGGCCACCTGGTGCATCCGGTCCGCCGCCAGGTTGCGCAGCGTGACCGATGAGCCGTCCAGCCATCGAACCGTCACCTCCGGTATGGCGACCGTGTCTCCGACCCCGAAATGGATGCGGTAGTCCTCACCGGCCAGATAGCTGCTTCCGGCGTGCACCTCCCGCCGGAGCACGGTGCCGTCGGGAAGCGTCAGCGACGCCACCGCCCCCGGCTCCGGCGATGCGAAGCCGATGCCAAGCCAGTGCCCGGTTGCTCCCGTGTTCTCGAGCAGGATCCCCTTTCCTCCGATCACGTTGACGGCCACGTCGAGGTCGCCGTCGTTGTCGTAGTCGGCGACCGCGCTGCCGCGCCCGATGACGGGCCCGACGGCGTCGAGTCCCACCGTTTGGGTCCAATCCCGAAAGGTGCCGGGGAAGCCCTCTGCCAGGCGGTTGCCGTACAGCCGGATCAGCTCCGGATCGGTTTCCAGGTTGGTGATCGGGACCCGGCCGTGGGCGATGAGGAGATCGAGGTCGGTGTCGTTGTCGAAATCGCCCCAGGTGGCCCCCCACGCCGTCTTGTTGTTGCCGAGCCCGACCATTCCGATGCGATGGGTGGAGTACCGGAAGCTGATCGAGCCGCCGGCCGTCTGGTTGCGGTAGAGGGCATTCAACTCTGCCTCCCAGTTGGTCACGAGCATGTCGAACAGCCCGTCCTGGTCGTAGTCACCGCCTGCTACGCCCATCCCGCTTCCCGAGTCACCCACCCCGGCCTCGTCGGTCACATCCACGAAGGCGGGGAGACGGCCGGTGGTGTCGTTGCGGTAGAGCCGGTTGGGCTGCCCATCGTTGGCGACGTACAGATCGAGGTCCCCGTCGCCGTCGACATCGGTGAACAGCGCGCCCAGGGCACGATCGGCGGCCGTCAAGCCGGCCGCAACGGTCACGTCCTCGAAGCGGAGCCCGTCGCCCCCGGTGTTGAGGTAGAGACGGTCGTGGATTCCCAGGTAGTCCTGGGGGAAGGCGCCGCTCGGCTTGTCGATCTTGCGTTCGAGATCGATGTAGGCACCCACGAACAAGTCGGGTCGCCCGTCGGCGTTTACGTCCCCGACCACCGCCGCGCTGTTCCACTCGGGGGCGTTGACTCCGGCCGAGGCCGCAATCTCTTCGAAGGTTCCGTCCCCGCGGTTGCGCAGCAATGCGTTAGGGCCGTCGGCGGTGACATAGAGGTCGACCCACCCGTCGCCGTCGAAGTCGGCCCCGACGCATCCGTTGCCCCGCAGTGCCAGATTGGTCCCGGTCTCCCCACTGACGTCCTCGAAGGTTCCCTCCCGATTCCGGTACAGACGGTTGGTAGGGATGCCCCCGTTCCTCAGCCACCAGCCGGCCTCGATGGTGGCGTGGCTGTTCACGAAGTAGAGGTCGAGCCAGCCGTCGTTGTCGTAGTCGAGCCAGCACAGCCCGGCCCCCATCATGGCGACCGGGTCCGCCGAGAGGCCGTTGATGAATGACCCGTGCTGGAAGTCGATCCCGACCGACGCCGCCACGTCCGCCAACCCCCATTCCGGCGCCGCCTGCGGCTCTCCCGGCTGATCCGTCCAGGTCAGGTGGAGGACCCGGCCGGAGAAGATCTCACTCACGTACAGGGTCCCGTCGGGGGCCGGCAGCACTGCCCCGGGAAAGTCGAGGCCGTCCAGGACCTCGTCGAGGGTTCCGTCGGGGAGGAGCCGGCTCAGCCGCCCCGTCCCGGCTTGGTAACCCTCACCGGTGAAGCATGACGCGTCCCGGTCGAAGCGGGCGAACTCCAGGATCCAGATGGTTCCATCCCCGGCGATGGAGACATCGATGGGCATGTCGAGGCCGTCGACGACCACTCGTTCTCCCCGCTCCTCGTCGATGGCGACGATCCGGCCTGCCCCTTCCGGGTACGGGCAGCCCCCGGTGAGAGCGACGTAATACTCGTTCCCAACCCGGGCGATCCCGGTGGGGACCGGGTCGATCTCCAGGGTTTGCTGCTCGGGATCGCGCAACGGGCCGAAGCGGTGGATGAAGCGGGTGGTGCCGTCCGGGTTGACCGTGGCCACGCCGTTCTCGGTGGCGTCGGCCACTACCGGCCGTCCGTCGGCGGCGAATGCGATGTCGAAGCCGTTGCGGATGGTGACCTCGTTGAGCGGCACCATGGTGCGCCCGAGGTCATCGGGACCGAGGGGGTCTTGCGCCTTGGCGGCCGGCAGCAGCTCGGTGTCGACTGGGAATGTCAGGAGAGCTCCGGCTCCGAAATGGGTGATGTACGCGGTGGTGCCGTCGGGGGACACGCCGACCAGGGGGACTCCCGAGAGGTCGCCGGCATCGCGGCTGCTCGGCAGTCCGGACACCACCCGCCCCACCCGGCCATCGGTGGTGATCACGCTCACCCCGGCGCTGGTATCGCCAGCCCCGGTGCCTTCCTCGGCGACGAGAATGGCGCCGTCGGGCAGCAGCGCCAGGCCGACCGGGTTGACCAGCCCTTCGGCGGCGACACGGACTGTGGGCGCAGGCAGCGGCGCAATCGCGTCGCCGTCACCGTCGCCCGAACAGGCCCCTGCCGCCAGCAGGAGGGCGATGAGCCACCCGGGGTGGCGGCGCTTCACGTTCCCGCCGCGCCGGCCCGTTCGGAGAGCAGATCCAGCAGGATGTCGGGTCGGTCGGTTATCAGGCCGTCCACTCCCAGCTCGATGAGACCGATCATGTCTGTCCGGTCGTTGACGGTCCAGGGGATCACCTCGAGTCCGGCATCATGGGCCGCGTCCAAGCTATCGCGGTTGACGGCATCCAGGTTCGGCGACCAGATCGCAGCGCCGCGCGAGGCGAGGTCGGCGGCGTCGACCGGGTCGCGCACAGACAGCGCCGCCAGTCGAATGCTGGGGTCCTCGGCGTGCACTGCCCACAGCGACCGGTGGTCGAAGCTCTGGATGACCACGCGGTCGGTGAGGCCCCTCTCGCCAACGTCGGCGAGGATCGCCAGCTCGAACGGTCCGGCGGTTTCGCCGTCGAAGCCGTCTCCGATGGTCTCCGGCGCGTTCGGTTTGCGTTTGGTCTCCACGTTGAAGGCAACCTGTGCTGCGGTGTCCCGTTGTTGTTCGGTCTTGGCGGGATCTGAGGCGTAGGCGGCTACGAAGTCGAACAGCTCGGCGAGGGTGACGATCCCGTAGTCGTCGCCGGCCAGCGTCGTCGGATCGGCGTCCTGGTCCGGATAGGTGGCCGGCGACGGATTGCGGTCACAGCGATACCCCCGGAGTTGAGCCAGGTCGAGGCTGGCGATCATGCGCCCCCCATCGGGAACCAGGACATCATCCGGGTCGGGAACGTCGTCTGGTGCCCCGGCGGCGAGGCCGCATTTCTCCCGATCGATTGTCGCGTCGTGCCACACGACGACCTCGCCGTCCGCCGTGAAGTGAAGGTCGAGCTCGAGCGTGGACACGCCCAGGTCGAGGGCGGCCTCGAAAGCGGGAAGGGTGTTCTCCGGCTTGAGCCCGCGTGCGCCCCGGTGTCCCTGCACATCCAGTGGTGCCATGGGGTCTACCGGCGCTTCGGCGATCGTGGAAGTGGTCGATTCCGCCCCGTCACCCGTCGTCGACGAGGCGGCGCCGTCGCCTCCACACCCCGCCAGCATGAGAACGACCCCGATGGCAAGCGCCCAGCGCGGGCCGGCCGGCGATATGCGATCGCCGGCCGGCTCCGCCGAGTTCGTCCGTTTCTCGATTTACTCGAAGAAGGCGTTGTAGTCCGACAGCGCCTGGTTGGCCCGCTCGGCGGCGGCGTCGAGCGCCTCCTGCGGCGTCTTGCCGCCGTCGAGGACTTCGCTGTATGCCTCGACGATGATCCGGCGGATCTCCGGGAACGGTCCGGCCCGGCCGCCGAGCACCGCGTAGTTCGTCGAGCCGTCGGCGTTCTTGGTGTTCGTGGTCGCCAGCTGTTCGATGGCGGTCACGAAGTTCGGGTTCTCGGACCAGAACGTCGCCAGGTCGGCGGGCGGGCTGTCCTGGAGCGACGCCAGGACAGGGAAGTACCCGGTGCCGGTGTGCCAGGTCACCTGCTGGTCGGCCTCGGTCATGAATTTCATGAAGTCCCAGGCTGCTGCATTGACCGCGTCGTCGCCCGAGTCGATGAGCCACAGGGCGGCACCACCGATGACGACGCCGTTGCGCTCACTCGAGTTGCTATGCGGGATGAACGCCGTCTTCACCTCGAATTCGGCGTTGTCCTGGAATCCCCGTGCTCCAGAGGTGGAGTCGAAGATCATGGCCGCTTCGCCTGCGAAGAACACGCTGTCGGTGTCCGACCAGGTAGCTCCCAGGTTGGGGGCGTGGCCGTCGGCGATCAGGCCGGTGAGGAAATCGAAGACCTCCACCCCCTGGCCCTTGTTGAACTCGACCTCGGTGGCGCGGGCGGTGCGGCCGTTGTCGTTGTTGAAGTAGAGCCCGCCACTGTTGGCGAGGATCTGCTCGAAGTACCAGCCGACGGTTCCGAACGTCACACAGAACTGGGTTCCGGCCTGTTCGATTGCCTCGCAGGTGGCGAGGAAGTCATCGAAGTCCCAATCCGGTGCCGGTGGATCGATGCCGGCGTCGGCGAACTTGTCGGCGTTGTAGTACACGATGGGTGTGCTGGAGTTGAAGGCAAGCGCCACCATGCCCGTCTCGTCCGAGTAGTAGTCGCGCGGGGCAGCCAGATAGGAGTCGGCGTCTCCCGCGGCCATCAGCTGCCAGGCCGGCACCAGTTTGCCGGTATCGAACATGGTCTGGGCGGCCAGGTCGAAGTTCTGGGTGATGTTGGGCGCCGTGCCCGCATCGAAGGAGGCCAGCAGCGCGTTGTAGGTGTCGTCGTAGCTGCCCTGGAAGGTGGCGTTCACCTGGACGTTGTCCTGGCTGGCGTTGTACCGGTCGACCAGCTCGTCGACGACGGCGCCGAGATCGTCTGCCATCGCGTGCCAGAACTCGATCTCGATCGCCTCGGCCGTCGCTACCGTGGTTGGTGGCGTCCCAGACGCAGTTGTCGTGGTCGCGCCGGAGTCGCCGGCAGTGGTCGTGGTCGCTTCGCCTGAGTCGTCGCCGCCGCAGGCGGCCGCGATCATCGCAAACACCACCATCAGTATCAACCATCTTGCTCTTCTCATCCCGGTCTTTCCTCTCATGTTGTCGGTCCTATCCCTTCAAACCGCTTGCTGCGATGCCTTTGACGAGTTGCTTCTGCGCCACGATAAACACAATCAGCGTGGGAATCATCACGATGACCGCCCCGGCCATGATTGCACCCCAGTCGGTGGCGCGCTCCTGGTTGACGAGGAAGAAGCGAATGCCGATCTGAGCGGTCCGCATGTTCTCTTCGTTCGTGATGATGAGCGGCCACAGGTACTGGTTCCAGGCGCTGAGGAATGCGAAGATCGTGAACGCCGAGATGGCTCCCTTGCTGAGGGGCGCCATCACCGTCCAGAGGTACCTCCAGTCGCTGGCACCGTCGATCTTGGCTGCGTCGTAGAGGTCGCGGGGGATCGACATGAAGAACTGCCGCATCATGAACACGCCGAAGGCGCTGGCGAGGAACGGCACGGTCAGTCCCGCATAGGTGTTGGCCCACCCGAGGTCGGAGATGAGGAGGAAGTTGGGGATGAACGTCAACTCGAACGGCACAATGAGACTGCCGATGAGTATTGCGAACAGAGCGTTCTTGAAGCGGAATTCGAACATGGCGAAGGCGTAGCCGGCGAGGATGCTGAAGAGCACCTGGGCCGCGGTAATGATCCCCGTCTGGATGAAGCTGTTGAGAATGAACCGGCCGAAGGGGGTGGCGTTCCAGGCCTTCTCGTAGCCGGCGAAGGTCCAGGTGTCGGGGAGCAGGGTGGGGTTTGCCCGGGATACGAGCTCACGAAGCGGAGTGAAGCTGATGAAGAAGGCGATGATGATGGGCGTGGCGATCGCCAGGCCGATCACGAGCAGCGTCAGATGGACGGGGAGGTCGGCGAACCGCCGCCCGGACGGAGTGTGCTCCGGGTGGGTGGCTTTGGCTTGGTCGAGCGTGAACGATTCTGCCGTCATTGGTAATGCACCCTTCCCCGCAGACCGCGGAAGTTCACGACGGAGATGCCGATGATCATGACGGCGAGGAGGAAGGCCTGGGCCGACGCCCGGCCGACGAAGCGGGTGCCGACGAAGCCGTCGACGAACACCTGATAGACGAGGTTGGTGGTGCCGCGGCCCGGCCCGCCGTCGGTGAGGATGTTGATCTCGCCGAAGGCTTGCAGGCTGATGATGACGTTGACAACAGCCAGGAAGAACAAGGTCGGCGAGAGCATCGGCAGGGTGATGTGCCAGATCCGCCTAAAGGTACCGGCCCCATCGACCTTGGCAGCTTCGTAGAGCTGCTCGTCGATGCTCTGGATTCCGGCGAGGGCAATGATGACGTTGAAGCCGAGCTGGCGCCACACAACGGTGATGGTCACCGCAACTACCGCCCATGATTGCTCGTTCAGCCAGTTGGGCCCGTCGACGCCGATCAGGCTCAGCCAGTAGTTGAAGAAGCCGACCACCGGGTTGTAGAGCAGCTTGAACAGGGTGCCGGCGATGGCGCTGGAGATGACGACGGGAACGAAGATGAGTGTGCGGTAGAGGCCGTTGAGCCGTTTGAGGGGATAGGCCAGCAGGATGGCGATGGCCACCGCCAACCCGATGCCGACGGGGACGGTCCCGATCATGAAGTAGACCGACACCTTCACCGTGTCCCAGAAATCCGGACTCGTCAGCAGGCGGCGATAGTTGTCGAAGCCCACCCCGATCTCCTGGCTCCCGAACGGGGCCACCCGGTTGAGGCTGAGGCGGAACGACTCGATGATCGGGAAGTAGACGAAGACGGCGAGGATGAAGAAGGTCGGGAACAGGTAGAGGTAGGCCTTGCCCGTCGTGCCCCACCCTGGGCGGGAGCGACGCTTTCGAGGGATTGCCCCAGTCGCCGGCGTCTTCTCGATCGTCGTTGCCAAGTCCCTGCTTCCTCCATGGGCGGACAACTCCGAGAGACCCTAGCGGAGCTTTCGCGGAGGTTCACGTGGAGTTACCCGGTCGGTGGCGGAGTCCGCCCGGCGGTTGCATGCGTGGTTGACCCGATCTTCCCGCCGGTGCACCATACACTGCCGGCCATGGATCGCCGCCCCGGTGCCCTCGGCCAGTCGTGATGTTCCGATATACGGCAACGCAGCGGAGGTTTTTTCGCCTGAAGTTCGCCGGCCATCAGCTGAAATGGCGGTGGCGGGGCACCGAGATGACGATGACGATGATGCAGGAAACCATGTGTGGGCATGGATTTCCCGTGGGACGGGCCGACGGCGTATGGGGGCCGCTGACCTCGGCGGCCGTTGAGCGCTTCCAAGCCGCCTTCAACGGCGGCAGAGCCGGATTGGACCTGCTCGCCGTCGACGGTGAGCTCGGTCCCAAGACCCGGGCCGCGCTGTGGGAGCTGCCCTTCTTGTCGGAGCATTTCACCGCACTCGAGTGCGCCTCCAAGGGAAACGGCGACGCCTACGTCAGGCGGGAGCTACTGGCGGCTCTCGAGGCACTCAGGGGAGTGTTGGGCAAGCCGATCAGGCTGGTGAGCTGCTATCGGGATCCCGACCACAACCGGAGGGTCGGCGGCGCCTCGGGCAGCCGCCACCTGTTCGGCGAGGCCGCCGATATCAGTCGCCGGCTCAACCTCGGGCTCGATCGGGCGAAGAGCCAGATGCTGTGGAGCGGCCTCGGATACTTGAGCCGCACCAGGCGCGTCGTCCACGTCGATGTTCGCCATGTTTCGGGGAACGGGAGCGTGCAGAACCCCACCACCTGGCGCTACCCCGAGTGACGGCCGCCGCCGGCACCAGCAGGCGGCTGCGCGGGCCGGACAAAGCCTTGCCGGGTCCGTTGCGTACGGCGGGCGCCCGCTCGATTCCGGTAGGCTGTGACCCACGATGACCAGTGATCGGTCGCCGGAGGGGCGCGACATTGGGGCGGCTTGGGGTCGAGCGAGCATCGCCCGGATCAAGGCGGTCGACGCCGTGAGGCACTTGCTGCGACGACCCCGATCTATCCGATTGACCTTTCGGTTCGATGATTCCGGCATCAGGATCATCGACCGGACACCGAGGCTCAAGCCGGCTCGCGTCAGCGAGCCGCTGGCCACCCCGCCGCACCCGGCCAAGATCATTGCCGAGGTCCGGTCGCCGCAGGGCGCTCCGGTGTTTCGGGCGACGCTCAACGACCCCATTCCACAGAGCGTCGAGATCTTCGAACCGGACGGGAGGCCGCAGCGCGTCGCCTCGGTTCGCTCGACCGGGGTGTTCAGCGTCGTCGTTCCGGTGGACAGGCGGGCCGATCACATCGTGATCGAGGCCGGCGAGAACGTCAGGCTGGCGCAGGAGCCGTTCGCACTGCTGCCGGAGGCCGAGCCGCGCCGCCGGGTTCTCGGCCGGTTTCCGTTGAGAAAGGGACGGTGGGGGTGAGACCATGGGGGTAGCCGACGGGGTCGTGACCGGTGTCACTCAGATTCGCGACCGCGGTCCCGAAAGCACCAGCTGGAATTTGGTTGTCGTCGGGGACGGCTTCACCTCGGCCGAGCAAACCGTCTACCAGACCGCGGTCGATACCTTCGTGACAGAACTGCTGGCATCTCCGCCCTTCGACGAGTCGATCGTGAGCAATTCCATCAACGTGTTCCGGGTGGACGTGGAATCGAATGAGTCGGGGGCCGACAACCCTGCAACCTGTCCCGACGGGACCACGCCGTTCGGCGGCGCAGCCACCACGGCGGCCACCTATTTCGACGCCGAGTACTGCAGCGGCACCGTTCGGCGTCTCCTCACCGTCGACGAGGCGCTGGTGGTCACCGAAGTCAATGCCCTCGTCCCGGAATGGGACGCCATTGTCGCCATCGTCAACCACTACGAGTGGGGCGGCGCCGGCTCGCCCGACGTGGCAGTGTATTCACTGGGCGCCGGGCCGGATGTCGCCATCCACGAGCTGGGACACGAGCCGTTCGGCCTGGCCGACGAATACGAGAGCTACGCCGGATGCTCCTCCGGGGAGACCACCCAGGACAACTACACCGGCGGCGAACCGTACGAGCCGAACGTCACGATCGACACGAACCGTGCCACCCTCAAGTGGGGGAATCGAGTCGACGCCACCACTGCGCTGCCAACCACGACAAACTCGGACTGCACGCAGTGCGACACCCAGCTGAGCCCGGTGCCGGCCGGCACGATCGGATGCTTCGAGGGAGCCTTCTACCACCACTGCGGCGCCTTCCGGCCCGCCTTCGACTGCAAGATGCGGGTCAGCAGCTTCGACTTCTGCCGGGTGTGCCAGGACGTGGTGCACGGAATCGTGGTGCAGACAGCCTGCTGCTTCGTGGCCACCGCCGTATATGGCGATCCCTGGCATCCCGATGTCGCGGTCATCCGCAGCTGGCGAGATCGTCACCTTGCGTCGGGTGCTCCGGGCCGATTCGGGATGCGAGTGCTGGCGGCGGCCTACCAATGGTTCGGCCCTCGCCTGGCTCGCCGGGTCCTCGTCCGTCCGCGCCTGGCCGCCCCCCTGCGGGCGGCGATCTTTCAGCCCTGGGCGGCCCTCCTCCGACGACGAGCGGCCGGTCGGGGCTAGCCGCCGTCCAATCCGCCGGAGCCGGGGTCGCACCGTGTCAGTGCGGGGATGTGCCTAGCGTGTCGCACCATGAGCGGACAATCGCCACGGGTGGTCATCGTCGGAGCAGGGTTTGCCGGTCTGTGGGCCGCCAAGACCCTGGCCGGGTCTCCGGTCGAGGTCCTGGTGGTAGACCGGAACAACTATCACTCCTTCTTCCCGCTGCTCTATCAGGTGGCTGCCGCCGAGTTGCACCCGGCCGACATCACCTATCCGGTCCGGACGATTCTCCGGCGGCAGAGCAACGCTTCGTTTCGACTCGCAGAGGTGCACGGCCTCGACCTGGACGAGCGGACGTTGCACACCGACACCGGGCCGATTCCCTACGACTACCTGATTCTCGCCATCGGGAGCACGACGCTCTATTTCGATGTCGACGGCGCCGAGGCACACGCGTTTCCCCTGCGGACCCTCGATGAGGCCATCGAGCTTCGCAACCACATCTTGCGCACCTTCGAAGCCGCAGAGCAGGCAGCTGATAAGGGCGAGCGGCGCCGGAGGGCCACGTTCGTGGTGGTGGGCGGCGGCCCCACCGGTGTGGAATTCGCCGGCGCTCTCCAGGAGCTCATCAACGGACCGATCGAAAAGGACCACCCGGAGCTCGACCGCGACGACATCTCGCTGGTCCTCGTGGAGGGAACCGCCCGGCTGCTCTCGATCTACCCGGCACGCCTCGGAGAGTATGCCCGCCGTCGGCTCGGCAAGATCGGGGTCGACGTTCGTACCGACACGACGGTGGCAGCCGTCGACCCCGACGGGGTGACTTTGGGAGACGGGTCGCGAGTCGAGAGCTCGACGGTGGTGTGGACGGCCGGGGTCGGTGGTGACCAGGCGGTGTCCGATTGGGGTCTGCCCACCGCCAAGGGCGGCCGGGTGCGGGTGCTGCCGAGCCTGCAGCTGGACGGCCGCCCGGAGGTGTTCGTCACCGGTGACGTGGCGCTCCCGGACTCACCTGCCCCGATGGTGGCCCAGAATGCGCTCCAGCAGGGGACGCACGCCGCCCGCAGCATCCTTCGCCTGGAGGCGGGGCAGCAGCCGGAGGCGTACGCCTATCGGGACCTCGGCAACATGGCCGTGATCGGGCGCAACGCGGCGGTCGTGCACTTGTTCAACCGATGGGGGTTCAAGGGGTTCCCTGCCTGGGTCATGTGGCTTGCCGTGCACCTGTTCAAACTGATCGGCTTTCGGAACCGCATCGGTGCCCTCCTGGGCTGGGCCGGCGACTACTTCTTCGGGGACCGCACCGCCCGGGTGATTCTCGAACCACCGGATCCTGCCAGGTGAGGCCTGGCTTCGGACACCCACCACCCAGCGTCTTCCGGGATCTTGTGATGGCGGTGGGTGGCCCTCGGCCAGTGCCTGGCCGGCTCGCGTAGGCTCCGATTCTGCACGTCGCGTCGCGTCGCGCGGCTATGACGCGTGCAGCGGAGAGGAGGATCGATGTCTGAGGCAACGTTCGAGGACGCCCAGGTGATGCTGAAATGCGCCGAGCTGTTCAACAGCATGGACCTGGGCGGGATGACAGGCTGGATCTACGGGGATGACTTCCCCGTGGCGCACGACGAGTTCCTTGCCCGGTATCCGAGGTCGAGTGAGGAATACGGCAATCTGCGCCGGTACATGGGCTACTTCGAAACCATCGGCACACTCTGGAAGCACGGCCTGTTCGACGAAGGACTGCTACTGGACTGGCTGTGGATTCCGTGGGATCGCATCAAGGACATCGTGCTGGGAGAGCGCGAAGCGGCGGGAGTGGCGCGTCTGTATGAGAACTTCGAGGCGCTCGGCATGCGCCAACACGAGATGTCCCCCTAGGCCGTAGCCGGGACGGCGTTCGCTGCCTCCCGGTGGACACGTCCGCCCTGTCGGGTTCTGGGTGGGACGAGGGCTCAACGAGCACGAATGTCCGCCCCTCGAAGTGCCGTTCTGTGTGGGTCCTGGGGTCGGAAGCCTCTGGGAGATGTGGCGGTCGTCATCGATATTGGGGGGGCCTGACCGGCCACTCTCGATCAAGGGGGCGGTGTGCGGACCCAGCTGATGATCATGTCGATCGTCTCGGCGGTCTTCCTTGTTGCGATAGCGGTGTTGGTTGGTCTGGTGTGGCGGTTGGGATGGCTCGGTGGTATGGGCGTCGGGCTTGGTCTAGCCGGTGTGGTCGTCGCCTTGTACGTGTGGGTGATCAAGCCGTGGCACCTGCGCTGGGGAGCGACCGACGCCGAAGTGGCAAGGGACATGCCCGGCGACGACCTGATCCCGGGTGCGAAGGCGGCGACACGGGTGATCACGATCGAGGGCACCGTGAACCAAGTTTGGCCCTGGCTGGTGCAACTTGGTTTCGGCAAGGCAGGTTGGTACAGCTATGACTGGATCGACAACGACTTCAAGCCGAGCGCCGACCGGATCATCCCCGAGTACCAGAACCTCCAGGTGGGCGACAAGATCCTCATGATGCCGGCGATGGGATTCGTCGTGCACTCAATCGACGCTCCGCACTCGATTGTCAGCCTGTTGGAGGACGGATCTACGAGCTGGTGCCTCGGTCTCTACCCGATCGAGGGCGGCGGGACCCGGTTGGTGAGCCGCTGGCGACCCAAGTTCGAGATGACTCCGGCCACGGTCCTGATGTCGGCGTTGGCCGAGCCGGGCACCTTCATCATGGAACAGAAGATGCTGCGAACCATCAGGGACCGCGTCGAGGCATCTGTGGGATCGAGGCGATAGCGAATGGGTACGGCGTGGGGTCTCGTCATCATCGTCTTCTCACTGTTGGCATGGGCTGGTCAGGCCATGTCGTGGCTCGCGCCCGTGCGCGCCGAGCAGTGGTCACTCACTGAAGGCGAAGAGTATGTGGAACCGGTGTACTACGCCGACGGTCGTGGCGAAGCTGTGTGGGACACGCTCTCGTTGTGGACGATGCTGGCGGCCGGCGTCTTGCTCGTCGCCGACAGTTCGTCATGGGGCTACTTCGGGCTTGTCGGCGGGGGGATGTACACCTACTTCGCCGGACGCGGCGTCTTCACGCGCCTAGCCATACAACGGCGCGGTTATCGAATCGGAAGCACCCGGAACGTCAGAGTCGGGTACACGTTCCTACTCATCTGGGGTGTCATCGGGGTGATCACGATTGTCGCAGCCGTCGTCGCCCTACCCACATCATGACGGTCTTGGAATCGTGACGAGGGAGGCGTATTGGAAGTAACAGCGTTGACCTGGATCGTGGCCCTCGGTGGGCTTGTACTCATCGGGCTGCTGGGGGGCCTGCAACTGGTGGCGGCACTGCGACCCCGCAGCGAATGGACCATCAAGAACGTGTACGGCGGCAGCCCCGACGCCACCGATCCCACCGCCTACTTCGCGTTCAACCAGGGCTACGCCTGGGCCGACGCCTTCTTCTGGGCTCCCCTCCAGATCACCGCCAGCGTCGGGATGCTGCTCGGCGAACGCTGGGGATTCCTCCTCGCCCTCGTCGCCTCCGTACCGTTCTGGTACACCGCCATCCCGATATTCATCTGGGACTGCGACCTCGGCTTCCGGCAGAACACCATCACCTATTGGATAATCGTGTGGGGCATCTGGCCCGCATACGGCGTCCTCGAAGGCGTGTACACCTTCCTACGACTCGTCGAGTAGACACCGGGAAGCCACGGGCACCTCTTTCGAGGGCCTCGGTCGGGGTTGCCGACCGTCCGGAAAAGGCTGGATGACTACATGGGCATTCGATGGTGGGCCTAATCGAGGCTTACTCGAACCTCGAAACACCCGAGAGGGATGGTAACCAGCGACTTCGCTGAGGTCCCGGAGTTGATCCTCCAGACGACCGGACGGGAGAAGTTTCTGGAGCGTCGGTCCCTTCTACCAGTTGCAGTGGTTGATGAGGAAGGTTTCTACGGTTGGGTTTGCGGCTGTCAGGGTGGTGTTGTCCAGTTTGCAGTCTTCGAGGTTGGTGAGGTTGGTGAAGCTGGTGGGGATTTCGCCGTTGAGCGAGGGGTTGTCGTA
>JBFKDW010000005.1:0-70863 GCA_041619515.1 Acidimicrobiia bacterium
CATCCCCGAGCAACCCGACCTCAACTGGCGCAACCCCGACGTGGTCGCCGCCATGCACTCGGTCTTCCGGTTCTGGCTCGACCGGGGCGTGGACGGGTTCCGCATCGACGTGGCGCAACGCATCATGAAAGACCCGGAGCTGCGCGACAACCCCCCCGCCCCCTCTGCCCGGGACCGGGTCTTCAAGTCGATGGGGGAGTACGACACCCAGCTCCATATTCATGACAAGGGGCACCCCGACATCCATGGCGTCTATCGGGACCTTCGCTCGCTGGTGGAGACCTATACACCACCGCGAGTGCTGATCGGCGAGATCCACCTCTTCGACTGGGAGGAGTGGTCTGCCTATTACGGACGAGCCCTCGACGAGCTGCACATGCCGTTCAACTTCACCCTCGTGTATGTGCCGTGGCGGGCCTCGGAGGTGCGGGCCCGAGTCGACGGCCTGGAGGCGGCTCTTCCCGACGGGGCATGGCCGAACTACGTCCTCGGTAACCACGACGAGCCGCGGCTGGCGAGTCGCTTCGGCGCAGCCCACAGCGGCGTGGCCGCCATGCTGCTGCTCACCCTGCGGGGAACCCCCACGCTGTACTACGGGGACGAGCTCGGCATGCAACAGGTGGCGATCCCCCCGGAGGATCAGCAGGATCCCTGGGCCATCCACGAGCCGGGCCTTGGCCGGGACGGATGCCGGACCCCGATGCAGTGGGATGCTTCACCGATGGCGGGCTTCTCTCGAGCGCACCGATCATGGCTGCCGCTCACACCCGACCACGCAACGGTCAACGTCGCCGCCCAGCGGAGCGATCCCACCTCGCTGCTCAATCTCTACCGGCGGCTGCTGGCGCTGAGGCGCGGCATGCCGTCAATCCGATACGGCTCGTACGCGCCGATCGATGCCACCACGGAAGAGATATTCGCATACCAGCGGTCGGCGGGCGCTGAGAGCGTGCTCGTCGTTCTCAATTTCAGCGACCATCCGGTGCGGTTCGTTCACGAGCAGGTAGCAGGATCCGAGCCCTTGCTCTCAACCCGGCTGCGCCGGGCCGACGTGCAGGGCGTCGTCCTTTCGTTGGAGGCTGCCGAGGGGGTCATCCTCAGGGTGTAGTTCCCGATCGTGCCCGGCCGGGCTACACCTCCTGGAAGAGGTACTTGCGGATGGCATCGACGCGGTCTTCGAAGCCATCCTCGTACAGATACCACAGCACGGCGGTGACCGAGGACAGCAGTGCATTGCCGTCCTGGGGCGTGAAGCAGAAGCCGACCAGTTCGTTACCGTTCCGGACTGCCAGGGTCTCGATCGGGATGACGGTTTGGCTGAGAATCCGGCCGTAGAACCCGTGGTCACGCCCAAACGAGAAGATCTGGTTGGCCGACCGCTTGTAGGTGATGGCCACCCGCGTGTTGGCCTGCAGCCGGTCGACGGCCTCGTCGACGGTCATGTTGCGGTCGAGCGCCAGGCTGAACCAGATGGAGTGCATGTACTGGGTGGGCAGCTTGATGGCAGAGGACCACAAGGGCAAGTCATGTCCCAGGGTCGTGAAGAGCTCATGGGCATCCCTGGCGTGGTGGGTACCAAAGCGCTCGTCGTCGTGGACCCCGGCGGTGGGAGAAGGCACGAACGAGCCGTCCTGGCTGATGTCGTTTGCCCGCCTCATGCACAGAAACCTGCCGGCTTCGAGGTGACTGGTCCCGTCGAGGTCCATGGCCAGGGTCTTGACCAGGGAGGAGATGTTGTGCGTGTTGCACGAAACCACCTGGATGAACCGGTCATCGCTTCTCACGAGCGCCGAATCGTTGATCCCGCGTGCATAGGGTTTCCCAAAGCCGAACTCGGAGCCCTGGGCCAGGAAGCCGAGCGGGCCGGCTGCAGTCTCGTAATACCTGGACTTGTTGGCATTGCCGGCCGGCGTGCAGTCGATGACCACCGAGGCACGGTCGATTGCGTCCTGCGCGTTGTACTTCGGCGTCAATCCCATCGCCTCGAAGTCCGACCAGCGGTCCGAGTCGACCGCCAGCGACGCTCCCCGCCTGATCAGGTCGCTCACCTTGCCCCGCTCGTCGATGAGCGGCGTCCGCTTGTGGAAGGTGATCTCGTCGATGCCGAATGCTTCCCGATAGTCGTCGAGCAACCCGATGAGCGGTTCGCCGATGGTTCCGGTTCCCTTGACGTGAACGATATTCCCCATACAGCTCCTCCTTCCGCGGAAGGCTATTCGTAGATGAGTGCGCTCAACTGGCGCAGCTTCGTGAAGTCGTGGGTGGCCCGCATCGACCGGATCGACCCGGTCTTGGAACGCATGACCACCGAATGGGTGGTGGCATTGTGGTGCTTGTACTTGACGCCGTCGAGCAGCTCCCCGTCGGTGATGCCGGTTGCGGCAAAGAACACATTATCCGAATTCACAAGATCCCTCATGCTGAGCACCCGCTCCAGGTCGTGGCCCCCCTCGGCCGCATAGGCCCGCTCGGTGTCGTCTCGCGGCCACAGCTTGCACTGCTGTTCGCCCCCCATGCAGGTGAGTGCGGCGGCCGCAATCACCGCCTCGGGCGACCCTCCGATCCCGAACAGGACATCGATGCCGCTGTCCTCCTGGGCGGTGGCGATGGCGCCGGCCACATCGCCGTCGCGGATGAGACGGATCCGGGCGCCGGCATGGCGCACGGCCTCGATGTAGGGAGCGTTGCGGGGTCGGTTGAGAATGATGGCGGTGAGCTCGGAGACACTCTTGTCGAGCGCCTTCGACACCTGGGAGAGATTGTGGGCGACGGGCGCCTCCAGGTCGATCATCCCGGCCGCCGCCGGTCCCACGGCGATCTTGTCCATATAGACGAGGCTCCCGGGAGCGTACATGCTGCCGCGTTCGGAGACGGCGATCACGGAGACGGCTCCCGGCATTCCCTCGGAGGTCAGGGTGGTGCCGTCCACCGGGTCCACGGCTACGTCGACCGCCATGCCGCGCCCGGTCCCGACTTTCTCCCCGTTGTGGAGCATCGGGGCTTCGTCCTTCTCGCCCTCGCCGATGACGATGGTGCCGTCGATGTCTATGTAGGCGAGGATCAGCCGCATGCCGTCGACGGCGGCCTGGTCTGCCGCCAGCTTGTCTCCCCGTCCTTGCCACCGGGCGGCAGCCAGCGCTGCGGTCTCGGTGACCCGGACGAGCTCCAACCCGAGGTTGCGCTCCGGCACTTCAACCATGCAACACCCTGTCTGTCGACGGAACTAAACGTACCGCAGTATGTGCGCCGGTACCGCCTTTTGCCTAGAACTGCTCCTCTTCGGTGGAACCGTGCATCGCCAGCGTGGAGGCGGCCCCTCCGCTGATCACCTGAGCAACCTGGTCGAAGTAGCCGGCCCCCACCTCGCGCTGATGGCGGGTGGCGGTGTACCCATCTTGCTCCATGGCGAACTCGCGTTCTTGCAGCCGCACGTAGGCGGTCATGCCCTCGTCGGCGTAATGACGCGCCAGCTCGAACATCGAGGCGTTGAGCGAATGAAACCCGGCCAGCGTGATGAACTGGAAGGTATAGCCCATGGCACCCAGCTCCTGCTGGAACTTGGCGATGGTCCCGTCGTCGAGATGCTTCTTCCAGTTGAACGACGGCGAGCAGTTGTACGCCAGCTTCTGGTCCGGGAACTCGGCATGGATCGCGTCGGCAAACCGGGCGGCCTCGTCGAGGTCGGGATGGGAGGTCTCGCACCAGATGAGGTCGGCGTAGGGCGCATAGGCGAGTCCGCGCATGATGGCCTGATCCAGCCCGGCCCGCACCCGGTAGAAGCCGTCCAGGGTCCGCTCTCCGGTCGTGAACTCTTGATCACGGGGGTCGATGTCGCTGGTGAGCAGCTCGGCGCCGTTGGCGTCTGTGCGTGCCACGACCAGCGTCGGGACACCGAGGACGTCGGCCGCCAGCCGGGCGGAAATGAGGTTGCGGACGTGCTGGGAGGTCGGCACAAGCACCTTTCCACCCATATGCCCGCACTTCTTCTCGGCCGCCAGCTGATCCTCGAGGTGAACACCCGCCGCCCCGGCCTTGATGAACGACTTCATGAGCTCGAACACGTTGAGGGGGCCTCCGAACCCGGCTTCGGCGTCCGCCACGATCGGGACCATCCAGTCGGTCCCGTCTCTTCCCTCCGACCAGTCGATCTGGTCGGCGCGCCGGAGGGCGTTGTTGATCCTGCGCACCAGGGCCGGGCCGCTGTTGACCGGGTAGAGGCTCTGATCCGGGTACACCTCTTCGGCCAGGTTGGCGTCGCCGGCGACCTGCCACCCGCTCAGGTATATGGCCCGCAACCCGGCTTTGACCATCTGCACCGCCTGGTTGCCAGACAGGGCACCGAGGGCGTTGACGTAGCTCATGTCGTGGGTGATGTCCCACAGCTTCTCGGCCGCCCGGGTGGCGAGCGTGTGCTCCTCGCGCAGTGATCCCCGCAGTCGGATGACTTCCTCGGCGAAATAGGGCCGCTCGACTCCCACCCACCGTGCGTCGGTGGCCCATTGTTCGGTGAGCAGCCGGGCTTCGGCTTCCATCCGCTTGGCAACCGTCATAGCGTTCTCCTTCTGTTGTGTGCTTGTTTGCTGAGATTCACGACGCCGATTCCAGGACTGCGTACGCCGGGATTGTGAGGAACTCCTCGAATTCTTCGGCCAGCGCCACCTGCTCGAAGAGGAGCCGGGCCTCCTGCCACCGTCCGTTCCGGAACACCTCGTCGCCTAGTTCGTCGCGGATCGAAGCCAGCTCTTCGTCGGTGATGGTTCGAACGAGCTCGCGGGTCACGGCGCGTCCATCGGCGAGGGTCGCCCCATGGTGGACCCACTGCCACAACTGGGAACGGGAGATCTCGGCGGTGGCCGCATCCTCCATGAGGTTGAAGATGGCGACGGCACCGTTGCCACCCAGCCAGGCTTCCAGATACCGTATCCCGACGTTGACGTTCGTGCGCACGCCCGCTTCGGTGACCGCGCCTCCCTCCACGGAGGTGTTCAGCAGGTCGGCGGCTTCGACCGGGATGTCGTCGTGCTCGATGCCGATCTGATGGGGGCGATCGCCCAGCTTGGCCGTGAACACCTCCATTGCCACCGGGACGAGGTCGGGGTGGGCAACCCAGGTCCCGTCGTGCCCGTTGAATGCCTCCAGCTCCTTGTCGTCCCACACCTTCGAGAGCGCCCGTTCGTTCACCTCCGGGTCGCGGCGGCTGGGGATGAACGCCGCCATGCCTCCCATGGCGTGCGCGCCACGGCGATGGCAGGTGCGGATCAGCAAACGGGTGTACGAACGCATGAAATGGACGTTCATGGTCACGAGCGCCCGGTCGGGGAGCAGGAACTGGCGATGATTGCGCAGCTTCTTGATGACCGAGAAGATGTAATCCCAGCGGCCGGCGTTCAAGCCCGCCGAGTGCGCCTTGAGCTCATTGAGGATCTCGTCCATCTCGAACGCCGCCAGGATGGTCTCGATGAGCACGGTCGCCTTGATGCTTCCGATCGGGATGCCGAGCGCCTCCTGGGCAGCGAGGAACACGTCGTTCCACAGGCGGGCCTCGAGGTGGCTCTCCAGCTTGGGAAGATAGAAGTAGGGGCCGGAACCGTGATCGAGGAGGTAGCGAGCGTTGTGGAAGAAATACAGCCCGAAGTCGAACAGGCTCGCAGAGATGGGCTCGCCGTCGACGGTGACGTGCCGCTCGAGCAGATGCCAGCCGCGCGGCCGAACCATGAGGGTTGCCGGCTGGTCACCGAGCTCGTAGACCTTGCCGTCTTGTTCCAGGCGGATGGTCCGGCGCACTGCGTCGGTGAGGTTCACCTGCCCGTCGATGACGTTGCTCCAGGTGGGGGAGTTGGCGTCCTCGAAGTCCGCCATGAACACGTTGGCACCCGAGTTGAGTGCGTTGATGATCATCTTGCGGTCGACCGGGCCGGTGATTTCCACCCGGCGATCGGTGAGGTCGGCGGGGATCGGCCCGATATGCCAGGTGCCACTGCGGACCCCCTTGGTCTCGGGGAGAAAATCGGGGAACTCGCCGGCATCGAGGCGTTCCTGGCGGGCGGATCGGTCTGCCAGCAGGGAGACACGCACCGGGTTGAACCGTCGATGGAGGTCACCGACGAACTCGAGCGCCTCGGCGGTCAGGATCTCTTGGTGGCGATGCCCGCCGGGACCGTGGATGTCGATCATGCTGCTGTGCTCCCTCGTGGACATCACTTTCTTATACATTTGTGGGTCGCACCAAGCCTAGCTCAGGGTAAGATGAGCTATTCTTATCTCGATTGATCGGAGCAGCCGAAGTTATGATCGATTTGCTGACGTTCGGTCACCGGCTTCGACATTACCGCCGACTGCGCGGCCTCACGCTCGATGGCCTGGGGGCGTTGGTGGGCAAGCCTGCCCCCTATCTGTCGAATCTCGAGAACGGGCGCCGGGAGCCGAAACTCGGCCTCGTGCAGGCGCTGGCCGCTGCCTTGGAGGTGACACCCGCCGACCTGTTGGACGAGACACCGCCCTCGCGTCGGGCGGAGCTGGAAATCGATTTGGAGCGAGCGCAGTCAGATCCCCTGTACGCGGAGCTCGGCCTTCCGCACCTCAAGCCGAGTGCCCGGCTCTCGGATACGGCCCTCGAGCACATCACGCGGCTGTATACCGAGCTCAAGGAGCGGTCCTACGTTCAGGCTGCATCTCCCCAGGAGGCCTTGGCCGCCAACGCCGCCTTGCGGGAACGGCTGCTGCAGCACGATCTCTATCTGGCCGATGTCGAGCAGGTGGCCTCCGACGCCCTCGATGCGGTCGGCTTCGACGGCCCCGGTGCCATGCCCCAGACGGCCCTCAACGACCTCGTCGCCCATTTCGGTTTCGAGGTGCGCCAGGTGGCCGACCTCCCGATGTCGGTGCGCTCGCTGGCGGACCTTCGCAACCATCGTATCCTCATCCGGGGTCGGGACGAGATGCGCACCCGCCGGGCACGCACCGTCGTTCTCCAAACCCTCGGTCACTTCGTCCTCGGGCACGGCGCTCCCGCCAGCTACACGGAGTTCCTCCGGCAGCGGATGGAGGCCAACTACTTCGCAGCCGCCGTGCTGGCTCCCGAGCGCACGCTCGCGCCCTACCTGCGCGAGGCAAAGGAGGGGCGCCGGCTCTCCGTCGAGGATGTCAAGGAGCTCTTCTACATCAATTACCGCCTGGCTGCGCAGCGCTTCACCAACCTGGCCACCCACCACCTTGGCCTCCGTACCCACTTCGTCCGCTCCGACGAGCTCGGGGTGATCTGGAAGGCATACGGCAACTCGGGAGTCCCGTTTCCCACCGCCCCGGACGGCTCGATCGAGGGCCAGCGGCTGTGCCGACAGTGGGGTACCAGGGTGGCGTTTCATTCGGACGACAAGTTCGGCATCCACTACCAATACACCGACACGCCCGCCGGAACCTTTTGGTGCGCCACCCACCTGGAGGTCGACCGTGATCCACCGCACGCCATCACCGTCGGATGCACGTTCGAGGATGCCAGGTTCTTCAGGGGCTCGGACACCGAGCGTCACAGCACGAGCAACTGCCCGGACGGGGAATGCTGTCGCCGCCCCCCGGGCGACCTTGCGGAACAATGGGCGGGCAAGTCCTGGCCGTCGGCCCGGGCGGCCGCCCTCAACCCACTGGGACTGCCCTCCGGCAATCTGCCGGGTGTCGACCTAACTGAGATCTACGAGTTTCTCGCCGCTCACGAGGACTAGCCGGCGCCGGCCGGACGCCGAGTACGATCAGCCCCTCTCCGAGCATCGAGAACATCATTTCCCGCTTCACGCCCATGCGCCTCGCCGACCTCACACGCGGATCTTTCGACCGTGCCGGTGCCGCCGCCTTCATCACGCTGGCGGCCGTCGTGGGCGTGCTGGTCGGGTTGAGCAGTGCGCTGCTGATCTGGGCCGTAGATCTGGTCGAAAGCGGCGCCGAGAGGCTGGGAGACGCATTGTCGCTTGGCCGCGCCGTCGGCCTCATCAGCGTCCCCGCCGGTTTGGTGCTGGGGTTCGTCATCGCCAGACGTTTCGCCCCGGAAGCCGAAGGAGATGGGGTTCCGGCCGCGATGGCGGCTCTCGTGGTGCGCGGGGGCCGCCTGCGGCTGCGATCGTGGATCACCAAGATTGCCGCAACGGCCGCCACCCTGGGGGGCGGCGGCTCGGCTGGACGCGAGGGACCCGTGGTCCAGATCGGCGCTACGGTCGGCTCGGTGGCGGCTCGCTACGCCAAGCAAGGCGAGGACAAGATGCGGAGCCTGGTGGCCGCCGGCGCCGGGGCAGGGATCGGAGCCAGCTTCAACGCTCCCATCGCCGGGATGCTGTTCGCCATGGAGGTGATACTCGGCAATTTCGGCCTCCGTCACCTCAACGTGGTCGTGATTGCCTCGGTGTCCGCTTCCGTTACCAGCCGCTTGCTGGTGGGGGAGGAGAGCCTTCTGCAGGCGGCCTCGTTCAACCTCGAGGATCCCCGTGAGCTGCTGCTCTACGCACTGCTGGGAGTCGGGGCCGCCTTCGCCTCCTACCTGTTGCTGCGCCTGCTCTCGCTCACCGAGAGCGTGAAACTGCCGGGCCCGGCATGGATGCGGCCGATCGTCTTCGGTCTGGGGATCGGCGGCCTCGGGCTCATCTATCCCGAAGCACTCGGTACCGGTCAGCGGTTTATCGAGGACCTGCTGAGCGGGGTGGGCGAGCCGGCCAGCTACCTGTGGTACACGCTCCTGGCGATTGCCGGGATGAAGATCCTCACCACCGGGCTTACTCTCGGGGCCCGCGCCTCCGGCGGGGCGTTCATGCCCAGCCTGTTCATCGGCGCCGCCCTCGGGGCGGGACTGGCCCACATCTTCGACAACGCCTGGACGGTCAGCACCATCGAACCGAGCGCGTTTGCCATCGTGGGCATGGCCGCGACGTTCGCGGCGGTGGCGCGGGCGCCGCTCACTTCGATCATCATCGTGTTCGAGATCACCGGTGACTACGGCCTCGTGCTTCCGCTCATGCTGGCCGGGACGCTCGCCACATTCATCGCCGATCGCCTCCACCCGCTGAGCGCCTACACGATGCCGCTCGCCCGGGCCGGGATCAAGCTGACCCGCCGGGGCGAGGTGGATCTGCTCGACACGGTGCCGGTGGGCAACGTCATGACCCGCAACCTGACCAGTGTCGCCCCCGACCAGTCGCTTGCCGAGGTTCATGCCATCCTCGACCGGGAACGCCATCACGGGCTCCCGGTGGTCGAGGACGACAAGCTGGTTGGCATCATCACGCTGAGCGACATCCAGCGAGCGGCCGACGGCGCCGCCACCGTCGGGGAGGCGATGACGCGCCGCCCGGCGACCGTCACCGCCTCGGCGCCGGTCTCTCTGGCCATCGAGCGCATGGCGGCGCTCGGAGTGGGGCGGCTGCCGGTGGTCGACGACGACGACCCCACCCGCCTGGTCGGTGTCTTCCGCAGGGTGGGAGCCGTCAATGCCTATCACGAGGCGCTCAGTGCCTCCACCGAGCACGAGCTGAGCCTCGAACGCCTGCGCCTCCGCACCGATCCCGGCGCCCGGTTCTTCGATTTCCGTATCCCGCGTGAATCGATGGCCGACGGACGGCTCGTCAAGGAGACGTCGTGGCCGGAGGGGTTGACGCTGGTATCGGTCCAGCGAGGCCGGGCGGTGATGGTCCCGACCGGGAACCTGCAACTGGTGGAGGGCGACGTCGTGACCGCCTTCGGCACGGCCGCGGCCCGGGAGCGCACTATCGAACGGCTCGACGCCAGCAGCCATGGTGACACCGCCGAGATACCCGAGGTCTCGACCGGCCCAGAGGAGTCGTAGGGGAGAGGCCGCCCGCCGCGGTAGCTTCGGAGCGAGGTTCACGGTGTACGAGTTCGATGAAGCGGTGGCTCTGGACGGGCCCGATGCGGGCCCATGGAGCGCCTCGATCCCCGATGGCTGGGATTTCGCCGGGATCCCCAACGGTGGCCTGCTCATGGCTGTGCTGGCATCGGCCCTCGGGCCGATGACCGGACATCCGGATCCCGTCACCGTCACCGCCCATTACACGGCCCCCGCAGTGCCGGGGGCAGCCGCCATCGAGGGCGAGCTGCTCCGCTCGGGTCGGCGGCTGGGAACCGCCGGCGGGCGGCTCATTCAGAATGGCAAGGTCGTCGCCCATGCGCTCGGGACCTTCGGCGACCTGGCGACCCGGCCGGACGGGCTCGTGTACGAGACCGGTCTTCCCGTCCTCCCGCCGGTGGAGAAGTGCTTGGCAGGAACGAGCACAGATAGCTTCGTGCTGCCTCGCATCTTCGACCGGGTCGAGATGCGCTTCCATCCCGACCATGTGGGGTTTGCCACGGGTGAGAGGGACGGCCGGGCCGAGATCGCCGGTTGGATGCGGTTCCGCGACGGGCGCCCGCCCGACCCGCTCGCCATGCTCCTGTTCACCGACGCCCACCCGCCCTCTGTGTTCAACGCGCCTGAGGTGTCGGTGGGATGGGTGCCGACCATCGAGCTGACCGTGCACATCCACAAGCACCCCCACCCCGGATGGATCGGCGGCTGGTTCTCAACCCAACACGTGAGCGGAGGCTTTCTCGAGGAGGACGGCGTCCTCTGGGACGAACTCGGCGACCTCGTCGCGGTGGCTCGCCAGATTGCGATGGTTCCGCGCCCATAGCGGCTCGCGAGCTCATCTGCCCGCCCCACCGGCACGGCGGGATCCAACGAAGCCGGACGCACGCACGTCGTCCGACGCCGCCGGGCGGTCGGCGGGCAGGCACGGCTAGCGTTTCAGGTCCACCTACGCGAGCCCTCCAATCATGCCTCCTCGTACCGGACTACTCGATGGGATGCGATCCGTCGCTCCTCTGCTGGTGGGCGTGGCGCCCTTCGGGCTGATCTTCGGCGTGACCGCCGCCGCCAGCCCGGTGGGTGGAGGGCTCGGGTACGCCACCTCGCTCATCATCTTTGCGGGAGCGGCACAACTGGCGACCGTGCAACTCATCACGGCCGGCTCGGCGGCCGCCGTCGTGATCGCCACGGCCCTCGTCATCAACGCCCGGCATCTCATGTACAGCGCCGCCCTCGCACCGCACTTCCGGGAGTTCCCGGCCCGCTGGCGATTCGCTCTCCCGTACATCCTCACCGATCAGGCGTTCGTCGTGGCCATCACCCGCTACGACGCTGAGCGCGATCCCGCCTACCGGCGCTGGTTCTTCTTCGGCGGTGCGATCGCGCTCTGGCTCACATGGCAGCTGACCACCGGGGCCGGGGTGCTGCTCGGAGCGTCGGTGCCTGCATCGTGGTCGCTCGACTTTGCCATCCCGCTGGTGTTCCTGGCCCTCCTGGTCCCGGCGCTGAGGAACCGGCCGAGCGTGGCCGCTGCCGCCGTGGGTGGGCTGGTGGCCCTAGCCGCCAACGATGTTGCGTACAGCCTGGGGCTCATCATCGGCGCGGTGAGCGGCATCACCGCCGGTGTCCTGGCAGAGCGGCTGAAACGATGAGCAATTGGCTGGTCGTGGTAGTCATCGGGGTCGGGACCTACGCGCTTCGGCTGTCCTTCATCGGCATCCTCGGCACCCGCCCGCTCCCGGTCTGGGCCGAGCGTCCGCTCCGCTACGTCGCACCGGCCGTGCTGGCAGCGCTGGTGCTCCCGGCCGTCGTTCTGGCAGAGGGGGCGGCAGACGTGACACCGGCGGGCAATCCGCGTTTCCTGGCAGCCGTGGTGGCCGGACTCGTCGCCTGGCGGCGCAGCAGCGTAGCCGGTGTGATCATGGTGGGCATGGGCCTGCTCTGGATCCTCCAGGCAGTGAGCTGACCATGTGAACAGCCGAAGGGCCGACCCGCCGTCTCAGCCGCCCCCGCCGTCCTCTGCTTCCGGTGGCACGTACTCCCATCCGCTGCCGTGCGGCCGGAACACGTTGCCGTGGTCATCGGTCCATCGCCCCGACGCGGTGTCGAGCTGATCCGGCGTCCGAAAGTCGAGGTTGGCGATGACCGGGCCGTTGACTCCATCTCGTATCTCGAGGTAGTAGAGATCGCCGGAGAACGGATTGTCGCTGCCCGGTCGGTCCGTCCCGACGTACACCGGCCCGACGCTGTCGTGCAGGCCTTCGATCGGCTCAAACTCCAGCGCGCCACCGAGCAGGCGCCACACCGAGCCACCGTTCGACGTCCAGAATCTGAGCCGGCCTTCGGTGGGCTCGATGGTCATGCGAACCCATTTGCGGCGCCCATCGGCGAACGACACGGGAATCTCCTGATTGGTGCCGAGGTCGACGAACCCGTCCTCGGAGAAATTGCCGACCAGCGCGGTGAAGATGTCGATCCCAAACCGCCACGAGCGGTCATTGGGGTTCGAGTCATACTGGCCTGCGAACATCTGCCAGAACTCGGGCGTCCAGCGGTCGGGAGCCACCAGGACACGGACATCGAGGTCGCCCGAGCCGACGAAGTCCGAGGCCGAGAAATAGTCATCGGGGTCTCCGGGGAAGCGCATGAAACCGAGGGCAGCCGGAACCACGATGCACTCGCTGACACTGAACCGTTCGGGAGCCGTGGCCAGGGCGGTGCGATAGCAATACTCGGCCTCTCGTGCCCGCTCCGTGAGCCAGAGCTCGCGATCGGTGATGTCGGCACCCACCTGCATCCAATCGGCGCCGTCGCGCCGCTCCCACACGTCGACTCCCCGGCCCACCTGCACGGCCGGCCACGAGACAACGATCGTCGTTTCAACATCCCCATCCACCCGCATGAATGGAATCGGGGCCACCGGGTTGCTGATCGGGTCCGGTTCGAACACGATCGGCTCGATGGCCCTCTCCAGCACTTCCCCGCTGACCGTGCCGGCGCTGAGGTCCACGAGAGCGTCTGCGGCATCGATCCAGTTCGCCCCTGCTGCGCTCCAGATGACACCGGGCACTCGCGCCGAAGGCTCGATTCGTATGGTGGGGCTGCTGTCCGGGAGCTCGAACACCAGCTCGTGGACGAGCTGCTCGCCGGGGGGGATCTCGACCCACATGGCGACAACCTGCCCACTGCCGTCACTTCCCGATGCCACCAGGGACTCCACTCCGGCAAAGCGCGGCCGCACCGCGGCAGCCGGGACGTTCACCGACAGGATCCCCACGTAGGTTCCCGGCTCGTTGCCCAGCGCCAACGCCGGGCCCAGGACGTAATCGGGGAAGGCCGACTGGGCGGTGTTGTCGAGCCGGACCTCGACGGTGACCGTACGGCCCTGTTCGCCGCGCTCGGACTCCAGCACCGCCGCCACGGTGAGGAAGCTGTCCAGCTTGTTGGCCCCCCGGTTGAGAACCGAAACCATCAAAGAATCGGGGTCCATCGCCCCGTCGATGCCAACGGACTGCCACGCCTGCTGCTGGACGGGCTGGCGAGACCAGGCCAGCAGGTGGCGGCCTGCGGCGGCATCCTGCATCCGCTTGGCGAGGGTCACGAGGTCGATGTCGGTGCGATCGATAGCCTGCAGCGTGGCGGTCGAGACATCCTGGAGCCGATCGCGGCGCACCTCCACATCGTCCTCCCAGTATTGGTCGAACAGCAGCTCGCGCACCACGCTCGAGTCGTCGATGATGCGTCCGTCGAGGTCGACGGGGCCGGTAGCCGCCAGAACCGCCGCCAGCGCGACCGGATCCAGAACTATTACTCCGTCGACCGTCTCGTCTTCGAGCTCTTCCCACATCGAAGCCGCCAGCTCGGCGTTGGCAGCGAAGCGCGGGCTGGCGCTCAGGTTGCGCCAGTCGCTGGCGATGTCGAGCCATCCCCAGCGTTGCGCAAGGTCGTCGTCGAGGATTTCGACACTGCCCGGCTCCAGCAGGATCTCGCCGGCCGGGCGCAGCCGGCGGACGTCGATCCGGCCGTTCGTGATCTCGACCGTCCCGGCCTGGAGGTACGAGCCGGAGCCGGCCCGCATCTCACTGTTGTTGGCGGCGAGCAGCAAATAGGTTGTGGGACCCTCCAGGAACTCCGCCAGACCGGCGGCCGCCACTTCGACCTCGTCGAGCAAGTCACTGGCTTCCCCCAGCTCGGCGGTGAAGCGGATGCGGGCATCGGCCAGCGACCTCGTCAGGCCGCCGGCGGGCCCCAGGTCCAAATCGGCGAAGGACTGTTTGGTCCGCTGGACGATGGCGAGCGCCTCCCGGGCGACCCCAACCCGATCGGTCTCGGCAGCCACGGTGGCGAGCGCTTCCACATCTGCGGAAGCCACCGCCAGCGCCGTGGCAACCCGTGCGGCCGATCCGCTCAGCGCATCGGCCGACCTGATCTGCGTTCCCACCCACGGCATCAACCGCAGCGGGGACACCAGCCACGAGCGCACCTCGCTCTGCGCCGTTTCGAAGTCCTCGGCGGCAGCCTCGAGGTCCGCCGTCAGCTCACCGTCGGCCACCGCATCGATGTTCACATCCTGTCTGACCGTCTCGAGGCGGCCGACGCCGGAGAGCGCCAGGTCGCGAGCCTGGAAGATGCGAGAGGCGGCGGCGTTGAGCCAGACCGCCACCAGCAAGGCGGCGACACCGATCACCCACGGCCAGCGTCGCCGTTTTGGTGGTGCGAGTGGCTCCCTCAGCTCTTCGGGAATGTCGACCTTCACGCCAATGAGGGTATCCCCAGTCCACCATTCTGTCTCACAGGGTGAGGCCACGAGTGCACTCTGGGTGGATAGAAGGTCCAGCCGGGTATCGTCAGCGGATGCCGAGTCGAATCCGAATCATGGCAGCCGCGTCGGTCCTCACCCTCGGCGCATGCGGCGGAACCGCCCAGCCGAGCCTGCCCGAGCCAGCTCCTGAAACAACGATCCGGCCTCCTGCCGCCCCCACGAGCAGCACCGTCGCACCCACTACGGCGGCGACCACCACCACGACCATCTCGCCCTTTGCCCGGCCGGCCTGGCTGGGAACCCGCCCGCTCCCGCTGCGACCCGACGAGCACGGTGAGGTCCGGCCGACGCCGGCGGAGCTGGTCGACCGCCGGCTGGCCACCCCCGATGATCTCCCACCTCCCTCCGGTGAAGGGTTCGAGTACTCGGTGGGGCCGGTGCCCGATGATGTTCTGGCACGGTCGAGCTGGTCGCCGGAGTGCCCGGTTGGTGTGGACGAGCTCGCCTACGTCACCGTCTCGCACGTCGGTTTCGACGGCATGGCCCACACCGGAGAGCTGCTCGTCAATGCCGACTGGGCCGATCAGGTGGTAGAGGTCTTCCGCACGCTGTACCTCAGCAAGTTCCCCATCGAGCAGATGCGGATCATTCGCGCCGAGGAAATCGATGCACCGCCGACCGGTGACTGGAACGACACGACGTCGTTCGTGTGCCGACCGGCGGTCGGAAGCTCGAGCTGGTCACAGCATGCCTACGGCCTGGCAATCGACATCAACCCGTTCCACAACCCGTACTCGAAAGGCGACCTGGTGCTCCCGGAGCTGGCCTCGGCGTACGTGGATCGTGCCGATGTACGCCCCGGCATGATCCAGTCGGGAGACGTGGTGGTGAGCGCCTTCGCCGACATGGGGTGGGTGTGGGGCGGATACTGGAACACGCTCAAGGATTGGATGCATTTCTCGGCCAGTGGCGGGTAAGGGGAACGCCTGCGGCGTTCCTTAGGAGTTGCTGCACAACTCCATGGTCGGGCGGCGTTCCTTAGGAGTTGCTGCACAACTCCATGGTCGGGCGGGAACGCCTACGGCGTACCTTAGGAGTTGCTGCACAACTCCATGGTCGGGCGGCGTTCCTTAGGAGTTGCTGCGCAACTCCATGGTCGGGCGGGAACGCCTGCGGCGTTCCTGGGGAGTTGCTGCACAACTCCATCCCCGAGCGGGGTTCCTGCGCGGTCGCTGCGCACCTCCATCCTCGTCCGGGGCCGGCGGCAGCGGTGCCCTGTTGCCGTCCTGCCGCGGAAGGCGCGCAACTAGATGCGCCAATGGTGGTACCGTGATAGCGGCGAGTGCAGGCTCATACAGAAACCTGCTCGCCGGGCCTCTACTGCTCTACCGCTTTGTTGAGTCGTGCCGGGGGCCGATCGAAGCAAAGAAACGGAAGAAGACATGCAGAGCCCCTCCCTCCACGAGGTCGAAACGGCCTCGTTCTCAGACCTTGGCGTATCCGATGACCTGGTCGCCGCCCTCGACCGCACAGGCATCACCGCACCTTTCCCCATCCAGGTCATGGCGATACCGGACGGCCTCGCCGGCCGGGATGTCTGCGGCAAGGCCCAGACCGGCTCTGGCAAGACGCTCGCCTTCGGCATCCCGCTCATCGAGCGAACCGTTGCCGCCGCACCCCACCGGCCGACCGCCCTGGTCCTGGTTCCGTCTCGCGAGCTGTGCGTCCAGGTCGCGCGTGAGCTGAAGCCGCTCGCTCGTGGTCGCGGGCACAGCCTGACCACCGTTTACGGCGGAGTCTCCATGGGCAGGCAGATTCAGGACCTCGAGAAGGGCGTCGAGATTCTCGTCGCTACCCCGGGCCGGCTGATCGACCTCATGGAGCGCAACGTCGTCAACCTCGGGGATGTTGTCACCGTGGTGATCGACGAAGCCGACCAGATGGCGGACATGGGCTTTCTACCGCAAGTGCATCGGGTGATGCGAGACATAGAGCGGGGTCACCAGACCATGCTGTTCTCGGCGACACTCGACGGGGCGATTGCGTCGCTCATCAACTCGTATCTGGAGGATCCGGTCCGTCACGAGGTGGAATCAGCCGGCGAGGTCATCGACACCCAGGAGCACCGTTTCGTAGCCGTCCATCAGCTCGACAAGGCGAAGGTGGCAGCGGCGATTGCCGCCTCCGTCGACCGGACACTGGTATTCGTGCGGACCAAGCGGGGAGCCGACAGGGTGGCCGAGCAACTGAATCGCGAGGGAGCACACGCAGCCGCCATTCACGGCGACCTCCGCCAGAACATTCGCGAGCGGTCCCTCAGCGACTTCTCGAAGGGGACGGTCCCCGTTTTGGTGGCTACCAATGTGGCCGCCCGCGGCCTGCACATCGACGATGTCGACATCGTGATCCACTACGACCCGCCCGACGACTACAAGAGCTTCATCCATCGCTCCGGCCGCACTGCCCGGGCCGGCGAAAGCGGGCTCGTCGTCACCCTGGTGCTGTGGGATCAAGTAGAAGATGTCCAGCGGCTGCAACGCGCCTCGGGCCTCCATTACGAGATCACGAAGATGTTCTCCAATGATCCACGGCTGGCGGACCTGGGCGGATTCGAGCCAGAAGAGGTCGAGTTCAGGAAGCCGTCGATGGCCGACCTGTCGCGCCGGGCCGGGGGACGGCGCCGGCGGCGCCGCTGAGCCCGCCGGGTCGACCACATCGCCGTACCGCTGGGTTCCTCCGGAAAAACCGACTACCGTTAGCGGGTATTCGTCGGAGCCGCCAAATGGGCCCGACCGAGAAGGGAAACGACTGGTGAGTGTAAATATCTACGTAGGAAACCTTCCGTTCAGCGTCAACAACGCCGAACTGGAGGATCTCTTCACCGAGCACGGGACGGTGTCCTCGGCCCAGGTGATCATGGATCGGGAAACCGGTCGTTCCCGAGGTTTCGGGTTCGTTGAAATGGAGGGGGCCGATGCGGCACGGGCTGCCATCGAGGCTCTCGACGGGACCGAAGTCGAAGGCCGCCGCCTCAAGGTAAACGAGGCCAGAGAGCGACAGGGACGGCGCTAGCCAACACCATCCAAGCGAAAGGGCCCGGACGCCTCGGCGTCCGGGCCCTTCTTCGTGAGGCATCAGCGGACCGGAACCAAGCGGGCGACCGCCCCGTCCCAGGTGGCGATCAGCAGCTCACCGCCGCCGTCCACCCCGAAGGCATTGATCTGGCCGGGCATGAGATCGGCCGTCCATTCTGCCGGGGCGGTGGCTTCACCGGACTCATACCTGAAGCTGCGAACCCACTCCCGCACCCAGTCTGCGTAGAAGTAATGTCCGACCAGCTCGGGGATCGCTGCGCCCCGATACACGTACCCGCCGGTGACCGATAGCCCTTCGCTGTGGCTGTATTCGACGACCGGAAGCACGTAGTCGGCGGGGTCGCAGTTGCTCTCGAAGAAGCAGCGGGTTCCTTCCATGGAGGGCCAGCCAAAGTTGTAGCCGTTCGGCTCGAGGGGGACCACGTCGATCTCCTCGCGCGAATCCTGGCCCACGTCACCGATATAGATGAGATTCTCCACCGGGTCGATGGCAAAGCGCCACGGGTTGCGGAGACCGTAGGCCCACACCTCTGGGGCGCCGCCGACACCGTCGGCGAACGGATTGTCGGGCGGGATGGCGTAGGGCCGAGCGCCATCGACGTCTATTCGGAGAATGGCGGACAGGAGCGTCCCGGGGTCCTGGCCGTTTACGGAGGCCCCGCCGGCGCCCCCATCCCCGGTCGAGATGTACAGGAAACCGTCGGGCCCAAACTGCAGCATGCCGGCGTTGTGACGCTCGTCCGGCTGCGGTATCTCCAGCACGATCCGCGCCTCGGACTCATCGGCACGGTTGGGGTCATCGGTAACGGTGTGCTCGGCGACAATCGAAGTGCCGGCCCGGTCGGTGTAGTAGACGAAGAAGCGACCGTTCGTCGCGTATGAGGGATGAAAGGCGAGCCCGAGGAGTCCCTGCTCGATACTGATGGAGCCCACCTTGTTCCGGATATTCAGAAAGGGCTCGGGCAGCAATCCGTCGACCGGGTCGACGATCTTGATGCGACCCACCGCCTCGAGCACGAAGAGCCGCTCGTCCCCCGGCACCGCGGTCACGAACGTTGGGCGACTCAGTCCGGTGGCCAGAGTCTCCAGCGCCAGCCCCTGGAGGGGGTCTGGTGGGACGGTGGTGGTTGTCGGAGGAACCGTCGTGGTGGTTGTGGCGACGCTGCTGGTCGTGGTGGACGGGGCGACCGTGGTGGTCGTCGGGGCCGTGGTGGTGGCCGCCACCGTCGTCGACGAGGCGTCGGTCGCATCCTCTGAACCGCGACATGACGCGGCGGTCAGTGCCACCAGCACAACGAGCAGCGTCGTGGGACGACGCATGACAGAAGACATGACGGAAGCATATGCAACCCAGTCCCAAGCCCAACGTCAGCATGTCGCCCCGGGTGGTGGGCCCGGCGGCATTCACCTCGCTCGGCTCTCGGGCCGGTCGGCCGAGAAGGAGAGCGGTCCGGTTCTAGAGGTCGTCGTCGAAGAACCCCCAGGGGACGATCGTGCCGTCTGCTGCGGTCCACGCCGACCCGGTGAGCGCCGAACCGGTGAGCGTGGCCAACCGGCTCTTGAGCCTGTCTCGCTGTTCGATCAATCTCGCCAGCTGCTGCATGACGGCTCCGATTGACTGGCGCACGTCGGCGAGTTGCTGCTGCAGCTGCTCTTGCTCGGTATCGGGCGGGGAAGCGGCTGGGCGTGCGTCGCGCAGGTCGACGGTGATGGTGGTCTGGGACCCGACAGCAGTCGGGACCGGGTTGGGCATGACGGCAGAGTGGCTGGCTCGGGGGCGGATCTGTCGCATTGGGACCTCCACGTCGGCGGCTATGACGTGTTAGCCCTGGGTCCCTTCCCGGCAATCAGCATGCCACACGATGTCGGTCTCGTCCACCACCGATTTTTTCTTGGCCGCCGTACGGGGCGGAACGCACCCCTCACAGCGGTCGGTGGGGGACCACATACCAGAGGATCATGAGGAAATGGAACAGGCTGCCGAGCACCACCAGGATATGGAATACCTCGTGGTGGGAGAAAACGCGGGGGAACAGCTGCGGCCGCTCCGTTGCCAGCAGGACCAGTCCGATGGTGTACGAGAGGCCGCCGGCGATCATGAGCAGAATGGCGCCGCCGGAGAGGCGTCTAACGAGCTCGAGAAACGGGATGATGGCGAACCAACCCATGGTTGTTTGCAGCGCAATCGAGACCCAATCCGGCACCGTGGGAAAGGCGATCTTCTGGATGATCCCAACTGCGGCCGCTCCCCATACCACCGACAGGGTGACGAAACGCCATGAACCATCCAGCACGTTGATGGCGACGGGGGTGTATGTGCCGGCAACGAGCACGAAGATCATCGAGTGATCGACCCGCTGCATCCGTTGCTTCCACTTCGCCCGCCATGGAACGGAGTGATAGAGGGCGCTGGCGGTGTACAGACCGATCAGGCTGCAGCCGAACACCACGACGCTGAACACGCGGGTGGGGTCGGGAGCGGATCGCAGAATGAGGAGGGCCATGCCGGCGGCCGAGATGACGGCGGCTGAACCATGCAGAAACCCACGCACGGGATTCGTCATCTTGCCGAGTCGCATCCGCTCCGTCATCATCCAAATATCGTACCGCCGGTGCTCAACGTTGAGGCCATTTGGTGGCGGGGGCGATGGGGCGCCGGATTCTGCCGGAACGAATAACCTTGCCCGATGTGCCGAAGCATCAAGACACTGCGAACGCCTGAAATGCTGGTCTCGGATGACGATATCGAGGCAGCCGCCCTTCAATTCGTCCGCAAGATTTCCGGTTACCGGAAGCCTTCCCGGGCAAACGAAGCGGCGTTCAATCTCGCCGTTCGCCAGATCAGCCGCTCGAGCCGCACACTTCTCGACAGCTTGGTGGTGCGCATCTAGCCGGCTTCGTGGCCGAGCACCTCGAGGAGCTCGGCGGCGTAGTCGAGATCGAAGCCGCCGAGAATTTGCAGGTAATAGCGTCCGATACCGAGGTCCGCCAGGAGCCCGAACGTGTCGCGTGCCTCCTCGTGGGTCCCCATCGGGACGCCGAGCGTGCGAAACTCTTCTTCGATGTCGGCTGCATCGGTAGCGCGGGCAGCGGCAAACGCCTCGAGGCGGGCACGGTAGCCGGCGGCATCGGCGGCCACGATCGGCGGCGAGATGCTGGAGAGCAGAATGCTGCCGGGATCCCGCCCGGCGTCGGCCGCCGCGTCTTGGGCCCGGGCGATACGCTCGCCCAGGGCTGGCGCCGGCAGGGCGTAGATGTTGAACTCGTCTGCGAACCGTCCTGCCAGCTCCGGGGTCCGTCGGGGTCCAGAGCCGCCCACCAGGATGCGGAGCGTCGGCGGTTTCGGCTGGTGATCCACCTCCTCGAGCTGGTAATACGTCCCGTCGAAGCCGGCGGATCCTTCCGACAGGGCCGCCCGCAGGTACCCGAGCGCCTCCTCGAGCCGATCGAACCTCTCATCCCACTCGGGAAGGGGAAATCCAAACATCGTGTGCTCGGCTCGCATCCAGCCGGTGCCGAGCCCGAGAGTGAAGCGCCCTGAGCTCACCTCGTCCATGGCCAGCCCGAGCTTGAGCAGGGTTGCCGGGTGCCGGTAACTGACGGGCGACACGAGTGCCGCCAAACCGATCTGGCGGGTCTGGGCGGCGACCCCGCCCAGGTAGGGATAGATGTCGGCCGATCGGGTGTCGTGTTCGCCGGTGGGGGAGCGCCCGGCCAGATAGTGGTCGGGGAGCGCGAACCCGGCCAGCCCTCGATCCTCGGCCCACCGAGCCGCCATGAGGATGCAGTCGAACGAGCCCCGCGTCTGGAGGGCGAAGTCCACCTCAGTCGCGGAAGTTCACGTACTGGAGCGGCAGTCGATAGTCGAGACCTTTCAGGAGCGCGATCACCTCCTGGAGATCGTCTCGTTTCTTGCCCTGGACGCGCAACTGGTTGCCCTGGATCTGCACCTGGACCTTGAGCTTGGCATCCCGCACCGTCTTGGACAGCTCCTTGGCGGCGTCCTGGGCGATTCCCTGGTTGAGGGCAAAGGTGGCCTGATACCGGCCTCCGCCGATCTCCTTGGGTGTGCCGCCACTCAGCGCTTTCAGCGAGACCTTTCGACGGACCAGCTTTTCCTTCAGCACGTCGATGGCGGCCTCGAGACGGTGATCGGTAGAGGACTCGATCACGATCTCGTCCTCGGTGTGCCGGACGGTTGAGTTCGTGCCGCGGAAGTCGTAGCGGTTGGCGAGCTCGCGCGCCGTCTGATCGACGGCGTTGGTGACTTCCTGCTGATCTACTACCGAGACGATGTCAAAAGTGGGCATAGCGCACACTACCTGCTCGGGGATCGGCGACGCTGATCAGTCGAAATCGACTGTGACCGAAGGGCCGCGTCGATTCTCCTCGGGAGCGTACACATAGTCGGTATGGACCAGGTTGAGGACGGTGAAGGTCACTGAATCACCTTCCACCGTCCCGGATTCGAACCTGACCCGGCCCTTGTCGTCGGTGGTCCCGCTGACGATGCCGGTGTAGCCACCGCTGAAGCGCCCGAGAACCTGCACGTCTTCCTGCTCGTCTCCGTCCTGGTTCCTGACCTTGACCTCGATCCTGGCGTACGGCTCCTCGTCGTCGCCCCGGTCGTCACCCTTCAATTCGTGGATATGAATCGTGTCGATCGCCGGCACCGTCGTGGTGGTGGTGGACGGGAGCGTGGTGGTCGTGGTCGGGGGCGGGAGCGTGGTGGTCGTGGTCGGGGGCGGGAGCGTGGTCGTCGGGGGCCGCACCGTCGTCGTGGTGGTCGACGAAACCGTGGTGCTGGTCGTGGGCGGGACCCGGGTGGTGCTGGTGGTAGGCGGCGGGACCCGCGTGGTGGTAGTGGTGCGGGCGACCGTCGTGCTGGTGCTGGAAGTGCTCGTGGTCGTTGTGCTCGTCGCAGCAGCAGGTGCGGTCGACGTCGTCGTGGCGGGGACGGTCGTCGTGGTGTCTCCGATCACGGCGAGGGGAGCTTGCTCGGGCTGGTCCTCTGCGGGCGGCTGGGTAGGCGGGACGGTGATGGCGGTGAGCCCACCGTCGGTGGCCGGTCGCCCGGTGAGGAGCTCGGCCGAGAGCACCGTAACGGAGGGATTCTCCTCGTCGCCATCCTCCATGGCATTGGTGGCATAGGCAAAAGCGAATACGACGGCGACGATCAACAGGACCCCCCAGCGGGCGCGGCGGTTGATGACGTCGGCGTAGCCGTAGTTCTTGTCGTAGTCCCGCACCGTGTCACCCGCTCATGCAGCAGTCGCTTGCTGGCGCCAGGATACCGATACGTGCCGGTAACGACGTCCTGATCAGCCGGCGGCTCGATCCGCTCCCGCCACCTCCACCATCGCTCCGCACGAACACAGGAAGCTCCCATCGCCGACCGCATCACCCGCCCAGATGAATACCGGAGCGTCGAGGGAGGGGCAATGTGTGCCGAAGGCGACTTCTTCCAACTCTCGAGCCTCGGGGTGGAGCCCGCGGCGCAGCCGGTGCACCCGTATTCGGTGGACGTCGAGGCTGCGGCGTGCCGCACTGCGCGTGGCAAAGCCGGCGCCCTGCCGGGACACGATGTCGTAATGCCGCCACGCCGTCAGCAGCGATTCGATGGCGTCTTCGAGCACCGGGTGGAGCATGGAAACAGACGATAGTCAAGGGCCCCGGCGGGGTAGAATCATCACTGTGACGAAATCCGAGGAGATCCAACGCTGTCTCTGGTGTGCCACGCCCGTCCCGAGATCGGCGGGCCCGGGCCGTCCCCGGCGGTTCTGCAAGCGATCGCACCGCCAGCGCCACTACGAAGCGAGGCGGCTGGCCTCCGCCCAGGGGATCGCCGCCGACGAGGTGCTGATCGCTCGTGCCCAATTCGATGCGTGGCGCGACCGGCTCTACCTGCTGGAAGCCGCCATTGAGGATGCCGAGCAGGATCTCGGCCCCTCGCCGGCACTCCGTGAGTACACGGAGGCGTTCCAGGGGCTGCATTCGGCGGCTCGGCGCACTGTCGCCCATCGCATCGAGCCGCGGGCGCTCGGATCGGAGTGACGAGCTCCAATCAGCGATTGATGGCGCTGCGGACCCGGCGGCGCAACATGTCGACCCATCGGCGGGGGCGTTCGAACTCGCTTCCGAGCACGGCCAGCCCGGCGATGATGACAACCGTGCCGGGCCCCGGAACGAACAGCAGCACGACGCCGACCAGCACGACGATGGCGCCCGTGACCGATACGACGATCCGTCGTACCAGGCGAAATGACCTGTCCGGCATGCCAACCCCCTGCTCGCAGCACGTTCCCGCAACCCTACCGCCGGTCGCGGGGGAGTGGCGCGCCCTACAGTCGTGGCATGCATGAGCAGGCCATCGACCTCGAAGGGCTGGCAGCGACCATGCGGGTCATACGCCGGCGGCGGACCAATCTGCGGATCGACCGTGAGGCGCCGGTCGACCCGGAAATCGTCGCCGAGCTCTGCCTCGCCGCCACCTGGGCGCCCAACCACAAGCTGAGTGAGCCATGGCGATTTGCGGTGCTGACCGGAGCGGCCCGGAAGCGGCTGGGGGAGATCGCAGCTGGCGGATTGTTGCGGGCGGGGGTCACCGACGAGACCAGGCTGCAGCAGACCGCCGTCAAGTACTTGCGCGCCCCGGTTGTCGTTGCGGTCGGGTGCGCGCCTCATCCCGATCCGATCCGCCACGCCGAAGACCGCGACGCGGTAGCCGCCGGTGTCCAGAACTTCCTGTTGGCCGCCACCGCAGCCGGCCTGGCGAGCTACTGGGCAACCGGGCCGGCCGCCCGCCTCCCGGAGACGGTGGAGCTGTGCGAATTCGAGCCCGGCACCGAGATCGTGGCGCTCGTCTACCTGGGCCGGCCGTCCGGAGAGGCACCCGACACGAACCGGCAGCCTCCCCGGATCACCTGGCTCGGTCGGGGATCAGACGAGGCCAAATCGTCACAGTGACGTTTTGCTGCCCTTCCGGGGCCTCTGCCGTCAGGCGGGGCGAAGTGGGCCGACACCCTCCAGCTCGAATCCGAAATCGTCGACCCAGCAATACCACCAGGCCTCGCCGGGCTCCATGCTGCGAATCAGCACGTGATCGGGGTGAGCCGTGTGATGGCTCCTGGCGTGGCGATGCTCGGATTGGTCGCAACAACCCACGTGGCCACACGCGGCGCACATCCGGAGATGAACCCAGCTGGACCCGGTCAGCAGACATTCCTCGCATCCGTCGGCGTTTGGCCCGACAGAGGGCACTTCGGCGGGAACATGGGAGCAATCGGTGGCCACGGCGCGGCGGAGGCTAGCCAACCCAGCCCCGCCGGGCCGTGATTCCGGTGCGCCCATAATCCCCGTTATGTAAAGCTACAGCATGGCTGAGGATCCGGGCCTGCTGGGAGCTCGACACCGCCTACCCATCCCCCATCTCGACAGAAGCCGGGTCGAAGCGGAGCCGTCCCCGAAATGTGGGCGACCGGTGCCCGGCGGTTCACGATGAGGTGTGCCGACGCATGCGTCGGGCAGCCGCCAGTCCCCTCGCTGCGGCCGGCCAGAAGCGCCTCATGGCCGGTTGTCTTGGGCCGATAGACGCACTTATGAAGACTCGGACCGCTCGCCGCCTGGCCGGCATGAGCGCACCTGCGACCACGGTGGCGTCGGTGAGCGCCGTCCTCGTGATCGCCGCAATCGACCTCGCCAGCGGAACCGAGCTCTCGTTGTCGCTGTTCTACCTTGGGCCGGTCGCCGTGATGGCGTGGCGAATCGGCATCTTCGGCGCAATCCCGACCGCGCTCGGCGGCGCCGCTGCCTGGTATGGCGTCGACCTGGCCGGTGGGCACGTCTACGCCCACCCCCTCATCCCGCTGTGGAATACGCTCGTTCGGCTGGGATTCTTCGTCATCGTCTCCGTGCTGCTGGTTCGACTCCACCAGAGCATGGAGCGCGAAAGTGCTCTGGCACACACCGATCCCCTCACCGGGCTGCTCAACCGGAGAGCCTTCGAGGAACAGGCAGCACGAGAGATCGAACGCGCCGGGCGGACCGGGGCCCCGGTCAGCTTCGCCTACCTGGACATCGACGATTTCAAGGACGTCAACGATCGCCTCGGACATGCAGCCGGCGACGACGTGCTGCGCACCGTCGCCGGCGTATTGGGCCTGGTGCTGCGCGCCGTCGACCTCAAGGCACGGTTGGGCGGGGACGAATTTGCTCTCGTCCTGCCCGATACGGGCGCCGACTCCGCCGCTCCGGTCATCGAACGGTTGGAAGCCGGGCTGTCCGCCGCCGGGGTTAGCTGCAGCATTGGCACCGTGGTGTTTCGGTCGCCTCCCGGCAGCGTCGACGAGGCTCTGGCGACGGTCGACGGGCTGATGTACGAGGTAAAGGCCGACCCCGGCCGCCGGAGCGCGATCCGGCTCCACGCCACAGTGCGAGCTCCGTCGGCGGACGCCTCATGACCGCTGCGCGATCTTCGCCGGTCGTCCCAACCGCACCGTTACGAGCTGTTGAGCGTTGAGCCTTCCGGAGAAGCTGGGTCAGGCCGTCCGTGGTTGGGCCATCGCCCGTCCCGCCACTCCCCCACTCCCGGCCGGGCCGGGACGAAATATGCAACCGGGGCCGCAGCGCAAGTGCGATACTTGTCGTCGGATCGCACCGCCATCGGCCGCTGAAGAGGAGCTCTGTGATGGTCATCGACATCGGCGACAAACTGCACATCGTGGAGAGACGGCTGTTCGACGGGGATGTCCGCCGCCACTTCTTCGGCGTCGTCGAAGGGGTCGACCATGCCGCCATTCGGGTCACCGGGTTCGCCTTCATCTACGACTCGGGCTCGACTCAGTACGTTCGCAGCTCGGAGCGGCGGACCCGCGTCATCCCGCTCGGGTCGAGTGGTTTCATCCTGAATGTTGCGCCCAGAGAAACCGACATCGATCAGGTGCGATACGACGAGGGGGAGGATGGGCGCCTCGTGGTCACCGACGGCGGAGTGTTTCGCCTGGATGTCAACGAGTTCGGCCGCCTGCGCTGACCGCCAGCCGAGTAGCCGGCATGGGCGTAAAGTGATCGTACTGTGAAAGTCACCGAACACCTGGAGCGGGCGTCGGGCCCGTTCATCACATTCGAGATCATCCCGCCCACCCGCGGCGGCGACCTGGCCAGCCTCCTCGGGCTCATCGAGGACCTGACCCAGCATCGGCCGCCGTTCATCGATATAACCAGCCATGCCGCCGAGGTCGTCTACGAGGAAATCCCCACCGGCTACGAAAAGCGCATCAAGCGCAAGCGGCCTGGGACGCTCGGCGTCTGTGCGCTCATCCAGAACAAGTTCAACATCGACGCCGTGCCCCACATCCTGTGCGAGGGGTTCACGCGCGAAGAGACCGAGGACTTTCTCATCGAGCTGCGATATCTCGACATCGACAACGTGCTGGCGATTCGCGGCGACTCGTCAGGCTACGAGAAGCGCCTCGATCATGGCCGGAGCCGCAATGTCTACGCTTCCGACCTGATTGCCCAGGTCGCCGACATGAACAAAGGCGTGTATCTGGAGGAGCTGCTCGATGCCGCCCCGACCGAGTTCTGCATCGGGGCGGCCGGGTACCCGGAAAAGCACTTCGAGGCTCCCAACCTCAAGGCCGACGTGGCCAGGCTCAAGCAAAAGGTGGAGGCGGGCGCCGAGTACGTCGTGACCCAGATGTTCTTCGACAACCGGCACTATTTCGCCTTCGTCGAGGAATGCCGCCGTCAGGGGATCGTCGTGCCGATCATCCCCGGCCTCAAGGTGCTGGCATCTCAACGACAGGTCGTCAGCATCCCGCGCACCTTCCACTGTGAGATACCTCCGGCTCTGGCCGATGAGGTGATGGCGGCTCCTGCCGAACGCACCTCGGACATCGGAATCGAATGGGCGACCCAGCAGACGAGGGAACTGCTGGAGCACGGGGTGCCGTCGGTGCACTTCTACGTGATGCAGAGTGCCCGTCTCGTGAACGCGGTGCTCGCCGAGCTCGACGTCTAGCCGGGGCTGCGCGGCTCGAGGATGATGACCGGGATGACCCGGTGCGTTCCGGCTTCGTACTCCCCAAACTGCGGGTGCTCGGCCTTCTGTCGCGACCAAATTGGTTCGCGCTCCTCGTCCGTGGCGACCCGGGCGGTGACCTCGAGTTTCTCGGTTCCAACCTCGATAGAGACTTCCGGATGGGCCTCCAGGTTGTACATCCAATCGGGATGGGTGTGGGCTCCCGCCTTGGAAGCAAATACCGCGTAGCCGCCGTCGAGCTTCTGGTACATGAGGGGTGTTGTCCGTTCCTGCCGAGTCCTGGCCCCGATGTGGTGCAGCAACAGCAAGGGCTTTCCGGCGAAGACTCCCCCGACCTCGCCACCGTTCTCTCGAAACTCGGCGATGATTCCTGCGTTCCAATCTGACATTGAGCTCCCGTCGAGGCCTCAGTGTATGACGATTCTGGAACTGATCCGCTGACTTGACACGTCCTCTATGGTGGAACTGGGAGACGAGAGGAGGTTGGTGTGGTGTTCGTGTGGTCCGATGATCTTGCGCTGATGCTGAGGGACGAAGGGGACGCGACCACCCGCGAGCTGATTCACTGGATCGCCTCACCCATCGCATATCGTCTGCCGGACGGTGAATCACCGGTCGCCTTCGCCCGGCGGCTGTTGCAGGATGACGCCCCCGACCGGAAGGCTTCCTGAGCCGAATTAGGCGAGGGCGGCCTCGACCGCCGCCAAAGCATGGAGCTCGGTGGTCGGGAAATACGGGCACGGCACGTCGTCGGGGCGCAGGAGCAGCTCGATTTCCGTGCAGCCGGCGATCACCCCCTCGGCACCTTCGGCAACCATTCGTTCGATCAATTCGACGAAACCCCGGCGGGAGCGTTCCGAAACCTTCCCCCGCACGAGCTCATCGAAGATGACGCCGTGCACGAAGTCGCGATCCCTCCGGGTGGGGACGCGCACGTCGAGGCCGCGGTCCTCCAGCCGGCTGCGATAGAAATCGTGTTCCATCGTGTAGCGGGTGCCGAGCAGCGCCACCGTTGTGATTCCGGCGCCATCGATCGCTTCCGCAGTCGCATCGGCGATGTGGAGCAACGGCACATCGATTGCCTTCTGGATGAATGGGGCGATCCGATGCATCGTGTTGGTACAGAGGACGATCAGCTCAGCTCCGGCGTCCACCAGTCGGCGGGCGTCGGCCGCCAGCAGCGCTCCCGCCCCCTCCCAGTCGCCTCGCTCCTGAAAGGCCTCGATGGCGGCGAAGTCGTAGGAGCGAATCACGAGGTCGGCCGAGTGGGCGCCGCCGAGCCGCCGGCGGACTTCAGTATTGATGAGCCGCTCATATTCGATCGACGACTCCCAGCTCATTCCTCCGAGCAGACCGATTGTCTTCACCGGGTCACCATCCCTCCAGTCGCGCCGACCATACCCGCTCCGGCACCATCACCCGCTCGATAGCCTGGGGAGCATGGGACTACGCACGACCGCGATCGAGGAGCTCGACGGGGGTTCCTTCGACGTCCTGGTCGTAGGCGGGGGCATCAACGGAGCTGTTTCGTCCGCCGTGCTGGCCGGCCGGGGTGCCGACGTCGCGCTGGTTGATCGCGGCGATTTCGGCGGGTTCACCAGCCAGGAATCCTCCAACCTCGTGTGGGGCGGATTCAAGTACCTCGAGAGCTACGAGTTCCTCCTCGTCCGCAAGCTGTGCGTCTCCCGCAACCGGCTGATTCGAGCGTATCCGGACAACATCAAACCGATCGGGTTTCTGGCCACGCTGGACCGAACCTCGCCGTTTCCTCCCTGGCTGGCCGCCCTCGGCTCGCTGGCCTACTGGGCAATCGGGAGCTTCAAGACCCACCGTCCGCGCATCCTCGGCCCGGCCAAGATCGAAGCGATCGAGCCGGTCATCGACACGACGGGTGCCAGAGGCGGCATCGAGTACTACGACGCCTACCTCCCGGACAACGACTCCCGCTTCGTGTTCAGCTTCATACGCTCTGCCATCGACGTCGGCGCCACCGCCGCCAACTACGTCGCCCTGGTCGGGGCCGAACGCACGCCCGGCGGTTGGCGGGTCACCTTGCGAGACGTCGAAAACGGCGGCGCCGAGTTCACCTGTCAGGCCCGCCTCATCGTCAACGCGGCCGGCCCGTTTGTCGACGCCCTCAACCAGGAGCTGGGCCCCCACACCGACCACCGCATCGTGTACTCGAAGGGAATTCACCTGGTCGTGCCGCAGATAACACCACATGAGCGGGTCCTCGCCTTCTTCGACGACACCCAGCGACTGTTCTACGTCATCCCCATGGGACGGCGGTCGGTGATCGGCACGACCGACACCAGGGTCGATCAGCCCTACACGAGCGTCACAGATGAGGATCGCGACTTTCTGCTCGGGCAGATCAACGCTCGTCTCGACCTCGACACACCCCTCTCCCCCGCCGATGTGATTGCCGACCGGTCCGGAGTGCGGCCGCTGGTCGTGAAGCGAGGCGGCAGCGACCAGGCCGACGTCGATTGGACGAAGCTGTCGCGCAAGCATGAGGTGGAAGTCGACACCGGGCGCGGCGTGATCACGATCTTCGGCGGCAAGCTCACCGACTGCCTCAACGTTGGTGAGGAGGTTGCCGAGGCAGTCGAGCGCCTCGGCGTGCCCCTGGAACCCGATACCGGCGGCTGGTACGGGGAACCGGCTCCCGCCACCCGCGCCGAGTTCTACCGCCAGGCCCGCCTGATGCACCTCGACGACTTGCGGCACAAGCCGCATACCGAGCCGCTCACCAATCGGCTGTGGCGCCGCTACGGTCGGCGGGCATTCCAGATGCTCGACGCCATTCGGGACGATCCCGAAATGGGCAAAGACATCATGCGAAGCGCCGACTACCTCCGCGTCGAGCTCCACCTGGCGGCGCGCACCGAGATGGTCACGAAGCTCGAAGACTTCCTGCGGCGCCGCTCGAAGATCACCCAGGTGATTCCCGAGCACGAGGTTCGCCAGTCCGAGGGTCTGCGCGAGGTTGCCGAGATCCTGTTCGGCGACCTCGCCGACAAAAAGCTCATCGAATACTTCGGCGAGCTACCGGTCGCACGCTAGCCCCGCCATGAATGAGCCGCTGGTCACAGCTGATGATGTAGCGAGGGCGGCAGCTCGCCTCGCCGGAGTGGCCAATCACACGCCGGTCCTGACCAGTCGCACCCTCAACGGCCTCACCGGAGCCGACGTCTACCTCAAGGCCGAGTGTTTTCAACGGACCGGATCGTTCAAGTTCCGGGGCGCCTACAACGCCATCAACAGCCTGAGCGACCGGGAACGGAGCAGAGGTGTCGCATCCTATTCATCGGGCAATCACGCTCAGGCGGTGGCGCTCGCCGCCGCCCTGCACGACATCCCCTCCGCGATTCTGATGCCCGAGGATGCCCCGGAGCTCAAGCTGGCCGCGACCCGAGGCTACGGAGCGGAAATCGTCACGTACGACCGCTACGACGCCGAGCGGACATCCCTCGGCGAGGAGCTCGCCGAGGAACGCGGGATGACGCTGATACCCCCCTTCAACCACTGGGATGTCATCGCCGGGCAGGGGACCGCCGCCCTCGAATTGCTGGCCGAGGCCGGCTCACTCGACACCCTGCTGGTGTGTGTGGGCGGAGGCGGGCTCATCTCCGGGTGCTCGACCGTCGCCAAGGCGCATTCCGGCCCCGTCCGGGTCCTGGGCGTCGAGCCCGAGGCAGGCGATGATGCCCGCCGGTCGCTGCGGGAGGGCCGCATCGTCGAGATCCCCACCCCCCGGACCATTGCCGATGGCCAGCAGACCACCTCGATCGGCACCAGGACCTTTGCCGTGATGAGGGAGCGCGTGGACGACATCCTCACCGTCACGGATGACGAAATCGTGGCCGCCATGCGATTCGTCTTCGAACGCATGCGGGTGGTGCTGGAACCGAGCGGCGCCAGCGCCCTCGCCGCCCTCCTCGCCGGCAAGGTCGACGTGAGCGGTCAGCGGGTCGGGGTCACGCTCTCGGGCGGCAACGTCGGCACCAAACGATTCGTGTCCCTCATGCAGAGCTTCTGATCAGAAGTCGAGATCGAACAGCGGGTCGGTGATCATGAAGTCGAGCTCGGTGCCCACTGTGGCCAAGAACCCGAACAGGATGAGTGCTCCGCCCGCCATCGACAGGTTCTTCATGAACATGCTCATCTCGACTTGTCGGGTCATCGGATCGGTGTCGGTCCAGAAGTGGTGCACCATGAAGCCGGCGGCCAGTGAGTAGGCCGCCAGTCCGAGGGCTGCCAGATCGGCCCAGATGCCGAGAATCACTCCCGCCCCCCCGAGGAAGATGAGGGCGCCGCTGAGCTGGGTGAGGATCTTGGCGCTGGGCACTCCCCGTGATTGGGCGTAACCGGCCGTTCCCTCCGTCTGCATGAGGTGCCCGGCCGATCCGGCTCCCACAAAGATGAGGGCAAAGAGAATTCGACCGATCAGGATGACCACGCTCATCCAGATACCTCCCGTAGGCTGCGAATTCGCGAGGTTAGCCGTTTGCCGGCTGCCATGCCGAAAGCGCCCTACAGGGTGGCCGCCCGCTGCGCGATCGAGGCGACATCGTCGAGCGCCGCCCTGCCCGACCTTCGCAGCAGCACTCGTCCGCTGCCGTCGACCACCAGCGCCACCGGGAGCGAACGGATCGGGGGGCCCGGCAGGTCCAGGCTCCCGACTTCTGTCACCCGCGGTTGCACGCCCGCCCTCCGCAGTGCCCGCTCAACCGGCCCGCACAGGGCGCAGCCGGGCCCGGTGACGAGCGTCACGCCGGCAGCAAGCGGCAGCCGGATGGCCCCTCTTCTCCGCTGCCACCATCCCGCCGCGATCCAGGCGCCGCCCCCGATGGCCACCAGCACCAGCAACCGGAGCACCAGCGGTGTCATCGGTCGATCACCCGCTCGTAGAAGATGCACCCGACGCAGATGCGCGTGGTGGCGGCCAGCAGGGCCAGTGAGAAGACGATCAGCGCCAGCGTCCAACCGGCAACCGACCATCCAATGGCGAAGAGGGCCGACGCTGCGCTGAGGAACACCACTCCCAGCAGCTGGGCAAACCTCGGCGGTCCGGCTTCCTCCGTCTCGATCGGACGGCGCCGGCGAGGCCGGACCAGCCGCAGATACGCCTGTGTGAACAGGCCCCAACCGGGCCCGGCGAATCGAGTGAGAGCGAGGACGCCGGCGGTGACGGCCACCAGCGGCCACCAGTGGAGCGCGAACGCCACACCCACCGCCGCCGCCACCATTGCCTGGTTGAAGCGGGGCACATTCACGTCGACCCGGGCGGAGGCGGCCGTCACAGTGCCTCCAGTGAGCTCGTGAGGTCCTCCTTGAGGTCGGCGACATCCTCCAGGCCTACCGAGATGCGGATCACACCGTCGGTGATCCCCGCCGCCGCCCTGGCATCGGCACCAATACGGCGGTGGGTCGTCGTTGCCGGGTGGGTGATGAGGGTCTTGCTGTCACCGAGGTTGTTGGAGATGTCGATGATCCGGGTGGCGTTCAGCACCCGAAACGCAGCCTCCTTGCCGCCGTCCACCTCGAAAGTGGCCACCGTCCCACCTCCGGCCATCTGCTCCTTGGCGAGAGCCGCCTGCGGGTGCGAGGGCAGGCCCGGGTACCACACCCGGCGCACCCCGGGGGTGGCCTCGAGAAAGGCCGCCAGGTCGAGCGCGGACGCTGTCTGGTGCCGGACCCGCAGCGCCAGCGTCTCCAGGCTCTTGACCAGCACCCAGGCGTTGAACGGGCTCAGCGACGGGCCGGTATGGCGCATGAAGGGCTGCAAGCGCTCGGAGATGTACTCGGCGCTCCCGAGGATCGCTCCGCCCATTGTCCGGCCCTGGCCATCTATGTGCTTGGTCGTGGAGTAGACCACAACGTCGGCGCCCAATTCGAGGGGCTTCTGGAGGACGGGAGTGGCGAAGACGTTGTCGACCACCACCGTGGCTCCCGCGGCGTGGGCGAGATCGGAGACTGCCGAGATGTCGACCAGAGCCTGCATGGGGTTGGAGGGCGACTCGAAGAAGACCACCCGGGCCGGCTCGGCCAGCGCCTCCTCCCATTCGTCGAGTGAGGTACCGGAGACGAAATCGGTGTGGATCCCCCACCGCGGCAGCAACTGGTCGAGGATGATGTAGCAGGATCCGAACAGATCCCGGGAGGCCACCACCCGGTCGCCCGACTCCAGCAGAGCAGCCAATGACCAGAAGACCGCCGCCATCCCGGTGGCGGTAGACCAGGCGGCTTCGGCGCCTTCGAGGAGCCGCAACCGCTCTTCGAACATGGACACGGTGGGGTTGCCGTAGCGGGAGTAGAGATAGTGGTCGACGTCGCCGGCGAAGGATGCTTCGGCTTGCTCGGCCGACTCGTAGACGTAGCCGGAGGTCAGGAAGAGCGCCTCGGCGGTCTCGTCGAAGCCGGATCGCGTCTGGCCTCCCCGTACCAGGTGGGTGTCCTGCCTCATGTCGTACTCCTTTGCTCGGTGGGACGTCACGACCGGATAAACCGGCTGCGTGCGGTGGGGCGACGAACGGGTGGAGGGAGGGCTCTCGGGGTGGTGTTCGTCTGGTCAGGAGTGCGTGGCATAGGCGCTTGCACCCGGGTGGACCACCCGAGAGCGTTCACAGCGACACATATGCCGGCAAGTCATGGCGCGAGAAGGTACCCCGTTCTCCCGGCAATGTCAATGGTCCGTGCCACAGCGCCGGCATTTCGCACTACGATGAGTGGCAGACGAAGCGTTTATCACGAGCGGTGGAGGGACAGGCCCTGTGAAACCGCGGCAACCGGCCTCGTGGCACGGTGCCAATGCCTGATCGATGAGCTGCCGGCGAGCGGTTCTCTCCGCTCGAGGCGCTCCGTGAGCGTTTCGAGAAAGGAGAGATCATATGACCGGGTGCGATCCGACATCATGAGTACGTACCTCGACGCCGTCACCTCCGGCAAGGTCGTTATCTTCGACGGTGCCACCGGGACATCGCTTCAGCAGTTCGGCCTCACGGCCGACGATTTCGGCGGGCCGACCTTCGAGGGATGCAACGAGCTGCTCAGCGTCAACCGGCCCGACGTGGTCGAGGCTGTGCACCGCTCGTTCTTCGACGTCGGGGTGGACGCCACCGAGACCAACACGTTTGGGGCGTTCTCAGTCCCGCTGGGCGAGTACGGGATCTCTGAGCGGGCGTACGAGCTGGCGGCCGCCGCCACCGAGATCGCCCGCCGGGTCACCGACGAGTACATCGCCGCCGACGGCCGGTCCCGCTGGGTGGCCGGATCCATAGGGCCCGGCACCAAGTTCGCGTCCCTCGGCCAGATCCGGTACGCCGACCTGCGCGACGGGTACGAGGTGGAAGCCGCCGGGCTCATCGACGCCGGCGCCGACGTCCTGCTCATCGAGACTCAGTTCGATCTGCTGGGGGCCAAGGCCGCCATCAACGGTGCCCGGCGCGCCATGTCTCACTCGGGGCGGGAGGTCCCGCTCCAGGTTCAAGTCACCATCGAATTGACCGGCCGCATGCTGCCCGGCACCGAGATCGGCGCCGCTCTGACCACCCTCGACGCCATGGGTGTCGACGTGGTCGGAATCAACTGCGCCACCGGGCCCCAGGAGATGTACGAGCCGCTTCGCTACCTGGCCGCCTATTCACGGCTTCCGGTCGCGGTGGTCCCCAATGCCGGGCTTCCACAGGTGATCGACGGTGAAATGGCCTACGACCTTCCCGCCGGCGCCCTCGCCGAGCACCTCGAGACGTTCATCAGCGAGTTCGGAGTCCAGGTCGTCGGCGGATGCTGTGGGACGACGCCCGAGCACCTGCGGGCGGTGGTCGAGCGCTGTCGCAGCCTGACTCCGGCCACCCGCACACCTACTCACATTCCGGGGGCGGCCTCTACGTACTCGCCCGTCTCCTTCAAGCAGGACACCTCCTTCCTCATCATCGGCGAGCGAACCAATGCGAACGGTTCGCGGGCTTTCCGGGACGCCCTGCTCGCCGAGGACGTCGACGCCTGCGTGCGAATTGCCGAGGACCAGGTCGCCGAATCCGCCCATCTCCTCGATCTGTGTGTCGACTACGTCGGACGAGATGGCGTCGCAGACATGAACCTGCTGGGAGGTCGCTTCGCCACCGAGGTCACCGTCCCGGTCGTGCTGGACTCGACCGAGCCCGAGGTGATGCAGGCCGGCCTCGAGCTGATCGGTGGCCGCAGTGTCCTCAACTCGGCCAACCTCGAGGAGGGTGATGCTCCCGGCTCCCGGTTGGATCGAGTGCTGCGCCTGGCGAAAGAGCACGGGTCCGCCGTGATCTGCCTGCTCATCGACGAACGCGGCCAGGCTCGCACCCTCGATTGGAAGCTCGAGATCGCCCATCGGATACACGATCTGGCAGTGGAACGGTACGGTCTCGAGCCCTCCGATCTCATATTCGACCCTCTGACCTTTCCCCTCAGCACCGGAGACGACGACCTGCGCGCCGACGCCATTGAGACCATCGAGGCAATCAAGCGGATCAAGCAGGAGCTGCCCGGAGTCTCGACCGTGCTGGGGGTATCCAACGTCTCGTTCGGTCTCTCCCCGGTGACCCGGCGGGTCCTCAATTCGGTGTTTCTGCACGAATGCGTTGAAGCCGGCCTCGACGCGGCCATCATCCATGCCGGCAAGATGTTGCCGCTCAACAAGATCCCCGACGACCAGCGACAGGTGTGCATGGACCTCATCTACGACCGCCGCCGCTCGGGCTACGACCCACTCGAGGCCCTATTGGCTCTCTTCGCCGACGCGGTCGAGGAGTCGAGCGTCGTGGAGGATCGCTCAGGGTGGCCGATCGAGCGCCGTCTCAGCGAGCGGATCGTCGACGGCAACCGGGGCGGGATCGAGAACGAGCTGGACGAGGCGCTGGCGAACGGCCGGGGGCCACTCGAGATCATCAACGACGTCCTCCTGGAAGGCATGCGAACAGTGGGCGAGCTTTTCGCCTCCGGCGAGATGCAACTGCCTTTCGTGCTGCGGTCGGCCGAGACAATGAAGGCCGCCGTCGCCTATCTCGAGCCCAAGATGGAGAAAGAGGACAGCGCTACCCGCGGATCCATCGTGCTCGCCACCGTGCGGGGCGACGTGCACGATATCGGCAAAAACCTCGTCGACATCATCCTGACCAACAACGGGTTCAAGGTGCACAATCTCGGCATCAAGGTCGAAATCGACGACATGGTCCGCACCTTCCAGGAGGTGGACGCCGATGCCATCGGGATGAGCGGCCTGCTGGTCAAGAGCACGCTCGTCATGCGAGACAACCTCGACGAGCTCACCCGGCGCGGCCTCGACCACGTCCCGGTGCTGCTGGGTGGAGCGGCGCTGACCCGCTCGTACGTGGAAGATCAGCTGCGGGCCAGGTACAACGGGCACGTCTACTACGGGAAGGATGCCTTCGCCGGGCTCGATGCCATGCACTACATCGTCGGCGGCGAAACCGGGCCGGAGCCGGCCAGGCTCCGCGGACGCACCCTCCCAGCTCACAGCGAGCAGGAAGAGGAGGTCTCTGCGACGGATCTCCCCGCTCGGGCGCCCTCGGTGGCAACCGACAATGAGATCTTCGTGCCGCCGTTTCTCGGCAGTCGCATCGTCAAGGGCATCCCGCTCCATGAGGTCGCCGCCTATCTGAACGAGACGGCCCTGTTCCGGAACCAGTGGCAATACCGGCCCGAATCCGGGGAGACGGATGCCGATTTCAAAGACCGGCTCCGCCTGCTGCTGCGGGAGCAGATGGCGGTGGCGCGGGCCGCCGATCTGCTGGTTCCCGAGCTGGTCTACGGCTACTTCCCGGCCAACGGGGACGGCGACGACCTCGTTATCTGGGAGGACGAGAGCCGCTCATCCGAACGGATGCGCTTCACGTTCCCCCGCCAGCACGACGACCGGTTCCTGTGCATCGCCGACTTCTTCCGTCCGATGGACCAGGAGGTCGACTACGCCGCCTTCCATCTCGTCTCGGTGGGCGAGCGGGTATCCCAGCGGACTGCCGAGTTGTTTGCTGCGGACCGGTACAACGACTACCTCCTCCTCCACGGCCTGGGAGTGGAGATGGCCGAGGCGCTGGCCGAGTACTGGCATTGGCGCATCCGGGCCGAGTGGGGATTCGTCGATGAGGATGGCCCGTCGCTCGGGGGCCTCTTCAAGCAGAAGTACCGGGGAGGCCGCTATTCGTGGGGCTATCCGGCCTGTCCCGATCTGGAAGACAACGAGAAGGTGGCAGATCTGCTCGGAGCCGAGCGCATCGGCATCAGCGTTGGAGAAGACACCGGCTACCAGTATCAGCCCGAGCAGTCCACCTCCGCCCTGATCTGCCATCACCCACAGGCAAAGTACTTCATCGCCAAGAAGCCCCGCCAGATCCGGGCCGAGGCCGACGCCAAAGGGAAGCGGTAAGTCCTTCTACCCGGGGAACTTGGCCGCCGCAGGCAGCGTCTCAATCGTGAACCTACCGAGGAACATGCATGACGTCTCCCTTCCCACCCAACCGGCGCTCGCCGCTTGCTGCCTCACTCGTGGCGCTCTCACTCGTGGCAACCGCCTGTGGCGGTAGCAGTGCAGCCGAGACGACTACGACCACCCTGGCTCCCACCACTACGAGCACGCGATCTGTGGCGACCACGACGACTGCACCGGCGACGACCACGACCACCACCCCCGGCCCCACCACCACAACTCTCCCCGGCACACCATTCGAGTCGGGCCCGTCGGCCGGTGACGTGCTCGGTGTGGTGGCGGTTGCGTTCGACGATGTGCTCAACTTGCGTGCGGGCCCCGGCACCGACTTCGACGTGCTCAAGAAGCTGCCGGCACGGACCGACCGGGTCATCTCCAACGGTCGTGCCCAGGCCCTCCCCAACTCCATCTGGTACGAGGTGACGGCCCTCGGGGTGACCGGATGGGCCAGCAGCACCTATCTGGCCTTCATCGGCTCGACCGACGACATCACCGCCGGGATCATCTCCAAGCTCGGAGAGCGGCCCACCGCCCGGGACATGGAGGAGCTGGGGGCGATCGTGGCCGGATCGTATCCCGCGGTCGAACGGCCGCTGCGAGTGAGGATGTCCGGCGAGCCCAGCGTCGGGGATCTCGGCGAGGTCATCTACGACGTGGTGGGATTCGCAGACGACTCGGTGCGGGGGCTTCGCCTCCATGTCTTCGGTCAACCGACCGAGGACGGCACGGGCTTCTCCCTCAAGAGCGTCGAGGCAACGTCACTGTGCGCTCGCGGCGTCACCGACGAGGGGCTGTGCGTCTAGCGCGGGCTGCCCCGTCCGGGGCCTAGCCCGGCTCGAAGGCCCAGTCGGCGGCGATCACGCTCAGAACCTCGTCCGCCAGGCGGTAGCCGCCGTTCCAGGTGAAGTGGGCGCCGTCGGCATAGCGCATGTGCTTGCCGTCGAGGTAGGCGTTGTACTCGCCGTTCTCGTCCTGAAAGAGCTCGAAGCTCGAGATGAAGGTGACCCGGGGCCGTTCCCGGGCTTCGGATTCGTACACGCTGTTCATCAGCAGGACGTTGGCGTTGAAGCCGGCGGACTCCATGATGGGAAGCCCGACCCAGTACACGCGCTCGACGCCCGCCAGCAGAGCGTCCATGGCCTCGGCGACCCGGATGGCGTACAGATCCACCCACGCCTCGGTACCGACGTCGAATCGCTCCCCTCCCACGGCCACGTCCTGCGCGTCGTTGCCGCCGAAGATGACAACCGCGGCCTCCGGCTCCACGTTCGGGAGTTGCTCGGAGATGTAGACGGGCCAGTCGAAATAGTCGGGCCGGCTCAGACCGGAGATGAACCGGAAGTCGACCTCGGCGTCGACGACCCCTGTGTCGGTGCTGCGGTTGACGAGGGCCGGGCCGAACAGCTCGGCAAACGAGTCGCCGATGATCCACAGCTCCAGCGGATCGTCGCCCGTCACCGCCCGGAGGGACGGAAGCGTCGTGGTCGTCGTCGCGCCCCCGTCGACGAGTGTGGTCGTGGTCGTCGCAGGGGGTGTGGCGACGACTGCTGGTCGGTCCGTGGTCCGCCGGCCGAGCGCATCGTCGATCGATTCCCGGGGCAGATCGAGCCGCAGGAAGGCGCTCACGTCCGCCAGTGGCTCGGCAAGGGCCAGCGCCACACTGCGGCCGGTCCCGAGCTCCTGGCGCTCGGCGGTCCGCAGGATCCCCCGGGCGTTGAGCAGGGCTCCTCCCAGCAGGGCCACCAGCATGACCAGCAGCACATGCCCGGCGGGGAGGGGCCGGGCCGCATCACGACTGGATCGGGGTGGCGAGGCCGACATCAGAATTGGAAGTAGATGAAGGCGGCAACACCTTCGTTTGCCAGGGAATCGATGACGAAGAGCGACAGGGCGAGAACTGCTCCCTGGGCGGCCGGAGCCAGACGGCTGAATCCGGCCAGGACCCGGTCAACGGCCGGGCGGGTGACGTATTGGGCCCCGATCCCGACCCCTACCGCCAGCAGGATGGGGAGGCTGACGGCCTCGACGCCCCCACCCCATTCGGTGAGCAAGCGCCAGATGATGTCCCATGCCGTCGACAGCGACGAGGCACGAAAGAAGATCCAGGCGAAGGTGACGAGGTGGAACGTCACGAACCGCCGCCGGAAGATGGTCGCCGGGGTAACGGGAAGCGGCTGGGGCCTGCGCTCTTGTTGGTACCGCTCCCAGACCAGCCAGGCCCCGTGGAGGCCGCCCCAGATGACGAACCTCCAGGCAGCTCCGTGCCAGAGACCTCCCAGCAGCATCGTGAGCATGAGATTGCGGCGGGTGAGCCAGCGCTCGCCGTGGCTGCCGCCGAGGGGAATGTAGAGGTAGTCGCGCAGCCACCTGGACAGGGTCATATGCCAGCGGCGCCAGAAGTCCTGGATGCTGACGGCGGTGTAGGGAGCGTTGAAGTTGTCCGGGAATCGAAACCCGAGCAGCAGGGCGGCCCCGATGGCAATATCCGAGTAGGCGCTGAAGTCGGCATAGATCTGTACCGAGTAGGCATAGAGCGCTACGAGGATTTCGACGCTCCCGTATTGTCCGGGGCTTGCGAACACGGCGTCGACCAGATTCGAGGCGAGGAAATCTGCGATGACGACCTTCTTGGCCAGCCCAATGGCGATGAGATAGAAGGCTCGTGATGCGTCGATGCGGCGGGGATCACGCCGGCCGACGAATTGTGGAAGCAGCTCGGTGCCTCGCACGATCGGACCAGCCACGAGTTGCGGGAAGAAAGCGAGATACACCGCGAAGTCCAGCGGAGGGGCCGGCGACAGCTTGCGACGATAGATGTCGATCACGTAGCTGAGGGCCTGGAACGTGAAAAAGGAGATCCCGACCGGCAGGGTGATCTGGACGAGCGGAAGCGACGTCCCCACTCCGAGGGTTTCGAGCGTGGCGTTGACCGATTCAACGAAAAACCCGAAATACTTGAAATAGCCGAGCAGGCCGAGGTTGACGGCTACCGCCGCTGCGACGAGGCCTCTGCGCCGGGTCTCGGCGTCGGCGCGTTCGATCTGCACCGCAAAGAATTGATTTGCCAGCGTCGAGACCACGATGAGACCGACGAATCGCCAGTTCCAGAACCCGTAGAAGAAGTAGCTGGCTGCCAGCATGAACCATCGCCACCGCTTCGGAAACGGCATGAGCAGCCAGTTGGCCAGGAAGACGACCACGAAGAACGTGGCAAACGTGATGGTTGGGAACAACATGATCGAAGGCAGCAACGATACCGGGATGGCGTTGTGTCACACCCCCCGGGTAACGTTTTCGCCGTGAGCATGCCAGTGGAGGTCAAACGCAGCAGCCGCCGAACCAAGACCGTCGAGGCGCGACTGGTCGACGGGACGCTGCGCCTTGCCATCCCGTCGTGGATGACCGCCGACCAGGAGGCGCACTGGGTGGGCGTCATGCAGGAGCGGTTTGCCCGCAAGGCCGGCGCGAGCCCGATGGACCTGGCCGTCCGCGCCGGCCGCCTGGCAGCGCAGTTCGAATTACCCGAGCCCTCCGACATCACCTGGTCGGCGCGCCAAACGACCCGCTGGGGCTCGTGCAGCATCGACAGCGGCCGGGTACGCATCTCGGACCGCCTGACGGGGTTCCCCGGCTGGGTGATCGACTATGTGATCGTTCACGAGCTTGCCCACCTGCTCGAATCGGGTCACTCACCTCGCTTCTGGGCTCTCGTCAACCGCTACCCCCTGGCTGAACGAGCTCGCGGCTACCTCATGGCGCGAGCCGATGTGGGAGAGTGACCGAGCAGTCTGCCGGCCGTTAGAGGCCGGCGGCCAGCGCAGCCACCTGCTCGGAGGCGCCACCGACGACGGGGTCGCCGTGGCTGAACACGACCGTGTCGAAGCGAAGTTCGGCCAGCTTCCTGACCGAGGCATCGGCCTCTGCCATGTCGGAGGTGAACCGCGGATTGGCGCCGGTGACGCCGCCGTCGGCACCGTTGAGCGCATCGTCGGCCAGCAGCAGACCCGACATCCTGTCGAGAACTGAGATCGAACCAGGCGTGCGGCGCTGGTTTCCCGCCATCGAGAGAGGGCTCGCTTGCCCGACCCACCCGCCGGCGACGTGAGGCGGGTGTCGCCGGTAGGGTGGCAATGGACGAAAGGATGTGATGTGGAACTGAAGTGTGACGATGTGGTCGGCGGGCTGGGTTGCGATTTCGTGGCCACCGGCGACACCGCCGATGAGGTACGTGATGCCATGCTCGCCCACGGAGGGGCGGTCCACGCCAACCTGATGGAAGGGATGAGCGAGGAAGAAGCTCAAAAGGCCTACGGCGAGATGGTCGCCCACATCGAGAGGCTGGTTGCCGCCAGCGGCTAGCAGGACGACGCAGCCGCAACGCCATGCCCTTTAGCAATATCGTAGAGTCCTAGCATGCGCCGCGTCCGCGACTGGGCCTTCACCGTCCCGTTCCTGTTGGCCTTCGGGCTCACGCTGCTTGCCTTCGACGTCGTTGGTCGCCTGGTGCGACCGTTCAGCCTGCGCGGGTTCGAATACGTGATGGCAGGGCTCCAGCGCACCCTCATGAACACCTTTCGCATATGCGGGACGCAGATTCGGGTGGAGCGCTCACCTGCGATCGAGCCGCGCACCGGTTACGCCATCATCTCCAATCACCAGAGCATGTTCGACATCGTGCTGATCGGCGGCCTGCTCTTCACGAACTTCCCCAAGTACGTTGCCAAACAGGAGCTGGCGCGCGGCTTGCCCAGCATCTCGCTCAACCTCCGCCGGGGTGGCAATGCGGTGATCGACCGCAGCGACCGCGCCGCGGCCGTCCAAGTGATTTCGGCCATGGCCAAGACGGCTCAGGATCGCAGTGTGAGCGTCACCATCTTCCCCGAGGGAACCCGCAGCCGTGACGGCCGCCTCCAGAAGTTCCGCCGGGCCGGCAGCCGTGCCCTGCTCGAAGGCGCTGATCGGCTCCCGGTGGTACCGGTCGCCATCGACGGAGCCTGGAAGCTCCTGCGCCACAACCTCAAGCCGGTTCCATTCGGGACACAGGTCAGGATCCGGTTCGGCAACCCGATCGCCCGCACCGCCGGAGACTCCGCCGAGGTCGCGCTGCAAGCCGAGGAATGGATCGCCAAGACGCTCAACGAGTGGGCGAGCACCGAGGTCTAGAGCTACTCGTCGAGGAAGCCGTCCAGCTGTAGCTCGGCGTTCTCGACGTAGCTGTACGGCTCGAGATCGGTGATCCCGGCCTCGGCCAGCACCTCGTCGTCCAGGTAGAAATTGCCGGTTGCCTGGCGGCTGGGCCGGGTGAGGATCTCGTAGGCGGCATCGGCGACGATCTCCGGACGACGGGACCTCCGCATCGCTTCGTCACCTCCCAGCAGATTCTGGACCGCGGCGGTGGCGATGAGGGTTCTCGGCCACAGGCTGTTGACCGCGATGCCGACCGGAGCGAACTCGGCGGCCATGCCCAGCGTGCACATGCTCATACCGTACTTGGCGATCGTGTAGCCGAGCGTGTTCGAGAACCACTTTGGATCGAGGTTGAGCGGCGGGCTGAGATTGAGGATATGGGGGTTGTCGCTCTTCTTCAGGTGCGGGATGCAGCTCCGGGATACGAGATATGTGCCGCGGGTGTTGATGTTCTGCATGAGGTCGAACACCTTCATCGGGAGCTGTTCGGTGTTCGAGAGGTTGATTGCCGAGGCGTTGTTCACGCACAGGTCGATGCCGCCGAAGGTGTCCACCGTTTGCTCGACTGCATTCTCGACATGGTGATCGAAGCGGATGTCCCCGACGATCGGGAGCGCTTTACCACCGGCCTCTTCTATCTCGGCTGCCGCGGTGTAGACGGTTCCCGGCAGGCGCGGGTGTGGTTCAGCCGTTTTGGCGACCAGAGCGACGTTGGCGCCGTCGTTGGCCGCCCGCTTGGCGATGGCGAGGCCGATTCCACGGCTGCCGCCCGAAATGAACATCGTCTTGCCGGCCAAGGGGCCCATCAGGTTCCTCCGTTGCGTCTGGTGGGAATCCTACGGTGCGGGTGCTCAGGCTCTCGACTCGACCGCGTCCACCCGATCCGGGGCCGTCACCCGGCGATACAGACGCAGGAACGGATAGGTCGCAACCGCCGGGCCGACGATCCACACCGGCCGGGTGAGCCACCACCCGATGGTGGGCTCGCCGGGTGGCAGGTAGTCGAACGCCAGATAGAGGGCAGCCACCACCAGCGCCATACCGGTGGTGTGAAACAGGTACAGACCCATCGAGTTGGCGTTCACCCATACCGACATGCGCTGCCAGCGACGATCGGTGGCGAGCCGGTCGACCACAAAGCTGCGGACGAGGAGCACAACCCCAATCTGGAGAATGGTCAGCGCCACGATCGCCAGGGTTGGGGGGCCCATGTTGGAGAATCGTTCGCCCGGAACTCCCACCATCGACCGTGGATAGAAGCCCATGTTGGTGAGGGCTAGCAGGGCGAACAGACCGCCCCATGCGAGTGCCCATCCAGTCCGGCGGGGAGCTTGGACGAAGCGGTCGTAGAAGAAGCCCAGCTGGTGGGCCAGCCCCCAGATCACGAGAAAGTTCGCCCACGCCGCCCACCCCTGGCCGTGAGTGAAGCGCAGCACATCGAGGACCGCCGCCAGGCCGAGCAGCCACACGACCACGAGCTCACCCCACCGCCAGTGGGCGCGTATTGCGATCGGCGCGATCGCCACCAGCACCAGATACACGATGATGAACCAGAGCGGCGACAGGATGAGGATCACCGCCTGCCAGCCCCATGCCGGGTCGAACACTGCCTGGAGGACGAGGCCGATTCCTATCCAGACTGCGGCCAGCCCGAGGACGGGCGGCAGCAGCCGGCGCATCCTGCGGGCCAGGAACCGCCGTGAGGTGCCGATCTCGTAGTCGTCGAACGCACGACGGTGTGCGAAGCCGCCAACGAAGAAGAAGACAGGCATCACCTGAAGAATCCAGGTCATTGCCCACATCCCGCGGAGAAACCCGATCGGGTTCAAGGGAGCAACCGAGTCCTCCGAGATCACGAGAATCGTGAACACCCAATGCCAGACGACCACCACGACAAGTGAGAACGCCCGCAGAAAGTCGACGTACGGGTCCCGGTCGGTCCGCTGGGATTGCGTGGCTGAGGCCATCCCATCTCATTTCGGCTGCTTCGGCTCCCAGCTGAAGAATCCCGGGAAGCGGCTGGGTCTGGCCGCAGCGGGTGCCTAGCATCTGGACTCGATGAGAAGCCCCCATGTTTGATGATCCCGTCGTCCAGCTGGCCGGGATCGTGGTGCTCGCAGTTGCCGCACAGTGGATTGCCGCCCGGCTGCAAGTTCCCTCCATCCTCCTGCTGCTCATGGCCGGCTTCCTGGTCGGACCGGTCCTGGACATGCTCGACCCCGACCTGTTGCTCGGCGACCTGCTGGCACCCGGCGTGTCGCTGGCTGTCGGTCTGATTCTCTTCGAAGGCGGAATGAGCCTGCGCCTGCGTGAGCTGGCCGGCCAACAGCGCGTCCTCTGGTTGCTCGTCACCGTCGGAGTCGTCATCACGTGGGTGATCGGGTCGATCGTCCTGCTCATCGTCACCGACTTGCCGGGCGGCATCGCAATCCTCATCGGCTCGATACTGGTGGTATCGGGGCCGACCGTGGTGGGTCCGCTGCTCGGGCACGTCCGGCCGAGCCGCTCGGTGTCGTCGATCTTGAAGTGGGAGAGCATCTTCATCGATCCGATCGGTGCGTTCCTCGCCGTCCTCACATTCGAGGTGCTCCTGGTTGAGCGAGCGCTCGACCCCACGGTCGGCGAGATCGTCTCGGAGGTCATCAAGTTCATCCTGGCGGGGGGATTGGTCGGCGTCGGCGTCGCTGTGCTCGGGATCGTGGCCCTTCGCCGCCACTGGGTACCCGAGCACCTGCTCTCTCTGTTCGGGGTCAGCCTGGCTCTGGTGGCGTTTGTCGTTGCGGACGAGATCGCCGCCGAATCCGGCTTGCTCTCCACCATCATCCTCGGCCTGGTCATCGCCAACCACCGGCCCGTCCGCACGGAGCAGATCGTCCGTTTCTCCGAGATCATCCGGGTTCTACTCATCGGAGTGCTCTTCATCGTGCTGAGCGCCCGGATCGACATCGACCAACTGCAGGATCAGTTGTGGGCGAGCGTCGCCCTGGTCGTGGCATTGGTGCTCGTGGCGCGGCCACTGGCGGTGGCAGCCACCGCCTGGGGCTCCAGGTTCAATTGGCGGGAACGAGCCCTCATCGCGGCGGTGGCGCCTCGCGGCATCGTGGCGGCGTCGATCGCTTCGGTCTTCGGTCTGGAGCTTCAGGCTGAAGGCGTGGTCGGGGCGGACGACATAACGCCGCTGGTCTTCGCCGTCATCGTGGGCACCGTCGCGATCTACGGTCTTGGTGCCGGACCGCTGGCCCGGGGGCTCGGCCTGGCGCTGCGACATCAGGACGGCGCCCTCATTTTGGGCGCCGGCCCGGTCGAGCGTACGATCGCAAGAGCGCTGGCCGACGCCGGTGTGACGTTGATCGTGGCCACCACCAACCGCCGTGACCACTATCTCGCCCGCATGGAGGAACTGCGTTCGTTCTACGGAAACGTCCTGAATCGGGACGTCGGCCTCGAACTGGACCTTGCAGGAATCGGACGCCTCGTCGCCCTCACCCCCAACGACGACGTCAACACGCTCGCCAGCACCCGGTTTTCAGAATTGTTCGGCGGCGCCTTCGTCTATCAGCTGCCTCCGGTGAGCCTCCCGGCCGGGATCGATTCGCACCCCGCCGCCGAGCTGGGCGGCCGTTTTCTGTTCGGACCGGAGTGGGACTACCAGAGCCTCAAGCGCGCACTCGATTCCGGAAGCCAGATCAGGCGAACCAGTCTGAGCGACGAGTTCACCGTCGACGACTTCCGGGCCTCCAACGATGACGCCGTGCCCCTGTTCATCGTCCGCCCGGGTGGCCGTCTCTCGGTGATTCTCAGCAGCGACACGGACCCCCTCGCCGGCGCCGGCAACGGCGACACCATCATCTCACTCGCCCCGGGCGAGGCACCATCCATGCCCGAGGAGGAGGCCGAAGATGCCATCAACCCGGTGTGAACCGGCGCGATGACACGGTTGCAGGTCGTCGACGTCGACGGGCCCGTCCACTATGCCGACTTCGGCGGAGAGGGGCCCCCGATGGTGCTGGTGCACGGTTTGGGTGGCTCACACCTCAACTGGCTCCACGTGGCCCCGGCGCTGGCCCGAAACCATCGCGTGGTGGCCGTCGACCTGGCGGGATTCGGGCTCACGCCTCCGGCCGGCCGCAAAACCACGGTGCAAGCCAACCGTAACCTGCTCGACGGGTTCATCGGCGCGCTCTTCCCGCCTGGCCCGGCGATCCTGGTTGGGAATTCCATGGGCGGGCTCATCTCGATCCTCGAGGCAGCAGCCAACCCCGATCGGGTGGATGCGCTCGTGCTGGTCAATCCTGCACTCCCACTGGCCGACACCGGATCGCTGAACGCCTTTACGCTGCAGCGGCTGATCGTCCCGCTCATTCCCGGGGTTGGTGAAGCAGTGCTGGGCCGCTACTACGCCACCACCGATCCACCGCAGCAACTGGACGAAACCCTGGCAGCGGTGACGGCAGATCCGTCCTCCGTCCCTACCGAAGGCCGCGAGCTCACGATCGAGATGATCGAGCTGCGCCAGGAAATGGACTGGGCGGTCCGGTCGTTCTTGCAGGCATCCCGCTCGATCGCCGGGTTCCTGGCGCGCCGCAGGCACTTCCAGCGGACACTGGCCGCCATCCGCTGTCCGGTCCTGCTGGTTCATGGAGAAGAAGACACCATCGTGTCACCCGCCTCCGCACGATGGGCGCATCGGCAGCGTCCCGATTGGAGGCTCGAGTTGTTGCCGAATGTCGGTCACGTACCCCAGCTGGAAGCACCGGAGCTGCTCGTGGAGCTTGTCGAAGACTTCCTCCGGTCGCACGCCGCAGCCCGTTAGCGATCGGCCGACTACCGGGTCCGACCGGTTCGACGAACTACGTGTAGAGGTGGATGTCTGCCTGCTCCATCACCGACATGAACGTCAGGTACTCGACGATCTGCAGGTCACGGAGAAACAGGTCCTCCCGGTCGACCTTGAAGTGCTGCATGGACGGGCCACACAGGTAGATGTGACCGCCCAGGGTGACCAGCTGGCGCAGCTTGTCCTGGGCCGAGATGTGCCCGCTCCTGGCCATGCCTGATCTCGCCAACCGGCTGAAAGGGCGGGCCCATCCCCGTAGCCTCGGCCGAAAGCCTCTGCCAAGCACCCGGACGGCCGGCCCTTGGATGAAGAGAGAGACATCCATGCCCTCCAGGGCAGCAGCGAGGGCGAACCCGAGTGGCGAAAGCAGCTCCTCGAGACCGTCGTCGGAGATGACCATCGCCAACCTCGACCCGGTCACATTCCGATCATGCTTTTGGATCCAGAGGCGATTCCCCGTCGCGGTCCGCTCAGAGGAAACCAGCTTGTGTCCGGTGGCCCGGCACCAGGATTCGATATCGGTGAGTAGGGGCGGGTAGTAGTCGGTGAGCAGCTCGAGCACCTCACCATCGGCCATCGTGTGCAGCTCTGCGGCTGCATCGAAGACGACGAAGGTCGCAATCGTCCTGCCGGTGCGATCGAGTGATCTTGCGGTCGTCATCGTGTCCATTGCGCCACCTCCGCTGGGAGTCGAACTCTCCGACAAGTGTGAGCGGAGCCCGAAACGATGACCAGGGCCGGTTGTCCCCTTGGCAATGTTGTCCCGTTGGCAATGCTGAGCCGTCGACCGCAGTCGTTAGTGAGGGTCCTGGTTGCGCCCCAGCTTGCGCGCCACCAAAACGCCCAGGACGGGGCCTGCTGCCAGGATCAGGACGGTGATGACCCCGACCGCAGCGTTCTCCCCAAAGATCTCGGGAATTGTCGACTCATAGCCTTCATCCATCCCGGTGAAGATGACGACGTTGACTGCCACGATCGCACCAACCACGAAGCCGAACAAGGCGCCCAGCAGTGAGAGAGTGAACCGACCAAGGGTGTGCGTGCTCATGCCGCGATAGTCGCTCTCGTCGGACGAACCTGATAGAGGCTTAATCCCCCCGGGGCAACCGACCTCAGACGGTTGCATCCTCCCTGAGGTAGAGGCTGGTCTTGACCGCATGGGACGCCAGCCGATAGCCGTGGGATCGAAGCAGCCCGACCACTTCGGACCCAGACGGATTGTGCAAATCGATGGCTAGGTCCTCCACCGCCACGACCCGGGGGCGGTACCGGCCCCAGTCGTTGGACTGGAGCACCTCCACATCCATGCCCTCGACATCGACGGAGAGAAGATCAATCGGCGTTCCCGCCGGGAGGTGCTCGCCGAGGACGTCTGCCAGAGGCACCACTTCGGTGGGAAGGGTCTTTTCCACCGCCACGCCCTGGTCGGCGCTGATCGCGTCCGCAAACGACGGCTCGAGCGTGTTCGAGGATGCCCAGTCCCCGAATACCATCAGCTCGGCGGTGCGTCTCGGGGTGCCGGCCGCCTGCCGGAGCGTCACGTCGTCGGGTCGGGCCGTCGCCAGGATTTCGGCCATCACGGGGTTGGGCTCGATGTTGATGCCTCTCCATCCGGCCTCGTGCAGCAGGGCGGTGTTGGAGAACGCCGCCGGGTGATAGGCCCCCACGTCGACGTAGAACCCGGCCTCCGGAAGCCCGCCATGCTCCTCGAAGAGAGCCATCAGGACAGCATCTTCGCCGTGAGCCGAGTAGGTGAGACGGGCGTATGGCGGAAGCAGGCCCTTTGCAGACGAGCTCACGTGACGGTGCGGCGGTACACCCGGATCGCCAGTGGCACGAACACCGCCAGGATGATCCCCGAATACAGGAGCGACAGGGAGATCTGGCCCACCACCGAGTTGCCGGGAAGCAGCGCCCCCTCCCCCAGTATCAACCCGCGCAGGGCATCGACGGTCACCGTCACCGGCTGGTTGTCGGCGAACGCCCGCAGCCAACCCGGCATCGTCTGGGTGGGAACGAACACCGAGCTGGCGAACACCAGCGGAAACACCGGAAGGAACACCGCCGTCTGGGCGGCTTCGGGGTTCTTTACGAGCAGCCCGATGGTCGCCATGATCCACGAGAAGGAAAAGGAGAAGACCATCGCAAGGGCGAGACCGCCGATGAGCCCGGCGAAGCTGGTCTGGTAGCGAAACCCGATCAGGACGCCAACCAGCAGCATCAACCCGATGACGAACCCGTTGCGAATGAGATCCGAGATGGTTCGCCCTGCCAGGACCGCCGACCTCGCCATCGGAAGTGACCGGAACCGGTCGATCACGCCCTTGGATAGGTCCTCCGTCAGACCCAGCGCGGTCTGGCCGGCGCCGAAGGCCGCAGTCTGCACAAGCAAGCCCGGAATGAGCCAATTGATGTACTTCCCGGCGGCGGCCGGCGGCAGGGTGCCACCGATTGCCCCTCCGAATACGTAGGTGAACAGCAGCAAGAACATGATCGGCTGGATCGTCGACAGCACGATGAGCTGAGGCAGTCGAAGATTGCGGAGCAGGTTGCGCTTCGTGATGACCAGGATGTCCCGGGCCGTCTGCGGCAGGGAAGCCGCAACGCGACCCGGCTTGGGGGGTGCCACAGTCGCAGTCATGGTTGCCTCCTTCGACGGCCGCGCCGTCCGTTTGGTGCCGGTTCCTCCGACGGAGCGCTCTCAGCCGGGTGGCCCGTCAAAGTGAGAAACACGTCGTCGAGGCTCGGCTTGTGGAGGGCAATGTCGGTGGGAGCAATCGACGCTCCGTCGAGTGCCCGTACCACCTGGGTGAGCGTCCTGGGGCCCTCGGCGGCGGGAGTCGTGATCCTGCGAGTCTCGGCATCGATGGTCGGTTCGGAGCCGGAGATGGCTCGGAGGGCTTGGATCGCTTCGGCCTGCCGATCCTCCGGCACGATCAGCTCGATGACCGCCGTCCCCAGTGTGTCCTTGAGATCGTCGGAGGTGCCTTCGGAGATCAAGCGGCCCTCGTCGATGACGGCGATCCGGTCGGCGAGCTGGTCGGCTTCGTCGAGGTACTGGGTGGTGAGCAACACGGTGGTTCCGGTGTCGACCAGCTCGGTGATCAGGCGCCAGACGTCGATGCGGCTGCGGGGGTCGATGCCGGTGGTGGGCTCGTCGAGGAAGAGCACCTGAGGCCGGCCGACCAATGAGGCAGCCAGGTCGAGACGCCGCTGCATGCCACCCGAATAGGTCTTCACCTGCCGGTCGGCGGCGTCGGCGAGCCCGATTCGCTCGAGAACCTCCCCGGCCCGGTCCCTCGATTCGGAAGCCGACAGTCCGTACAGCCTGCCGACCATCTCGACGTTCTCCCGGCCGGTGAGGTAGTCGTCGACGGCCGCGAACTGTCCGGCCAATCCGATCCGGGTGCGGGCCGTCTTGGGATCCGCCAGCACATCCACTCCCGCCACGACGGCCCGTCCGGCGTCCGGTCGCAGCAAGGTGGTGAGCACTCGGATCAGCGTGGTCTTGCCGGCGCCGTTCGGCCCGAGCAGGCCGTAGATGATGCCCGCCCCAAACTCGAGGCTCACGTCATCGAGCGCTTTGACGGTTCCACCGAAGGTCTTGCGAATGCCTTCAGCCCGCACAATGGGTGTCGTCGTCATCAGGGCCGGCCTTTGTATCGAAGAGGAGATGGAGACTAGGGCGACGATATGTCGTACACGCCACCTGCCGGTTCTTCCAACTCCGGCCTCTCCCGGCGAAATCCGGCCCGGCCGGTGAGCCCGCGCCTGATGAGGAGCGGCCACGTGATCGCGGCGCTCAGCAGCACCAGCACCAGTGCGGTAATCCCAACCTCGGCGAAGAACCCATCTTCGGCTGCATTCCATATTCGCGTCGCCAGGGTCTCGAAGCCGATCGGCGCCAGGATCAGAGTGGCCGGCAACTCCTTGAGGGTTGAGAGGAGAACGAGCCCGGCGCCCGCCAGCAGCCCGGGTCCGATCAGCGGCACCTCGACGGTGAGGAATCGCCTGCCGGCGCCGGCTCCCAGCATCCGGGCGGCGTCGTCATAGCGCGCCGGGACCGCCTCGATCGCCGCCTGCGCCGGGCCGAGCGCCTGTGCGCCGAAGTGGAGGACATAGCCGAGAATCAGCAGAGGGAGGGTCTGATAGACGCTCCCGAGGATCCCGGGGGCACGGATAGCCCAGAATGCGAGTGAGATCGCCACGACCAAACCCGGGAGCGCGAACACCGAGGTGATCGACGCACCCGCCGACTCGGAGATCCACGAGCGGCGCCGAGCCGACGCATAAGCCACCGGGATCGTCACGACGATGGCTGCGGCGGCTGCCAGTGCAGCTGCTCCTGCGGAGCGGACCGTTGGATCGAGCAGGAAGCCGAGCGAGTCGCCGAGGCCGGAGTATCCGACCCCGACGGTGCTCGAGCCCCTGACCACCCAGATGACGAACACGAACAGGGGGGTCAGAAGACCGAGCCCGACGACAAGACCGGTGTAGGCAAGCGCCGGGACGGTGCCCCAACCAAGGCGATAGTGGACCTGGCGCTGCCCGACCGTCGCCATCGGCTGCCGGCGAGCCGCCGCCATCCGGTTGAGAGCGGCCACGACCAGCGCCACCACGGTCAGCACCAGCCCGAGTGTGAGTGATGTCGCCCGGTCGGCGAGCTGGGAGGAGAAGATCACCCGGGTGATGGTGTCGAAGCGCATCAGCGACACGGCCCCGAAATCACTCAGGCCGTACAGGAACACCAGCAGCGTCCCGGCGACGATGGCCGGCCAGGCCTGCGGCAGCACCACGTTGCGGAGCGCTCTCCACGACGAGTCGCCGAGCAAGCGGGCAGCGTCTTCGAGTGAGGAGGCGGTGGTCGCCAGCCGTGCCAGGACCGGAAGGTAGACGTACGGGTAGGTCAGGAGCGAGAGCACTGCGAGCGCGCCCCAGAACCCCTGGACCCGGGGAACGAACTCGATGAGACCACCCGGTCCGAAGGCGGCCAGCACGGCGGTCGCACCCACGAAGGAGGGGATGACCAGCGGAAGCGCCAGGGCCCAGCGCCACACCGACCGGCCGGGCAGGTTGGTGCGGGCCACCAGGACCGCCAGCGTCGTGCCCAGCACCGTCGATGCCACGGCGGTGGTGGTTGCGATCAGCAGGGAGTTGGCGAGCGGGCGAAGGGTGGTGGAGCTGAGCAGGATGGTGCCGAGATCGCTGCCGAGGGTCACGGTGCGAATCAGCAGATAGCCGACGGGAAACAGAAACAGCAGTCCCACCACGCCGGCGACCAGCGTGAGGCGACCGGCGGGCCGCGGCGAGCGGCTAGGGAGCCTCGAGGCCACTGGCATCGATCAGATCCCGGGTCGCTCCGAGTCCTCCGCCGAGACGGTCGAAATCGTACGTGGCTACGTTGAGCGTGCTCAGCGGCGGAAGCGCGGGGGAGGGCCCGACATCTGCCGCCAGGGGATACTCGAGAGTCTCGCGGCTGTAGAAGGTCTGGGCCGACTCACCGAGCATGAATGCCAGGAAGTCGGCGGCACGGTCCGGCGCATCTGTGCTGTCGAGGACGGCGCCGGCGGTGACGATGAGCAGGGACCCGATGTCGCCGTTCGGGAAGTAGTAGTTCTCAGATCGAACGGTAGGATCCTCCGCCTTCGCCCGCAGGTTGTAGTAGTGGTTGACCAGGCCGAGCGGGATTTCTCCCCTCCCGACGGCCTGCACGATGGCGGTGTTGTTGACGTAAGTTCGCGCCTCGTTGGCCTCCAGGCCCTCCAGCCAGGCGAGGGTGGTGTCGTCACCGTGGATTTCCCGCATGGCGGTCACGAAATCCTGGAACGAGCCGTTGCCGGGTGCGACACCGACCTCACCCCGGTAGCGCGGATCCGTCAGGTCGAACACCGACCCGGGCAGATCGGCAACCTCGGCAAGGTCGGCGTTGTAGACGAGCACTCGCACCCGGCCGGAGAGGCCCACCCACAGGCCGTCTCGATTGCGGAACTCCGGCGCCACCAGCTCGAGGACTCCGGATTCGACGGGACGAAGCAGGCCCGCCTCGGCCAGGAAGCCCACCGCCCCGGGGCTCTGCGAGATGAAGACGTCTGCCGGGCTGCGAGAGCCTTCTTCTGAAATGAGCAAGGCGAGATCCGCCGAGCTCCCGTACTTCACGGCCACGTCGATTCCAGTCTCTTCAGTGAAGGCGTCCAGCAGCGGGCCGATCAAGTTCTCCGTGCGGCCCGAGTACACGGTGATCGACTGCCGGTCGGTGCCGCAGGCGGCCGCGACGAGAGCGAGGACGAGGATGAGGGTTCCCAGGGTGAAGCCCCGGCGTACGGAGAGGTCCATGTGCCGAGCCTATCGCGAACGCTGCGAAATTATCAACCGGACCATACAAATATTTTATGGCCCGCCTAATGATGAGGGCGTCGCCTAGCCCGTCATCGCCAGGGACCCCACACCGGCTTCGGGGAAGGCGACGACGTCGGGCCCCGAGTAGGTCAATGAGATGCGATCGCCCGGTCGAAAGCGGGGAGCCGCGATGCCCCGGACCAGCACCGACATCGTCTCCAGTTCGACGGCATAGGAGGTGTCGTGCCCGTAGAACTCGACGCCGGTGACCAGGCCGTCGTCTCCGTTGCCGATCAACAGGTGCTCCGGCCGAATCGCCAACCGGCATGGCCCCCAGGTGGGTTCGGTGAGGCGTAGCTGCCCAAAGATCGTCGAAGCAGTGTCACCGTCTCCCGTCGCCGCCACCAGGTTCGCCTCGCCCACGAACGCAGCCAGCCAGGGAGACACCGGGTGCTCGTACACCTCGGCCGGAGGGCCTTGCTGGACGATTCGTCCTTCGCGCATCACCGCTACTTGATCGCCCACCACGAACGCCTCCTCTTGATCGTGGGTGACGAAGATGGCAGTCATCCCAACTTCCCGCATGAGGCCGGCAACCTCGCTTCGGAGCTTTATCCGAAACTCCGTGTCGAGATTGGAGAAGGGCTCATCGAGCAGGAGAACGCGGGGCCGCGGGGCAAGCGCACGTGCCACCGCCACCCGCTGCGCCTGTCCCCCGGACAAGTCCTGCGGATAGCGGTGCCCGAGATCGGCGAGGCCGACCATGTCGAGGGCTTGCCGGGCACGTTGGCGCCGGTCGTCAGCCTCCCTGAGGCCGTAGGCGACGTTCTTCTCAACCGTCAGATGTGGAAACAGCGCCCATTCCTGGAAGACCATGCCCACGCGACGCTGCTCGGGAGGGACGTGCACACCGGGGCCGGTCAGGATCTCCCCTGCCAGGGACACCGAGCCACCGTCGGTAGGAGTGAGGCCGGTCAGCAACCGCAGGAGTGTGGTCTTCCCACAGCCGCTGGGGCCGAGCAACGCCAGCGTCTCGCCTTCCGGCACCGTAAACGAAGCGTCGTCGACGATCAGCCGGTTGCCGAAACTCTTCGTGAGCCCCCGGGCCTCTAGGTAGTGGTCTCCCGACATCGCATTCCCGTCCTGTGAACAGGTCCTTACCAATATTGTAGGGCGACCCTAATACCTAGGGGACCGGATTGGCTAGCCGGTGACCGAAACCAGCCCGGCCAGGGCCCCCGATACGTGGACCTGCCTCGCTCCGGTGTCGAGCAGGCACCCTCCGTCGTCTGACAGGGCCAGGACGGTGACGGTCGCTCCCGGAGCGATCCCCTGCCCCTCGAGGAACGAATGGGAAGCCGGGTCCCCCCCGATTCGCACGACCTCCACGCGGTGGCCGACGAGGGCTTGGGAAAGTGAGTGAAGGGCTACGACCGCCCGGGGCTGGTCGTCGTCGGCGGGTATCGGCTTGCCCTGGGGTCCCACCCGCGGATCTCCGAGGAAGTGGGCGAGTTGCCTGGCAACCTCGGTCGGGGTGATGTGCTCGAACTCGCAGGCAACCGCATCCGCTGCCGCCGGGGTCAACCCAAGATGATCGGCCAGAAACAGCGCCCACAGCCGGCGTCGGCGCAGAACGGTGCGGGCGATGGTCGCTCCCGCCGGTGTGAGATCGGCACCCTTGTACGGGGTGTAGGCCACCAGCCCTCTTTCGGCCAGCTTCTTGACCATCTCGTTGGCCGAGACCCGCGACACATCGAGCGCCGTCGCCAGCTGCGGCACCGGAACGGGGCCCTCGTGACCGTCCTCAGCCGCCATGGCGATGGTGATCAAGTACATCTGCTCGGCTTCACTCGTTGAGGCGGTTCCGTCGAGATCAGAAGTTCGGTGTGCGGTAGCCATGGGCAGCTCCTGCTGGTGTGTGCGCCTGACGATACCCGCCGCGGAAGCTAAGGCCGAGAAAAACTAGCGGGAATAGGCTGGTTAGGTGCCAACCATCGAACTGCAGGGAGCATCGAGCTCGTTCCGGGAAGGAGTAGTCGGGCTTCACCCCACCGATCTCACCATTCACCCCGGCGAGCTGCTGGCCGTGGTCGGCCCGTCGGGCTCGGGCAAGACCACGCTCATTCGGCTGATCGCCGGACTGGACCGCCCGACGACGGGCAGTGTTCTCTTCGACGGCCGGGTGTTCGACGACGTTCGCCCCAGTGCTCGCGGCGTCGGCCTGGTGGTCACCCAGGGAGCGCTCTACCAGCACATGTCCGCCGAGGACAACCTCCGGTTCCCCCTCCAGGTCACCGGGGTGGATGAGCCCGAGCAGACCGCCCGCACCGAACGCGGGGCCGCCCGATTCGGGATACGCCGTCTGCTGGGCCGCAGTGCAAGCAGCCTGTCGGCGGGCGAGCGCCAGCTGGTCGCCACCGGCCGGGCCACCGTGCGCGAAGCTCCGGTTCTCCTCTTCGATGAGGCCCTGGCAGGCATCGATCCCCACCTGCGCCAGCAGGTGCGGACCGAGATTCGCAAGCTGCACGGCGACGGCAACACCATCGTCTATGCCACCAACGAGCAGGAGGAGGCGATGGCGCTCGCCGACCGCATCGTGGTGCTGCGTGACGGCGCCGTGCAGCAGGTGGGAACCCCGATGGAGGTCTACCAGCAGCCGGCCACCGTGTTCGTTGCCGAGTTCCTCGGGTCCCCCGGAATGAACATCGTCCCGGCCGAGAGAGCCGGTGACCGGTTGCGAATCGGCACCGACGAGATTGCAGGCGCTCCCCCACCGCCGGCCGCCACCCCTTTCGTCGCCGGCATTCGGCCGGAGGACGTGCATCTCGCCCGGCCGGGCGAACCATTCGACCGCTGCCTTCACGCCCGGGTCATCGCAGTCGAAGAGCTCGGTTCCCAGCGGATCGCCCACGTGGCGTTCGGCTCACCCGATTCCGGGGCACTCGATTTCGCCGTCCGGGTAGAGGGCTCCGCGCCGCTGGCCGTCGGCGCCTCGGTGGAACTGTCGGTGGCGACCGACAAGATCGCCTACTTCGACCGCCAGAGCGGGCTGCGTCTCTGACGCGAGCTGGTCGACCGGCGCCACGCCTTCAGCCGGCAGGCTCATGTGACGATGACACACGCATGAACAAGCGGACGATTCTCGCCGTCTCCGCGCTGCTGCTCGGCGCCTGTGCGCAGGTGACCGTCGAGACGACGACGCTGTCTGGCGGCAGCATGGCCGTGCCTTCCGAAGACCCGGCTGCGTCGCGAGTGCGCGAGACGGCCGGCCGAATCTGCGAGGAACACGCCTGGATCGGGATCGAGGAGCCGGCGTCCTTCGGTGAGGCCGCCGCCGAGATCGAGGTCGAGCCTGCCGTCGTAGCCGCAGCCGTGCGCCGGGAATGTCCGGAGTCGTTCTACCAGCCGCTGAGCCGGGCCGAGGCCGACTGGTGTGGAGAAGGCATGAGCTTCGGCAGGAACTTCTTCCTCGTCGTGGCGGCCGGAGTCGAGCTCGGCATCGAGAGCTTCACGGTCGTCGAGCCGGCGCTCGTGGCCAAAGCAACCGACCGCAGCGCTGAGCTGACGGATTACGAGATCGAGCTGCTCACCGCCGAGCTGCAGACGATGTCCGAATCATCGCGATTCGATCGTGACTGGGCGCAGGCCTGCCGCTCCACGTTCTAGCGGGCCATGTGCACCCCATCTCGCAGCACTCGTGATGTGCGGGAGCACGCCATCGGTTGGCAGGGCACGGCACCGGCGGCCATGACATGATCCACTCCGTATGGACGGCGCGACGATCGGAGGCAGGTGTGGGGACTGAGGCAGAGGCAGAGGCGCCGGTTCGCCTGCTCGGGCCGGAGGACGGCGAGCTCCTCGGACCGCCCGACGGCGTGATGGATCGATACATGATCAGCGCCGCAGATACCGACGGCCGCTTTTCGCTCGTCGAGCACAGGCTGGCACCCCATGCGCTGGCTGCGCCGCTGCATCTCCACACCAGAGAGGACGAATACAGCTTCGTGCTGCAGGGCGAGGTTGGAGCACTCCTCGGTAAGCAGGAGGTGGTTGCGACGGCGGGCGACCTGTTGTTTAAGCCGCGCGGGCAGTGGCACACGTTCTGGAACGCCGGGGCGGCTCCGGCCCGCATCCTGGAGATGATCAGCCCTGCCGGCCTCGAGTTGCTCTTTCGCATGATCGATACCGATCCGCAGCTGCTTGACCCCGACAGGCTGGCCGAGGTGGGAGAGACCTTTGGCTGCAAGGTCGACTTCGAGGGAACGGTTCCGGTCGTCGAGCGCCACGGCCTCGTGTTCTAGGGCGCTGGGAAGCGCCCCACCCACGCCGGTGCTAGGCCGCCCCCCACGGCTCTTCGAGGGTGTGGCGAAGATGGGGAGCGAACAGGGACGGCTCCAGGAGGAAGGAGTCGTGGCCCTTCTCGGAATGGACCGTGATGCGGCGGGATGGAACCCCGGCCGACTTGAGCGCCTGCATCATCCGCTCCTGTTCTTCCGGGTAGAAGCAGACGTCGGAATCGACGGAGAAGACCATGAAGAACTGGTCCTTGCACACCCGCAGCGCCTCCTCGAACGTGGCCGCCCCGACCGATTCGAGGAGGTCAAAGCCCTGCCATGCTTCCATGAATCGCAGGTAGCTGTTCGCATCGAAGCGTGAGACGAACTTCTGACCCTGGTGCCACATGTAGGACTCGATCGGATGGCCGATCTGGATGTACTCAGATGCCTCGTGGGGATCCACGATCTCGGACCGGGCCCGGTCCTTCATGGCGGCCAGGGATACGAACGTCTTGTGGCCGATCATGCGTGCCAGCGCCAGGCCCCGGTTCGGAGGCTCTCCGTCGTAGTAGTCACCACCGTTGAAGTTGGGGTCGTTGACGATGGCGTTGACCTGCTCGAAGTTGTGGATGTACTGGAGGGCCGTCACTTCCAGCCCGCCTGCGATCGGAATCACCACCTCCACCCGCTCTGGGAAGCGGGTGGCGACACTCAGGCACATGAGTGCACCCATTGAGGCTCCGGTGACGGCGTGCAACTTGCCGATCCCGAGGTGATCGAGCAGCAGCATCTGGGAGTTCACGATGTCGTCGACCGACACCGACGGAAAAGCCCCGCCGAAGGGCCGCCCATTGGCAGGGTTCACCGACGACGGGCCCGTCGACCCGTAGCATCCGCCCAGGTAATTCACACACAGGACCGCAAACCGATCCGTATCGAGCGCCCTGCCCGGCCCAATGAACTGATCCCACCATCCCACCTGGCATTCGGCCGTCCATCGCCCGCCCACGCCCGGGACGGTCTCGGTGAATCCGGCAGCATGCTGGCTGCCGGTGAGAGCGTGGAATACGAGGATGACATTGTCTTCCTCGGCACTCATGGTGCCGTACAGCTCGTAGGCGAGGGTCACCTCAGGCAGCGTGGACCCGTCTTCGAGCGGAAACGGATCGGGGCTCGTGTAGAACTTGGTTTCGGTGCTGACCACTGCGGTTCCTCAACTGGGTCCGAGAGACGATAGACGGTCCGGGGATTTCTCCAACCATGCTTGTGATCGGCTCTCAAGTTAAATGGCGTTTCGGCCGAGAGGTCCGCGAGGAGTGAGACAGGTTGTGAGGCGAGGATTGGCATTCGGTTGGCTGGTGGGAATCCTGCTGGCCGCGGCTCCGGCCGGAGCGTCGACCGCCGGTCCCGAGCTTGCTCACTTCGATCCCGACACCGGCCGGTGGCACATGCGCGACACGGTCGGCGCCACCCACACCTTCTACTTCGGCGTGCCGGGCGATGTTCCGCTCCTGGGTGATTGGGACTGCGATGGCGACGACACCGTTGGCATGTACCGCCCGGCCAACGGCTTCGTGTACCTGCGCAACACCAACGACCAGGGAATCGCCGACGTCGACTTCTTCTACGGTGTGGCGGGGGATGTGCCGCTGGCCGGTGACTGGGACGGCGACGGCTGCGACACCCTCGCCATTTACCGGGACGGCCGCGTGTTCGTCCGCAACAGCCTGGGCACCGGCGTCGCCGACTACGACTTCTACTTTGGAGTCCCCGGTGATCGCCCATTCGCCGGTGACTTCGACGGGGATGGGATCACAACGGTGGGCCTCTATCGCCAGTCCAGCGGATACGCCTATCTCCGCCATGCCAACAGCACCGGAATCGCCGACCTCGAGTTCTTCTACGGGGTCCCCTCCGACCGGATCGTGGTGGGCGACTGGGACCACGACGGTGACGAGACGGTCGGGATATTCCGCCCATCCGAATCCCGTTTCTATCTATCGAACACCAACGCCACGGGGATGGCCGACCGTGGAGTGTGGTTCGGAGAGAGCCATTTCCTGCCCGTCGCCGGGGCCGTCGGGTTGGGTGACCCGGCGCCGCCCACCTATTCCTGGGCGGCGCGCTGGTCGGATCCGGCCACCTGGGGCGGCCGGGTACCGGTGGCCGGAGAGGTGGTTACCGTCCCGGCGGGAACATCGATCATGCTCGACGTCTCTCCCCCGCCCCTCGGCGGCCTGCGGGTGAACGGGGCACTCGTCTTCGACCGGCGCGATATCGATCTGACGACCGACTGGCTGATCGTCGCCGGACAGCTCCAGATCGGCACCGCCGGCGAGCCTTTCGAGCAGAAGGCCACCATCACCCTGACGGGAGACCCGGGAAGCAACGTGATGGGGATGGGCTCCAGGGTGTTCGGGGTCATGGGTGGAACGGTCGACCTGCATGGTCGAGCCGACGTGAGCTGGACCTCGCTGGCGGCGAGCGCACCGGCCGGGGCCACTTCGGTGACGCTGCAACAGCCGGTCGCCTGGCGCCCCGGCGAACGGATCGTCATTGCCTCGACCGACTTCGACCACGAGCAGGCGGAGGAGCGAACCATCACCTCGGTGAGCGGCACGACCGTGCGGTTCGCGGAACCACTCGAGCACCCCCACTGGGGTCAAATGCTGTGGCCGGGCGGGCACCCGGTCGACGAACGGGCCGAGGTCGGCCACCTCACGCGCACGATCGTCATTCGGGGCGCCGACGACGGTGTTGCCGCCATGTTCGGCGGGCACATGATGGCGATGCCGGGAAGCATCACCCGTATGGAACACGTCGAGTTCGCCCACATGGGCCAGGCCGGCGAGCTGGCCCGCTACCCGGTTCACTGGCACCAGGCGGGCGACGCGCCCGGCAGCTACGTGCGCGGCGCCGCAATCCACCACAGCTTCAGCCGGTGTGTGACCGTCCACGGCACCAACCACCTGCGCGTGGAAGACAACGTCGCCTACGACACATTCGGTCATTGCTACTTCCTCGAGGACGGAGCCGAACACGGCAACGTCTTCGAACACAATCTGGGCTTGGTGACCCGCAGGCCAGACGATGCCAACGCCTTGCTCCCGTCAGACAACAGTTACCCCGGACCCGGGACCTTCTGGATCACCAACCCCGACAACACGTTTGTGAACAACGTAGCCGCCGGGTCGGAAGGAATCGGATTCTGGTTCGCCCTCCCCGAGCATCCCACCGGGCCTTCTGCCACCACCACCATCTGGCCGCGTCGCACCCCGCTGCGACGATTCGACCAGAACACCGCCCACTCGAACGCTCGTGATGGCCTGCACGTTGATCGTGGCCCCGACCCGTCCGGTTTCACCGACACCACCTACTACGACCCGCGCTCGGCGCCGGGCGATCCCGACTCAGCACCGGTCATCGCCCACTTCACCAACTTCACCGCCTACAAGAACCGCAACAACGGAGCCTGGCTGCGGGGAGAGAACCACGTTGTGAGCGGGGCAGTGCTGGCGGACAACGCGGTAGGGCTCACCTTCGCGTCCGACGACAGCGAGCTGTTCGCCTCGCTGCTGGTGGGAGAGACGGCCAATGTCGGCGATCCTCGCCCGTGGGAGTCGACCGGGCCCGGGGGGCGCAGCCTGCCTCAGCCGTGGGATGCTCACACCACCATCAGCGGCTTCGACTTCTACGACGGAACGGTGGGGGTGCGCGATTCCCATTTTGTCGCCTTTGCGAACCGTCCCCAGCGCGGGGCCGGAGCACTCGGCGTGCTCAACTTCACCGATTTCAGCCTCGACACCGACAACTACGCCTCCGGGCTGACCTTCCACCCTGCCACCAAGCGCGTGTACCTCGAAACCCGGTCGGTGCCGCTCGATCCAGACTCCGGTGAGGACGGCTACCGGAGCGCGGTCTTCCGGGATCTCGACGGGTCGGTGACCGGCTCCCCAGACATGGCCGTGACCGTGAACAATCCGATCCTGTACGACGGATCATGCAGCTATCGGGCAGACTGGAACGCCCGCCTGTGCCCGCACGGGTATACGGCGCTTCTCATCGACGATCGGAGCGGCTCCAGCACGGCCGTCGGACCGATTGTGGTGCGGCGCGACGACGGGGCCTCGCACACGATCATCGGGCGGCCGGATGACGGCCCGAACGACCATTTCCGCACCAGCGTCCTCAACGGCCGGAGTTACACGATCGACGCTACCGGAGCCTGGACGTCCCACTACCAGGTTCGGACCTACGAGATGGCGGCCGGCGAGTGGCTGCACGTGACCGTGAAGGGGGTCAGCGGCACCCCGCACATCTATCGGGACTGGTGGATCGACGAACGCAACCGCCTCGAGCCGGTGGGAAGCCTGGCAGCGCTGCTCGACTCGGACGGCGGGGCGTACTTCCGGAGCGGCTCGGATCTGCATCTCAAGCTGGTTCCCCGGGAGGATCGCGAGTGGGCGGCGCTCGACATCTGCTCGACCGCCGGGTGCTGAGCCCGCCTGAGAGCCCAGCACGTGCAGGACCGGCTGACCGGACGCAGTAGGTTGGCGGGGTGCTCCAACTGGAGAATCTTCACAAGCGATACGGCCCGGTCGTTGCGCTCGACGGATGCAGCTTCGATCTCGAGCGCGGCCGACTGCTCGGATTCCTCGGCCCCAACGGGGCGGGCAAGACCACCGCGATGCGGTCGGTATTCGGCCTCGTCAATCCCGACGTGGGCACGATCACCTGGGACGGTTCCCCCATCGGGCCGGCCGAGCGGCTCCGCTTCGGGTACATGCCCGAGCAGCGGGGCCTGTATCCGCGCATGCGCGTGCACGACCAGCTCGTCTATTTCGGACGGCTGCATGGGATGACCCGGGCCGCCGCCCACGAAGCTGCCGACTTCTGGTTGGGCAAGCTCGGGCTCACCGAACGGTCCGACGCGAGGTTGGAAGAGCTTTCGCACGGCAACCAGCAGCGCATCCAGCTGGCCGCAGCCCTCGTCCACGATCCGGAGTTGCTGGTGCTGGACGAGCCGTTCTCCGGGCTCGACCCAATCGGTGTCGAGACCATGGCCGGCCTGCTCCGATCGTTGGCCGGCAACGGGGTGGCGGTGATGTTCTCGAGCCATCAGCTCGATCTCGTCGAAGATCTTTGCGAGGAGGTGGTGGTCATCAACCGGGGAGACATCGTCCTCGAGGGTGAGGTGTGGACACTGCGGACCGCCTCGCCCCGGCGCTATCTGGAGGTGGAGGTCAGGGAAGTGAGCTCGAGCTGGGTCGACGAGCTGGAGGGCACCGAGATCGTGGAGCGCACCGGGTCCCGGATCCGCCTCGCCACCTCGGCAGACGCACACCTCGAGGAGATGGTGGCCAGGGCGGCTGCCGCCGGCGAGATCACGCTCTTCGCCTTCGAGCCTCCCAGCCTGTCCGAGGTCTTCCGGGAGGCGGTTGCGCAATGAAGGGTTGGACCGCCATCTACCTGGTCGCCCGGCGCGAGCTGACGGAGCGGATCAAATCGAAGGCTTTCATCATTTCGACCGGGTTCATCGTGCTGCTGGTGGTGGCGGCCATCGTCATACCGGCAGTGTTTGACGACGACGGGCCGGGCACACTCGCACTTGCCACCGCCACTCCCCTCTCTGAGGCGGCCATCGCCCAGTTCGAATCGGCGAGTGGCGGCGACCCGGTGCTCGCGGTCGAGATGGTTGCAGACGATGCAGCCGTACGGGAGGCAGTCCAGACAGGGTCGGCCGATGCCGGCATCGTCGCCGGGCCCGAGCTCATCATCTCCTCGGGGGAGCCCGGCGCCACCACCAGCCTGCTGGCGAGCGTCCTCGGCTTCGATCTCGCGATCACCGAGCTCGGCGCTCGCGGCATCTCGCTGGAGGACATCGCCCCCCTGCTGGAGGCCGACATCCCCATCACCGCACTCGAGGATGCCACCGACCCTGAGGACGCCGCCCTCGCCTTCTTCGGCGTCATCCTGCTGTACATCACAATCCTCACCTACGGCCAGTGGGTGGTGCTGGGCGTCATCGAGGAGAAGTCCAGCCGGGTCGTCGAGGTCGTGCTGGGTGCCGTTCAGCCGCGGCACTTGCTGGCCGGCAAGGTCATCGGCATCGGATTGCTCGGCGTCGGCCAGGTCGTCGTGATCGGACTCGTCGCACTGGCGGCCTCAGCCGTCGGCGGTGACGCGGTATCGATCCCCGATGCCGCCCCCACCGCCTTCTTTTCGATCCTGCTGTGGTTTGTGGTCGGGTACGGCATCTACGGCGTCTTGTTCGCCGCAGCCGGGTCGCTCGCCTCGCGCCAGGAAGAAGCCGGCAACGCCACCCTCCCGTTCACGGCTCTGCTGACGATCGCGTACTTCGTGAGCTTCAGTGCGGTCGAGGAGACCAACCTGGTCGCACGCATCCTGTCGTTTCTCCCGCCCTTCGCCCCCATCAGCATGCAGGTGCGCATGGTGAGGGGGGACGCTGCCGCCTGGGAGGTCCTGCTGTCACTGGCGCTCGCCGCCGTGATGATCTACGGCGTCATCCGGGTGGGAGAGCGCTTCTATCGGGGAGCGGTCCTCGGCCAGGGCCGCAAGCTGAAGTGGCGAGAGGCCTGGCGATCGGCTGACGCCTGATCGCGTCAATCCTGCCGACCGCGACGGCCGGGCGTAGGCTTGGCGGCATGGAGACCGTGCCGGCATCGAGCCGCACGTTGCAGGGGCGCTGTCGGCTACTGCGAATCGGGCGCTTCGGGTTCCCGGTTGAGAAGCTCGCCGGTGACGAGGAAACCATCGCCCTCCTGGGACGTGACGGGTCGATGCGCATCTTCTTCGGGCCCGGTCGGCGGGTCGTGCCGGCCGGGGGGCCCGAATGGCGGATCAAGGCCGCCACGTCGGGCCGTCATATCGTCCCCATCATCAGGTCCGGCTCGCGCATCATCGCCACGTCGGGGCCTCTGCATGCCAGGCGCAGCTACGGGATCAACGGCGATGGCTACGCCCTGACCGTCATCCCGGTCGGCAAGACGGGCTTTCGCTCTCCCGGGCGCTGGGTACTGCGCCGGCACGAAGACCAGATAGCCACGATCGATGAGCACCGGCGCGTCATCATCGCCGATGAGCCGGTTCCGGTCGCGGCCACTGTGTTGGCGTTTACGCTCATCACCCACGGGATACCGGGTGAGGGCGACCTCATGCCCGGCCGCGACTAACCGGCCGACTCGCTACCGGCGCGATGAGTACTCGATGAGCGCGTGCATGTAGTTGCTGCGCTCAAACGCGCTCGGGTCGGGGCTGGAGCGCTGGCTGAGGCTGCCACGGGCCTGATCGAGGGACACGTAGTCCCGCTCCTCCAGCCACCGGGTGACTCCGGCCAGCACCTCGGTTATGTGGGCGGGGCCGTTCTTCAACAAGGCTGAGGCCATCATCGTGACGTCGGCTCCAGCCAGCACCAGCTTCAGCACGTCCTCGGCCGTGTGGACGCCGGTGGTGGCCGCCAGCGAGGCATCGAGGCGGCCATGGAGGATTGCCATCCAGCGGAGGACCAGGCGCAGCTCATCGGACGTCGAAAGCACCAGGTTGGGCCCGACCGTGAGGGTATCGAGGTCGATATCGGGCTGATAGAACCGATTGAACAGCACCAGCCCGTCGGCGCCGGCATCGACGAGGCGCCGGGCCATGTGTGCCATCGAGGTGAAATACGGCCCCACTTTCACCGCCAACGGTATGCGCACGGCCTCCCGGACCCGCCCCACCAGCCGGAGGTAGTCGTCGACCACCTGCGGCCCGGTGCGCGCCATGTCCGCTGCGATCAGGTAGATGTTGAGCTCGAGCGCGTCGGCACCGGCATCCTCGATGATTCTGGCATAGAGCGTCCACCCACCTGCCGAGTCACCGTTGAGGCTGGCGATCACCGGGATCGACAGAGCCTCCTTGGCGGCCCGTAGCCGTTCGAGGTAGTCGTTTGCCCCGGTGTTGTATTCGTCCATCTCCGGGAAGTAGCCGCCGATCGACTCGGCCGAGATCTCGGATCCGTAGTCGAGGGCGGCATGCACTGCCATCGCCTCATGTTCGATCTGCTCCTCGAACAGAGACGGCAGCACCACCGCCGCCGCCCCGGCAGCCTCCAATTGGAGGAGAGAGTCGACCTCCCGGGTCAGAGGAGAGGAGGAAGGAACGATGGGATTCGCCAGCTCGAGACCGAGATACTTCGTCGTCAGGTTCATTCGCCTTCCTCCAGATCCTCGAATACCGCAGTGCGGTGCACTTTGACCATCTGCTCGTAGAGCTGCCACCGGTTGTCGATGTCGGCCTGCGCCATGCGGGCGAGCTCCTCGGCCTGGTCGGGGTTGGCGCGTGCCAGCATCGCGAAGCGACCCTCCTTCGCTGCGAACTCCTTGAACGAGATCGTCGGCTCACGGCTGTCGAGGCGCAGCCCGGGCTTGCCGGCGGCATCGGCGGCCGGGTCGTACCGGTACAGCGGCCAGTACCCGCTCTCGGCCGCCCTCTTCTGATGAGTCATCTGGGTTGCCATATCGATGCCGTGGGCGATGCACGGACTGAACGCAATGATCAGCGACGTGCCCGGGTGGGCTTCCGCCTCGGCGAAAGCCTTCACGACCTGGTTCATGTTCGCTCCCATGGCAATCTGAGCCACGTAGACGTTGCCATATGACTGGGCGATCATGCCGAGATCCTTCTTGCCGGTCGACTTGCCGCCGGCGGCGAACTTGGCCACGGCCGCCCGCGGCGTCGCCTTGGAGGCCTGTCCCCCGGTGTTCGAGTACACCTCGGTGTCGAGGACGAGAATGTTCACATTGCGGCCAAGCGCCAGTACGTGGTCGAGGCCACCGAACCCGATGTCGTATGCCCAGCCGTCCCCACCGACAATCCAAACACCCATGTCCACCAGGTACTCGGCGATCGTCTCGAGCCGGCGAGCACGCGGATCATCCATGGTCTCGAGGGCCGTCAGCAGCTCCTCGACACGCCGGCGCTGCTTGCGGACGCCGCTCTCGTCTGACTGGTCGGATTCCAGGAGCTCGTGGGCGATATCACCAATCTCCGCCGAGAGCTCGGTGAGCAGCGTGCGGGCGGTGCGCGCATGGCTGTCGATGGCCATCCGCATCCCCAGTCCGAACTCGGCGTTGTCCTCGAACAGTGAATTGGACCAGGCGGGGCCACGCCCCTGGTCGTTCTTGGCCCAGGGCGTGGTTGGGAGGTTGGCCCCGTAGATACTGGAGCAGCCGGTAGCGTTGGCGATCAAGATCCGATCGCCGTACATCTGGGAGAGCAGCTTGAGGTACGGCGTCTCGCCGCAGCCCGAGCAGGCGCCCGAGAACTCGAACAGCGGTTCGAGCAGCTGCGATCCCTTGATGGAGTCGACCTTCACCTCGGTCCGGTCCAGTTCGGGCAGGCTGAGGAAGAACTCGAAATTCCCCCGCTCGGCGTCAACGTGCTCGAGGTGGGAGGCCATGTTGATGGACTTGTGCTTGACCTCTTCCTTGCTGTGAGCCGGGCACACATCCACGCACACCCCGCATCCGGTGCAGTCCTCCGGTGCTACCTGGATCGTCATGTTCATGCCTGGGAAATCCCGTCCGCTCCACTCTTTGGTCTGGAAGGTGTCTGGTGCTGAACTCAGCTCGGCGGGGTCGTAGACCTTCATCCTGATGGCGGCGTGCGGGCACACGAGCGCACAGCGGCCGCAGTCGATGCAGATGTCGGGGTCCCAAATCGGAATCTCCTCTGCGATGGAGCGCTTCTCCCACTGGGCCGTGTCGGTCGGGAACGTGCCGTCGACGGGCAGGGCGCTCACCGGCAGGAGGTCACCCCGACCCGTCACAATCATTTCGGTGACCCGCCTCACGAAGTCGGGAGCGATCTCGGGCATGGCAGGCGCCAGGGCAATACCTGTAGTCACGGTGCTGGGAACGTCAACCCTGGCAAGGGCATCGAGGGCGGCATCGACTGCCCGGAAATTGCGCTGCAGCACCACCTCGCCGCGCTTGCCGTATGCGCCGCGGATCGATTCTTTGATGGCGGCGATGGCCTCGTCTCGGGGAATGATCTTCGACAGTGCGAAGAAGCAGGTTTGCAGCACCGTGTTGATGCGACCTCCCAGCTCGGACTCCCGGGCCACCCGGTACCCGTCGACCACGTAGAACTCGAGCTTCTTGGAGACGATCTCTTCCTGGACGTGGGGCGGAAGATGGTCCCACACCTCGTCCGGTCCGTAGTGGCTGTTGAGGAGAAAGATGGCGCCCTCGTCGGCAAGGTCGAGCATGTCCACCTTCTCCAAGAACCCGAACTGGTGACAGGCGACGAAGTTGGCGTTCTCGATGAGATAGGTCGACGTGATGGGTCGGGGCGAAAAGCGCAGGTGCGAGACCGTCATGGCCCCCGACTTCTTGGAGTCGTACACGAAATGACCCTGGGCGAACCGGTCCGTGTGTGTGCCGATGATCTTCACCGAGTTCTTGTTCGCTCCCACCGTCCCATCGGCGCCCAGCCCGAAGAAGACCGCCTGTACGACGTCGGCCGGCTCTTTCCAAGGCTCCTCGACTGGGAGGCTGAGCCGGGAGACGTCGTCGGTGATGCCGACTGTGAAATGCCGGCTGGGTTCCGCCGCATCGGCCTCAGCCAGCACTCGCATCACCATCGGCGGAGTGAATTCCTTGCCGGATAGCCCGTAGCGGCCTCCGATGACCTTGATTCCGGCGCGCCCTCCCTCCGCCAGTGCTGTGACCACATCCTGGTAGAGCGGCTCACCGACGGCACCCGGCTCCTTGGTGCGATCGAGGACGGCGATGCCGGCAACGGTGGCCGGCAGGGCGTCGAGGAAATGATCGACGGAGAAGGGGCGATAGAGGTGCACGGTGACCATGCCGACCTTCTCGCCCCGTGCAACAAGGGCATCTACTGCTTCGCGGGCGGCCCCGGCACCCGAGCCCATCAGGACGACGACCCGGTCGGCGTCGGGAGATCCGTGGTAGTCGAACAACCCGTAGCGGCGCCCGGTGAGCTCGGCAAAGCGTTCGAAGGTTTTGACAACCGCAGGCGCCACCTGCTCGTAGAAGGGATTGGCGGCCTCCCGGGCCTGGAAGAACACATCCGGGTTCTGGGCGGTGCCCCGCAGCACCGGCCGGTTGGGGTTCAGCGCCCGCTCCCGGTGGGCGGAGATCAGATCGGTGTCGACCATCTGTCCCATCACCTCAGGGCCGAGCGCTTCGATCTTCATCACTTCGTGGGACGTGCGGAAGCCGTCGAAGAAGTGCAGGAACGGGATCCGGGTCTCGAGGGTGACCGCATGGGCGATGAGGGCCAGGTCCTGGGCCTCCTGCACGGAGGCTGAGCTCAGGAGAGCGAAGCCGGTCTGACGGGCTCCCATCACGTCGCTGTGATCTCCAAAGATGCTGAGCGCATGGGTGGCGATGGTTCGGGCGGCGACGTGGATGACGGCGGGCGTCAGCTCGCCGGCAATCTTGTACATGTTGGGGAGCATGAGCAGTAAACCCTGGGAAGCGGTGAAGGTGGTGGTGAGAGCACCCGCCTGCAGAGACCCGTGCATGGCACCTGCGGCCCCGCCTTCGCTCTGCATTTCCACGACCTCGGGCACGGTGCCCCAGATGTTCGGCTCCCGGCGCTGGGACCAGGCATCTGCCAGCTCCCCCATCGCCGATGCGGGGGTGATCGGGTAGATCGCGATCACTTCCGACAACGAGTGGGCGACACGAGCCGCGGCTTCGTTGCCGTCCACCACGATGAAGTCAGGTTTCACGCACGCTCCTAGTTCCTACGGGCGTGGCCGAGTCTACGGACAATCCGGTAGCCCTCATCAGGGCCAAAGGACGGTTGCCGGTAGGGCCTATGGGAACCCGCAACCCCAACCCCCCATCCAAGGCAACGCCGCCGTCTTCTCCTCCCCCGGGAGGGCATGGTGCCCCGCAGGGGCGGAGGGGGCGTCCGCGCAACCCCAACCCCCCATCCAAGGCAACGCCACCGTCTTCTCCTCCCCCGGAG
>JBFKDW010000006.1:0-63917 GCA_041619515.1 Acidimicrobiia bacterium
ATGGGACTTGGTCTCGCCTGCCACCGTGACATGGGTCACCACCACCACATCACCAACCGCCACCACCACCGGCGGATCCAACTCACCCAGGTTCAGACTGAAATCACCCACATTGAAACCATTGTCGGGATCATCAATCTCGTTGACATCGACCGTGAACGGACCAGCCCCACCCACCGTCACACTCACCTGACCCGGCGACCACTGATGCCCCCACACGTTGTTCCCACCCACATCCACATTGACGCGATACGGCGGAGACGGGGTCGGCCACTCGATCTGGGTTTGGTCACCGTCATCATCGTTCTGATAGGCATACCCGTTGGTGTCCGGACCGATATCCACCAGCCCGGAGAAATCAGCCGTCCACGCACCAACCCCCCCACCCATATCCACACTCGCAACCGGTTCCAGATCCGGATCAGGTCGACCGTGCTCGTTCACAAAAACCGTGTCACCAAGATTGGTGGTCCCCACCACATCATCCAGACCCTGATCCACGCCGGTCAACGCCAACGGCAACACCACATGGGACTTGCTCAGACCGGACTCATCGGCCACCTCCAGGGAGTCACCCGCCCCAATCGTCACCGCCGGATCCAGCGTCGACACATCCACCGAGAACGAAGACGGGTCCCCATCCCATGGGTTCGGACCCACCACCGCCACACCGGCATACACCTCAGTGCCGATCGTCAGCGTGATCGAATCCCCCTCCGTCCAGTCATTACCCCATATCCGCTGCGGAATCTGGTTCAACCCCACCGTGAACCGCGTATTCGCCACCCTCCAGTGGGCGAAGGTGCAGTCATTGTCGTCGTCGCACTGGTTGGCAGCCCCGTTGTTCCCTGGTGCCAGGACGATGGTCTCGGGATGATCGGGAGGATCGGGCACCGAGAAATCAACACTGGCCGGGATCACACCAGAACGACTCACCCCCGGATCACCCGTCTCATGCACCCAGATATCAAAGAAACTATCCGGAACCCCGGTCACATCCACCCGGTTGGTCACCGGATCATGCACCGCCCCCAGCGACGTCACCGTATGGGACTTGGTCTCGCCTGCCACCGTGACATGGGTCACCACCACCACATCACCAACCGCCACCACCACCGGCGGATCCAACTCACCCAGGTTCAGACTGAAATCACCCGGATTCCGGCCATCGGGATCACCCTCACCGGCCACATCCACCGTGAACGGACCAGCCCCACCCACGGTCACACTCACCTGACCCGGCGACCACTGATGCCCCCACACGTTGTTCCCACCCACATCCACATTGAAGTGATACGGCGGACCATCGACGTTGGCGCCAACCGAGGCGGTGGCTTTCACCGCCGCGCCTCCGTCGGTCAGCTCGACCTCGACGTTGGCCCCCGCCCCGGCACTGTGGCCCTGCACCCAGTCGTGGGCATAGTTGACCTCGAGCGTCATCGGCGGATCGACCGCCGCCGCCTCCACGATCGGCAGCGTGAAGAGGGCGACCATCATGGTCGCCAGGAATACGAAAAGGCCCCGGGTGTGGGCCCCGCCGTTATGGGTCTTGGGAGACGTCGACGAATCTCGCATGGCGCACCTCCAGCCAGAGGCAGGCTTCCTCGAGGGGACTCGAGGTAGGCCCGTCCATCACCCAGGGTGGCAGGGGCCAGTTGCAGTGGGTAGGGCCAAAGGTCAAGTCCCGATCGACCGACGCATCCAATCCGTGGTAGAAATATGATCTAGTTTGGGTGGGAACTCACAGCGCTTGGCGCACCTCCAGCCAGAGGGAGAACCCACCCAAACTCGCGCTCCCGGCGCACGTTCTGTGACCACCGAGAGCATCGAAGGCCGCGACCCGACGAGTGCTTCCGCATTCACGCCCACACCGGGGACCGGATGTCCCAAGCGTCCCTAACCTGATCGGTGACGTGCGCAAACGCCTACTCATAGTGCTCGGTGCGATGCTGGTGCTGGCGGTCGCCTGGGTTGTCTCGGGTCCGCTGCGGACCTGGCGCTCGATCGAGCGCGTGCCGTTCGACCCGACGGCGGCCCGCGAGGTGCTGGCGGCCTCGGCTCGTCAAGAGGAGATCGCCGCCGATCCGACCGCACCCGCCCCTCCCACGACTCGCACCACCCCGGAGACGGCACCCACGCCCTCGACAACACACTCCGTAGAAGGGCAGCCGGCGGTTTCCAGCACCACCGTGGCACCAGCCGACCCGCCCACCGAACCGCTCCCACCGGCACCGGCACCGGCGGACACATTCGATGTGTATCTCATCCTCGGCAGTGATGCGAAACCGACCGAGAATCCGAGCCGGGCCGACACGATCATGCTGTACGTGGTTCCCGACGACAGATCACGCTCGATGCTCGTGTCGATTCCCCGATCCCTGTATGTCGTCAACCCGTGCACCCGCCAGCTCGCCCCCATCAACACCAACTTGGAGGGCTGCGAGGGCGTCGGCGGGCTTGATCTGATGGGGGTTGCGGTCGAGGACTACACCGGGCTCACCGTGGACCACCTCGTGCTGTTCGACCTGGCGGGCTTCGAGACGATCATCGATCGGATCGGCGGAATCGAGGTGTGCGTCGACCATCCGGTCAAGCTGCGAGCCGACCATCGTCGCACGTTTCTCGAGGCCGGCTGCGCGACTCTCGACGGTCACAGCGCCCTGCGATGGGTCCGGTCCCGACAGACCCTCGAGATGGTGGAGGACGAATGGCGGCTCATGGCCGGGGCGGGTGACGGGATGCGCACCGAACGCCAGCGGTCGGTGTTTCGCCAGGTGCTCGGTGAAGCCGACGAGTTCGGGGCACCGGCCGACCTGCTCTCACTCATCTCAGAGCTGTCAGACTCGTTCGTGCTCGACGACGACTTCGACCTGAGGCAGGCCGCCGACACTGCGTGGGATCTGCGCCGTTTGGTGCGGCGCCCGATCATCGATTTCAGCGTCGCGGCCACCGGCATGGTCTCACCGGAGGGTGAGTTCGTCCTCGTTCCAGATACACCGTTCGCCGCCTACCTGGACGAGGTGTTTGACGCCGGCTAGTTCGAGGGAACCTTCACGACCACGTCGATAGTGGCAGTCGTCGACTCACCATCCGGCCACACCGCCGTCGCCGTCACCTGGTGGGAGGCGACGTCGGCGTCGTTATTGGTCAGCAGCGCCGTCAGCACGAGCCCGGTGCCTAGGACACCGTCGAGGTCGGACGCCCAGAGGACATCGGGGGGTGCGCCAGACCCTCCCGACGTCTCCGACCGGAACTCGACCTCGGCGGCGAGGACGCCACCCCCCATGTCGACAGTGGCGAGGTGGGTCGAAAGGGGGGCGGGTGCAACGATTGTGATGCTCGTATCACCGTTCGGTGCCGTGGTCGGCACCGGGTCTTCGCCGGTGGTGGTCGGCGTGTCCGCGGTCGTGGTCGGGGTGGAGGTGCTGCTCCCTGCAAGGGTGGTCGAGGTGCCATTCCCCTCCGTGCTCGTGGGGCTGTCGGAGTCAGACGAGCACGAGGCAATCAGCAATCCGACGACGGCGAGGATGCCGAGCAGGCGACGATACGAGCGCATGGGTTTCTTTCTCGGAGAGGGGCAGCAGGAAGGATACCGGGAGACATCTCGTGCACGCTGCGAAAGGTTCAATCGGAAAAGCGCAGGATACGATTGCTCCCGCGCGGGTTGCCGCCGGTAAATATGAAGAGCTCGAACACGACATTCCCCTCCGGGTCGACCTCGGTCGCCGCCGGCCCCGTCGTCCTCCCGCCCCATCCGATGAGTGTGTTTCCGTTTTCGAACCGTTGGGCCGAGCCGCCGGATGCTCCGTAGGTTCCCTCCTGTGCATACGACCACACGAGGGTCGCAACCTTGTTCACCTCGTCGAGGGCATACTCGACCGCCCTGCTGGACTCTCCTCGTTCGGGGTATTCGGGGAGATCTGGGCAGTAGATGCCGTTGTCGAAGAACAGGATGTTGCCGTTCGGCAGCCGGGTGACATGATGCTGTCCACAGGGACCCCCGAGCGGGTCGTTGATGGTGAACTCGTTCGAGAGCCCTCCCAACTTCCACATCAGATCACCGGTGGTGCGGTTGATCTTGACGATCTGACTCACTCCCCGCAGCGAGGCGAGGAAGTTGCCGTCATCGTCGAGGAAGACCGAGTTGATGTGGGCGTAGTCGGTGTCGTCGGGCCGCAGCTGGTCGGAAAGTGGAATCACTCCCCAGCTGCTCCACCGGAACACCTCGTTGCCGCTGGTGTCGACCTCCTGAATGACGGCGTCCTCGTATGTGACGCCATCGTGCTCCGTCGGCTCGTAGGACAGGAACACATGGTTTCCGTTGGGGAGAATGAGGAAGTCGTGACCATCTGTGTGTGCGAGGGGTGGCACCACCTGGACTCGCTCGACCTCTTGGAAGTTCTCGTCGAGGATCACCCGCTCCGTCGATGGCAGGCCGCTACCGGTCACGATGCGCTCCGAGTACGAACGCTGTCCGTTGGGATGCTTGGTGAAGGTCGATCCACGCTCCGGAAGGGCTCTGATGAATTCGGGCACTCCGCCGTTGTCGAGCGTCAACGAATAGAACGCCGAGGACCGCGAGTTGAGGTAGAGGACGCCGGGAGTAACGCCGGGCTCGAGGGTCGTGACCTCGATGATCGGAAAGTCAACCGGGAGGTACTTGAGCTCGTAGCGACGGGTTCCGGTCACGGGGCTGCTGACCTCTACGGCTATCTCGTCACCCGGTTGCGGATCGGCGATCGGAAACCCCTCGCCGCTGTTGACCGGCTGGCCGTCGATGGTGAGCGAGTCGGTCGCGTGAGCCGTTGTGGCCGTGACGACGACCCCCTCTGTTGTTGCATCGGGGTACACGGCGAAGCGACTAGTGAGGGGCGCAAAGGCAGGGTTGATTGAAACCCCGCTGCCGGTCACATCCAGTGCTTCCAGGAGAGGCGGGCCCGTTACGAGACCCGCGTCCCACGAGTAGTCGATCTCCCCCGGGTCGAGCGTCAGCGGCCCCAGCAGGCCGCTCCCATCTGCGTCGGAATCTCGCTCGGGTTTTCCGTTCACCTGCTGGAGGGTGAATACCATTCCGGCCGGCGCCGCCACCTGCACGGTGTACACGCCCGGGTCAACGCCGATGAACCGATATACGCCGTTGCGGTTGGTAGTGACCACCGCCGTCGGCGCGGGGGAGCCCTCGGCAAACAAGCTCACCTCGACTCCGCTCAGCGGCGGCTCTGTCCGCTCCCGGAGTCCATTGGCGTTCTCGTCCTCCCAGATCCGATTTCCGACGGTTGCCAGGGACGGATCGACGTAGCCGAAGTCCACCTCCATCTGCTGGCTCTCGCTCAGCGCCAGGACGAGCGGGTTGTTCCCCGTCGTCAGAGTCATCCCGGGCGGCACCGTGGAAGCATCCACCGAGACCTTGAAGTCACCGGCAGCCAAGCCACCGAACCGATAGGTCCCATCCGCCACAGTCCAAACGGACGCGAACGCATCATCGCCGGTACCGAGCACCTCATCGTCCCCCGCCGATCGCAGCACCACCTTGACGGCAGCCAGGCCTTCATCACCCGGATCCACCCGGCCGTCGGCGTCGGCATCCTCAAACACCACCCCCGAAACGGAGGCACCGGACCCGAAGCCAAAATCGACCAGCCGGTTCTCGTCCGTGGCCAGCGTGAACACCGACGGGTTGTTACCGGTCGTCGAATCCAACCCGGCCGGAACCGTGGAGGCCTTGACGCTGAGTTTGAAATCACCGGCATCCAGCCCGGGGAAAGCGAACGAACCATCCGGCGGAGTCCACTGCGAGGAAAAGACGTCGTCACCGCTGCCGAGCGTGCCATCGGCGCCGGCCGACCGCAGCAGCACCTTGACCCCGCCCAGGCCGCCTTCACCCGCATCCAGCATGCCGTCGGAGTCCGCATCCTCGAACACCACCCCGGACACCGAGGCGCCTGCGGCACCGTTCGCCGGCGCCAGCCCGGCACGGTCGGGCGCGTCGGTGCTCGCCGGCGCAGCCGAAGCCAGCGCAGCCCGGGGGCCGGCGGGATCGACAAGAGCGACCAATGAGCTCATCAGCAGCAACCAGGCGAACAGCGCAATCCGCTGTGGTGATGTCGTGACCATGAGCCTCCCGCCCGCTACAGGGGGCCAGTGTATCTCACTTTACGTGGCGGGCAGGGCGGGTCGACCGCGTCCCGTCGTTACCGCGCCGGATCGGCAAACCCGAAGTCGACGGTCTCATGCCCACCCTCCACCACGTCGACGATCATCGGATTGTTGCCCGTCGTCAACGTCAGCCCCGCCGGCACCGTCGACTCCTTCACACTCACCTTGACCGGGCCCGCCGCAACACCCCCCAACACGTACACGCCGTCCGCCCCGGTCACCACCGAGGAGAACCCATCATCACCACCACCAAACACCCCATCAGCACCCACCGAACGCAGCACCACCTTCACCCCACCAATCCCACCCTCCCCCGCACCACGCACCCCATCCCCATCCCCATCCTCAAACACCGTGCCCGTGACAGACGTCGCCGGGCCGACGGTGACCGACACCACCCCGGAGGTCGTGGTGACGGTGCCGTCGCTCACCTCCAGCCGTGCCAGGTACCGGCCGGGCGTCGAATAGGTATGGACCACGTCGGCGCCGATCGAGTCCATCCCGTCGCCGAACACCCACCGGAACGTGAGCTGGTCGCCGTCAGGATCGGTGGCCCGGCCGGCGAAGGCCACCGTCAGCGGCGCAGCCCCCGCCGTCACGTCCCCCTCGGCCAGGGTGATGTCGGGAGCCGCCTGTTGATCGTCGTAGGCGATGCGGCCGACATAACCGGACGACCCCTGGTCCGGATTGCCCGGCTCCCAGATGGATAGGTAATAGAGCGCCCCATCCGGCCCCTCGATCAGATCGACTATCGGGCCGACATCAGTGGCGAAGGGAATGGTCTCGTCGGCACCCACCGTCGAGGTCGGGCTCACGTCGTATCCGTCTCCCAGCTCGAGATAGCGGATCACATGATTGGCGAAGTCGCCGAAGAAGTAGCGGCCCACCCATTCGCTGGGGAACATGTTGCCGCGGTAGACCGGTCCGCCGGTTATCGACGCCCTGGCGGATGTCCACGGCAGGCCCTGAGCGTAGGAGTGGAGAGGATCGGTGAACCGGTCATCCGTACACGGCCCCTCACAATCGGGCCAGCCGAAGTTCTCTCCTCCACCGTCGAAGGGGTCGACGACGTTGATGTCCTCCCATGCGTCTTGTCCAACCTCACCGAAGACCAGGCGCTCCGTGGCACGATCCCAGGTCCCCTTCCACGGATTGCGCAGGCCCATCGCCCAGACACTGTCGAGGTTGGGGCCTCCCGCATCGTCGAACGGATTGCCTGTCCCTGCGGACCCGTCCCGCTGCAAACGCAGGAGCTTGCCATGGGCTAGAGCAGGGTCCTGGGCCTCTCCGGCGCTGTTGTTGAGGGCGTTGGTGTCCTTGTCGCCCACTCCGAGCCACAGCGCATCGTCGGGCCCCCAGGTGAGCAGCCCACCCAGGTGGCAACAGTTGGCGTAGCCGGGCAGCACATCCGGATCCTCGAACACCACGAGCCGCGAGGCGGGATCAGCCACGGAGCCGGCATGGGTGTACCGCGCGAGGGTGAGCTTCTGGGTGGTCGAATCGGGATACCAGAGGTAGATGTACGAATAGTCGTCGAACTCGCCGTCGACCGCGATGGCGCGCAGACCGAGTGGGCCGGCCGTCGAGACATTCGGAAGAGACAGGTAGGGGTCTCGAACCGGGTCCGGGCTCCCCGGGTCGGTGATCACGACTTCGCCGGACTTCTCGGTGATCAGGAGGCGCCCATCGGGGAGAAACGCCATACCGGTGGGTTGAGCCAGGCCATCGAGGACGACGTGATTGGTGAAGCCTTCCGGCTCGTCGGCGGCGCTCGCCGGCTGCAGGGACATCGGTGAGACGAATGCTGCCAGAGAGGCGGCTGCCAGCAACCAGGCGAACCACGCGGCCGACGGTCTTGATCCTCTGATAGCGGACCTCGGGGTGACGAGACCGGCCAGTGTAGCCCACCCAGAGTGGCAGTGTCCCGCCTCTGCGGGCGAGGCTGACCGGCGTCTACTGATACCCGAAGTCGACGATCTCGCGCTGGAGATGGGCCAGGTCGATGATGGTCGGGTTGTTGCCCGTCGTCAGCACCAGACCGGCCGGGACCGTGGAGGCCTTGACACTCACCTTGAACGGGCCCGGGTCGAGACCCCCGAACGCGTACTGTCCGTCCGCCCCGGTCACCACCGAGGAGAACCCATCATCACCACCACCAAACACCCCGTCGGGCCCCGCCGAACGCAAAGTCACCTTCACCCCGCCCAGACCATCCTCACCCACGTCCCGCACCCCGTCACCATCCCCATCCCCGAACACCGTCCCCGAAATCGACGTCAACACCGCCGGATCCGCATACCCAAAGTCGATGATCTCGCGCTGGAAATGGGCCAGGTCGACGATGGTCGGGGTGTTGCCCGTCGTCAGCACCAGACCGGCCGGGACCGTCGAGGCCTTCACACTCACCTTGTGCAACCCCGGATCCAAGCCCCCGAACACATACTGTCCGTCCGCCCCCGTCACCACCGAGGAGAACCCATCATCACCACCACCAAACACCCCATCGGGCCCCGCCGAACGCAAAGTCACCTTCACCCCGCCCAGACCATCCTCACCCACGTCCCGCACCCCGTCACCATCGGTATCCCCAAACACCGTCCCCGAAATCGACGTCAACACCGCCGGATCCGCATACCCGAAGTCGACGGTCTCGGGCACCTCTGCCACCAGGTCGACGATGGTCGGGTTGTTGCCCGTGCTCGACATCAGCCCGGCCGGGACCGTCGAGGCCTTCACGCTCACCTTGTGCAACCCCGGATCCAACCCCCCGAACACATAGGCACCGTCCGCCCCCGTCACCACCGAGGAGAACCCATCATCACCACCACCGAACACCCCATCGGGCCCCGCCGAACGCAAAGTCACCTTCACCCCGCCCAGACCATCCTCACCCACGTCCCGCACCCCGTCACCATCGGTATCCCCAAACACCGTCCCCGAGATCGACGTCGGATCGATGGTCACCACCACCGTGCCGGGGCCGGAACGGCCGAGGCCGTCGTCGACGCGAAAGGCGAACGACTCCGTGCCGGTCGATCCCGAATCCGGGGTGTAGGTGACGACGGCGGTGCAGACGTTCACGGCTGAGCAATCCACCTCGCCTATCGGGCCCAGCGTGCCGCCGCTCGGGGGATCGGTAATGGAGAACATGAGGTCGTCGTCGTCTGCATCCGAGCCCCGCAGCGTCACCTCCACCGGAGCCCCGGTCGACAACGCCGACCCGTCGTCGGCGGTCGGCACCGTGTTGGAGGCGAGCGCCTCCACCTGACCGCCACTCAGGCCCCGCTGGTAGATCCGCACATCGTCGATGAGCCCGTCCCAGAACTGGGGGCCGGCGCCGGGAGGCTGCGCGCCGCCGGCGACGGTGACGCCGGGATCCTGATCGACTGCCCCCGTCAGCCCGGCGCTGCCAACCAGCACCCCATCCAGGTAGAGATTCACGGCCGAGCCCGTGTAGGACATGGCACCGTGGTACCAGGTGCCGGGGCTGAGATCTCCCGAGCCGGCTATCACGGTGGTGGTGGCGCCGTCGACCCGGACGCGGCCCCGCAGCCGGACCTGGCCTCCCTGCAAGATGGTGCTCAGCATGAAGATGTGGTCGTCCTCGTTTGACCCGGTTGCCTTGGACACGATGCGGGCATCGCCATGGGAGCCGGGAAAGCTGTCGGCGTTGAACCAGGCGGCCACGGTGAGCCCGGGCCCGGCAACGTCGACCGTTCCCATGTCCACCCAGTCGTCGACACCGTCGAGGCCGACCGAGTGGGAGCTTCCATCCGCCGAGTCTGGTACGAACGAAGCTCCTCCCATGAGCGTCGCGTCGTTTCCGAACCCGCTGGCGTCGCCGGCGACCACTCCGGATCCCTCGTCGAGCGGGAGCCACACGATGGGTCCCTGCGGCGTGAACCTCGGCAGGAGTGACGCGTATGGGCCCGGGTCGACCGGCGGTGCCACCGCTGCAATCGCCTCTTCCACAATCGGCACTGCCGCCGGCCCGAAGGTGTTCCCGGACAGCGTCACCGGATCGCATCCCCCGCCGTTCCAGAACGGAGCATGCGAACCGTCGGCGCGGATGGCAGTGGCCACGTTGTTGGTCACCTGAACCGGGCCGCACGGGTCGGGGTACTGCTTCCACACGTAGATGGCGGTGTTGCCGGCGGCCGGATCGTCCAGGTAGGAGTTGAGCACGTAGTTGCCGTCGACCACCTGGTCGGTGCCGCTGGAAATGCCGATACCGCATTGGCCGGTCCAGTCGGCGATATTGTTGCGGAACTCGACCTCGTTCGCCGAGACGTCGGCGATGTAGGCACACCCGCTGGGGCTGGTGCCTCCATACATGTAGTTGTTCGATACCACCACGCCATCGGTGAAGCCGAGGCTGATGGCATCTTCCTGGTCTTCCGGGAACGCCGCGCCGGGATCGTTGGTGGCGATCCCGTAGTTGTTGTCGATGAGAATGTTGCTGCTGCGGGGTCCCCCGGTCAGCCATATCTGTACGTGCTGGCCGCGCGGGAAGGGGCCGAGGGGATTGATGAACAGGTTCGACTGGATGGTGGCGTTGACGACCGACTGGAACATCACGTTGGTCTCGCCGTAGGCGATCACGTTCTCGTCGACGAGTATGTCTGTGCTGTTGCGGGCGTGAATGCCGTCGGCCAAATCACAGCAGACGAACACCGGATACTCCGGGTGGATGTGGTTGCGTGAGATCGTGAGGGCCTGCGAGTCGATGATCTCCACCCCCATGCCGGCGCAGGTGCCGATGTCGGAATCAGCGATCGTGACACTGGTCGATCCGAACATGTAGATGCAGTGGCTGTCGGCCGAGGTGGTAATGACCTTTTCGATGGTGACGTCGGTGGCCGAGTTCAACAAGAACGGGGCACAGACCGGTTCGGGAGGCGGGTCTCCCGGCATCCACTTGGGGTCGTCGATGCAGCCGGCGGCGCCCGTCGAGACCTCGAGATTGCGCACGGTCACCCCGGACGCGTTCTCGATCAGGATGCCGCCCGCCCCGCTGAGCCTGGCAACCGACGCCCCATCGCCGTCTGTCTGACCGAGCAAGGTCGTCTCGGCCGGCAGGACGATCGAGCCCAATGCAAAGTCGCCCGCCTCGAGGAAAAAGGTGTTGCCCGGCCCGGCCGAGTCGATCGCAGCCGCCACGTCCGAGCCGGGCGACAGCACGATGGCGCCGGGCGGCGGGGGTGAGAAACTGCAATCGGAGCCCACGCTGCTCGAGTCCAACAACCCGCTCGTGACACCGTGAAACTCGAACACCATGCCGATATCGCACGCCCGGACCAGCATGGACCCGAACTCGCTGTTGAGGGCGAGCTCGCTCTCGGGCACAGGTGGACCCAAACCGTGCAGATCGCGCCCGCCGACGCCGGACACGAAGTAGGGGATGCCGTCGGCCTCGAGCCGCTCGTAGATGTGGTCGTGCCCGGCAAACACCGCGTCGGCGCCCCAGGCACTGAAGGGCCATTGCAGGGCCGGATACGAGCCGTGGTGATCACCCGAGGAGAACGGTGGATGGTGCATCGCCACCACCTGCCACGGGGCGGTGGAGGCCGCCAGCCCGGCTTGCAGCCAGGACTGCTGGGCAGCCATCTCGTCGGGGATCGTCAGGGCCGCTTCGGTGTCGACGACGAAGACGTGCACCGGGCCGCGGACCACGTCGTAGTACCGCTCGTTTCCCGAGGTATTGGACGAGACCGCGGACGCACCCGGCAGGTCGAAATAGTCGAGGTACGCCGAGACCCCACCGGTGTCCCAATAGTCATGGTTGCCGAGCGCAGGAAAGAAGTCGCCGGCGGCAATGGCGGCGCCGTAGTAGGCGCCCACGTGGGTGGCGTAGTCGGCCGAGCCGTAGATGTTGTCACCGGTGGTGACCAGGAAATCCGGACCAAGGGTTCCGTTGACCAGACCGGCGACCGCCGCCTCATCCGCGTCGTCGTCTCCGTAGTCGCCGAACACGGCAAACTCGACGGTGAAGGGGCTGGTGGCTGCCACCGCCGGTGAAGGCATGGTTGCGGCGACCGCCAGCGAGCTGCTCAGTACCAGCCACGCGACCAGGGCGCCGTGTGTTGAACGTCGAATCGATGTGCCTTCCCGCCCGCCTGTCCGCCACTGATCGTGGTAGTCATCCAGTGTATCGAGTGGCCGTTGTCTCCGCCGCGACCTAGTTCGACGGGACGAACACGATGACGCGCACCGAATCGGTGAAGGTCCCGGAGGCGGTGGTCATCGTCGCAGTCACGAGGTGAGACGCGGTGTCTTGCAGACCGGTCGACAGCCGTCCGGTGATGCTGGTGCCGGTCCCGAGTGGTCCGTCCAGATCGGACTCCCAACTGACGGTGAACGGAGCCGCACCGGGAACGTCGGCAGCGACCTCGAGTGCCACGTCGGCGACGAAATCCCCGGCGCCGGCATCGAAGGCGGCGGCAAAGGACTGGTTGTCGGCCGCGGGCGTACTGATCTCGATCGAGGCGAACTCACCGGCGGTCGGCAGCCACGTCATCTCGCCGAAGTCGAACTCGATATCGGCCACCACGGTGTCGTTCACGTTGGCGAGGAAGAACCGGGCGAGCGAGGGTCGAAAGATCCCGACGGTGTCATCTCCGGTGTCGTCCCAGTCGCCGGCCACGATCCGATCGGACGGCACCCCGTAGTAGAACTCCTTCTCGGCGAACCCGGTGACGAGGTCGTTGCGCAGGTACACGAAGCCGCTCGACTCCCGGTACACGCCCACCGTGGTCACGCCATCGCCGTCGAAGTCGCCTGTGAAGGGACGGTCGCCCGGAACCCCGAAGAAGAACGAGAACTCGCCGACAACTGTGCCGAGCGTGTTGGCGATGAAGATCTCTCCGTTCCGGTACACGGCGAGGGTGTCGCAGCCGTCGTTGTCCCAGTCACCGACAAGGGGCAGGTCGCCGGGAATCCCGAAATAGAAGGAGAGGTCGGCAACACCGAAATCGTTGGTGTTCCGCAGGTAGACGAATCCACTTGCCGGCCGGTACATGCCCACCGTGTCCACCCCGTCGCAATCCCAGTCGCCCAGCAGGGGGATGTCGCCTGGGATCCCGTAGTAGAAGGTCGTCGCCTCGTCACCGCCCGTGCGCAGGTGCCACTGACCAGTGTTTGGATCGAACAGGGCAACCCGGGCGTCGGACGCGAACGCGGGAGCAACCGCCGCCAGCATGAGCAGCGACATCAGGCAAATGACCATCCAATGAACGCGCGACCTGAGCACCGGGAAACCTCTCTCTCGTGGGTGGAGGAGTCTAGGAGCGCCGGGCGGCCCCGAAGTCGACTCCCGTGGTCGTTCCCGTATTGGGGGCGAAGACCCTCACCCGAATAGCGCGAAAACTTTCCACAATCCCGCCTGGCACTAAACCGAGCATATACGTAGGGTCGGCTACGGAGAGTGTGGGGGGCCGGACACCGTTCAGCCCTTCGAAGTCGAGGCGAAGGACAGGACCATGTTTGTATCGAGATTCCCCGTACGAACGCACAGCATCTTTCTCACGGTCGCCCTACTGGCGGCCCTTCTCATTGCACCACCGGCGGCGATTGCCGCCGACCCGGTGCCGGGCGCTGAGTTCACGCTCACCATCCTTCACAACAACGATGGTGAGTCCCAGCTCATCAACGCCGGCAGCGGGTTGGAGGATTTCGGCGGCGTTGCCCGCTTCAAGACCCTCGTCGACGGGCTGAGAGCCGATGCGGCCGCCAGCGGCAACGGCGTGCTCATGCTCTCCTCCGGTGACAACTTCCTCGCCGGGCCCGAGTTCAACGCCAGTCTCGAGAACGGCGTACCCTTCTACGACACCATCGCACTCGAAGCGATCGGCTACGACGCCGTTTCCCTCGGCAACCACGACTTCGACTTCGGGCCCGACGTCCTGGCCGACTTCCTCGCCGGGTATACCGACGCCCCCCAGTATCTCTCCGCCAACCTCGACTTCACCGGCGAGCCCTCCCTGCAAGCTTTCGTCGACTCGGGTGTCATCGCACCGAGCACGGTGGTCACCACCGCCGGCGAAGACATCGGCATCATCGGCGCCGTCACCCCCTCCCTCCGCTCCATCTCCAGCCCGCGCAACGTCGTCATCGATTTCGACGTGGCCGGGGCCATCCAAACCGAAATCGATGCGCTCACCGCGGCCGGCATCGACAAGATCGTGGTCATCAGCCATCTGCAGGACATCGATGAGGACGTGGCGCTGGCCGCCAACCTGTCCGGAGTCGACGTCATGATCGCCGGCGGCGGCGACGAGCTGCTCGCCAACCCGGGCGATCCTCTGGTCCCGGGTGAGGAAGGTGATGTCTTCGGCCCGTACCCGATCTTCGCCACGGGCGGCGACGGAGCCCAGATACCGGTGGTGACAACCCCCGGTGAATACAAGTACGTCGGCCGGCTCTCGGTTGGCTTCGATGCCGACGGCAACGTCACGGACGTGGGTGCCGACAGCGGTCCCAAGGTCGTCGACGGCACCCTGGTTGCCGACCCGGGCCTGCAAGCCTCGGTGGTCGATCCGGTCGTAGCGGCCGTCGCCACCCTCGACGCCACCGTCATCGGGACCAGTGAGGTGGCGCTCGACGGCACCCGGGCGAGTGTCCGGAGCGTCGAGAGCAACGAGGGGAATTTGCTGGCCGATGCCCTCAAATGGCAGGCCACCGAGCTGGCCGCCGACTTCGGCGTGGGCGCACCCGACGTGGCTATTCAGAACGGCGGCGGTATCCGCAACAACACGATCATCCCGGCCGGCGACATCACGCTGCTGGACACCTTCGACATCGCCCCCTTCTCCAACTTCGTCTCGGTCATCGAGGACATTCCCCGCACCCAGTTCCGGGCCATACTCGAGAACGCCGTCTCCCAGGTTCCTGGGGGCGGTCGCTTCGCCCAGATAGCCGGCTTCTCATTCGTGTACGACCCCTTCGGCATTCCCATGGTCATCGACGATGAGACCGGCGTGGTCACCCAGGTGGGCAACCGCATCGTCGACGTGGTCCTCGACGACGGCACAGTGGTGGTCGACGGCGGCAAGGTGGTGGCCGGTGATCCCGTCACCATCGCCACTATCGACTTCCTGGCGCGCGGCGGCGACCAGTACCCGTTCAGCGGCGCTTCGTTCACCTCGATCGGCGTGTCCTACCAGCAGGCGCTGGCCAACTACATCGTCGACGGGCTCGGTGGCTCCATCACCGCCGCCGGTTACCCCGAAGGCGGCGAGGGTCGCATCGCCACACTGCCCGCTCCGACCGATTTTGGGCTCGTCATCCACCACAACAACGACGGTGAAAGCCAGCTGATCAACGCCGGCAGCGGCCTCGAGGACTTCGGCGGGGTCGCCCGTTTCGGCCGCCTGCTCGACGGCCGGCGCCGCATAGCCTCCAACGAGCGGTTCGGCAGCATCCTGTTGTCTTCGGGCGACAACTTCCTGGCCGGACCCGAGTTCAACGCCAGCCTGGAGAATGGCGTGCCGTTCTACGACACCATCGCCATGGACAAACTCGGCTACGACGCCATCGCCATCGGCAACCACGACTTCGACTTCGGCCCCGACGTGCTGGCCGACTTCATCGAGGGCTACAGCGAGACGATGCCACCCTATGTCTCGGCCAACCTCGATTTCACGGGTGAGCCGCGTCTGCAGGCACTGGTCGATGCCGGGCGGATCGTTTCGAGCACCGTCATCAGCGAACGCGGGGTCGACATCGGCATCGTGGGTGCCACCACTCCCAACATCGACTTCATCTCGAGCCCGCGCAACGTCGAGGTGATGGACGACGTGGCCGGCATCGTGCAGGCCGAGGTGGACGCCCTCACCGCCTCGGGCGTGAAAATCATCATCCTCATCAGCCACCTGCAGGACATAGACGAGGACATCGCGCTCGCCGCCATGTTGTCGGAAGTCGACGTCATGATCGCCGGCGGCGGCGACGAACTGCTCGCCAATCCCGGCGACCCGCTGGTTCCCGGCGAGGAGGGCGACGTGTTCGGGCCGTACCCGATCGTCGCCACCGACGCCGACGGCGCCGAGGTGCCCGTCGTCACCACCCCCGGTGAGTACAAGTACGTGGGCGAGCTGTGGATCGGCTTCGACCCCGACGGCAAGACCACCCTCTGGGGAGGCCGTCCCATTCCGGTGAAGGGCGCCTCGGATGCCGACATCTACAACGCAGCCGTGCAGCCCGTCATCGATGCGGTTGCCACGCTCGACGCCACCGTGATCGGAACGAGCGAGGTCGACCTCGACGGCACCCGCACCAGCGTGCGCAGCGTCGAATCAAACGAAGGCAACCTGATCGCCGACGCCCTCCGCTGGCAGGCCGGTGAGCTGGCCGCCGAGTTCGGCGTTGCCGTTCCCGATGTCGCCTTGCAGAACGGGGGCGGCATCCGCAACAACACAGTCATCGCCGCCGGCGACATCACGCTGCTGGACACCTTCGACATGGTGCCGTTCCCGAACTTCGTGTCGGTGCTCGAAGACATCCCGCGTGATCAGTTCAAGGAGATCCTCGAGAACGCTTATTCGGCCGTGCCGGGTGATGGGCGTTTTGCCCAGGTTTCCGGGTTCAGCGTCGTCTACGACGCCGGCCGGACCGCGCAGGTCCTCAACGACGACGGGACCGTCGCGGTGGCTGGTGAGCGGATCATCGACGTGATGCTGGACGACGAGACGATGCTCGTGGAAGACGGTGAGGTCGTGGCGGGTGATCCGATCACAATCGCCACCATCGACTTCCTCGCCAGAGGCGGCGACCAGTACCCCTACCGGGGCGCGCCGTTCACGAACGTCGGCGTCAGCTACCAGCAGGCGCTCGCCAACTACATCATCGACGGGCTGGGCGGAGCCATAACCGCCGCCGACTATCCCGAGGGCGGCGAGGGCCGCATCACCGACGTCGGAGGCGAGCCGATCGAGGGGCCGTTCACAGCCGTCTACGAGATTCAGGGAAGCGGCGATGAGAGCCCGCTGGCCGGCGAGACGGTCGAGGTCGCCGGCACCGTCACAGGAGTCTTCCCAGGCCTGGGCGGGTTCTTCCTCCAGGACGCCGAAGGCGACGGTGACACGACCACCAGCGACGGGATATTCGTGGCGGCCGGCAACGGCGTGGCCGTCGGCGATCGCGTCGAGGTGCGCGGGGTCGTCGAGGAGTTCTTCGAAGAGACCCGCCTCGTCGATGTGGACGCCGTCGAAGCGGAGGAAGGCGGAAGCGTGCCTCCTGCGGCAGCCGTCTCTCTCCCGCTCGGCGAGGGTGCGTCACTCGAGGCCTACGAGGGCATGCTGGTGACGTTCGAGACCCTGTACGTCACCGACACCTTCAACCTGCACCGCTTCGGAGAGGCAGTGCTCGCCGAGGGCGGAGTGCTCGTCAACCCGACCGACATCGCCGAGCCCGGCGATGCCGCCAACGCGGTGGCGGCAGCCAACGCCGCCCGCCAGATCGTGATCGACGACGGCTCGAACGCCGAGTTCCCCGACGAGGTCCCGTACTTCGGCGAGGACGGGACGCTCCGCCGGGGTGATGCCGCCACCGGGATCACGGCCAACCTGTCGTTCAGCTTCGGGGCGTACAAGCTGCAGCCGACCTCCGAAGTCTCCTTCGAGCGGTTGAACCCCCGGCCGGCGGGACCCGCCGACGTGGGTGGGAACGTGAAGGTGGCGAGCTTCAACGTGCTCAACTTCTTCTCCACCATCGACGACGGTGACAACGGCGCCCGTGGTGCCGACTCCGAGGCGGAGAAGGCCGCTCAGCTCGAAAAGCTGGTCGCAGCCATCACCGGCCTCGGGGCCGACGTTGTCGGTTTGCAGGAGATCGAGAACAACGGCCCGGTCGCCATCGGCGAGCTGGTCGACGCCCTCAACGCCGCCGAAGGCGCCGGCACCTGGGCGGCCGCGGCCGACCCGGAATATCCCGGCGGCCTGGAAGCCACCAACGCCATCAAGGTGGGGATCATCTTCAAGCCGGCATCGGTCACGCCCGTCGGCGTCACCGAAGTGTCTGAGGACCCGATCTTCGCCGCCGACCGGCCCCCGATCGCCCATGCGTTCACAGCCTTCGGCGACACATTCACGGTGATCGTCAACCACTTCAAGTCGAAGAGCCCGAGCAATGCCGAGGGCGCCGACCTGGATCAGGGCGACGGCCAGGGCGCTTACAACGCCAGGCGGACGGCCCAGGCGGGAGCGCTCATCGGCTTTGCGCTCGAGCGCATGGCGGCGGTGGGCGACGCCGATCTGCTGGTGATCGGTGACTTCAACAGCTATGCCATGGAAGACCCGATTACCACGCTGGAGAGCTCCGGCTTCCTCCTCAACATCGTCAAGCGCCACCTGGCGCCCGAGGACAGCTACTCGCTGGTCTTCTTTGGAGCCCAGGGCCTGCTCGACGGTGTCTTCGCATCCAGCGCCGCAGAGAGCAAGGTCACCGGCATCGACATCTGGCACATCAATGCCGACGAGCCGCGCGTCCTCCAGTACAACGACGACATCGTCGATCCGGCCGAGAGGTCGAGTGACTTCAACCAGCCGGTGTCGCAGCCGGACGAGTTCTCCTCGTCTGACCACGACCCGCTGCTCGTCGGGCTTGCGCTCGGCGGTGCGCGCCAAGTGGCTTCGGCCCTCAACAACCCGCGGGGGCTCGGCATGGGTCCCGATGGGACCATCTACGTTGCGGAATCCGGAGTCGGTGGGCTCGAGCCTTGCATCGAAGGCCCGGAAGGCACCGAGTGCCTGGGCGCCACCGGCGGGGTGTCGGCCATCGACAGCGCCGGGCAGTCTCGCGTCGCCGCCGGGCTGCCCTCCCTGGCCGGTCCCGAAGGCTTTGCCGCCACCGGGCCCAGCGATGTTGCCGTCGCCGCCGATGGGACGATCCGGGCGCTGATCGGGCTCGGCAACAGCCCGGCCGTCCGTGACGAGGTGCTGACGCCCGCTGGTGGCGGCAACCTGGGACAGCTCGTCAACATCGGGGCGGACGGCACTGCCACGGCCGTCCTGGACGTGGCCGGATTCGAAGGATCGGCCAACCCCGACGGCGGTGAGATCGACAGCAACCCGACTGCCATCATCCACACCGACGACGGGTATCTGATCGTCGACGCCGGCGGCAACTCGCTGCTGAAGTTCGACGGGTCGACGCTGAGCACAGTGGCCGTGTTCCCCGAACGGTTGGTGCCGGCACCGCCCTTCATCCCGGTGCCCGAGATCCTGATGCAGTCGGTGCCGACGTCGGTAGCCGTGGGACCCGACGGCGCCTACTACGTGGGCGAGTTGACCGGATTCCCGTTCCCTCCGGGTGGGGCCAATGTGTACCGGGTCGACCCTGCCACGGGTGACGTGAGCGTGTTCGCCGACGGCTTCACCAATATCGTGGATGTCGCGTTCGGGCCGGACGGCTCGCTGTACGTGGTCCAGATCTCGTCGAGCAGCATTCTGTTCGGTGAGTTCGACGGCGCCATCATCAGAGTGGCGCCCGACATGAGCCGCGAGGTCGTGTTCGACCGCTTGTTTGCACCGTATGGAATTGCCGTCGACCAATCGACCGGTGACCTCTACGTGTCGAACTGCAGCGTGTGCCCAGGGCTGGGTGAGGTCCTGCGCATCACGGGCGAAGCGCCGTCGGCACCGATCAGCCTCGGCTACAGCGCCCGCAACGACCGGTCCTCGCCCCAGGTGCTCGACGGGGCCACCGTCTCGGGCAAGATCTATCCGTTCGTGCTGCCGCTCGATCCCGGTCTCGGCTTCACGACGGTGGACTTCTACCTGGACGGTCAGAAGGCCCGCACGGAGTATCTGGCGCCGTACGATTTCGCAGGAGGCTCCCTTACGCACGCGACGGCGTGGGACACGGCCACCACCAGCGACGGCTCCCATACCATCCGGGCGGTCGGCAACCTGCCGGACGGGGGAACCGTCGAGACCAGCGCCACGTTCACCGTGGACAACGGCCCGGCGCCCGCCGACTTCACGATGGAGGTCTCGCGCAGCGAGTTCCGCACGGACGCGGTTCCGCTGGAAGGTGCCGTGCTCAGCGGCAGGGTGTACCCGTTCGTTTCGCCGTTGTTCCCGGAGGGCTTCGAGACCTTCGGCACGGTGAGCTTCTTCCTCGACGGCGTCCATTTCCACACCGAGTACCAGGCGCCCTATGACTTCGTGTCGGGCGGGATCGACAAGGCCAACGAGTCGTGGGATACCACGACGGTGGCCGACGGCCAACACACCATTCGGGTACAGGCCAACCGGCCCGGAATGGTGCCGTTGGTGACGGAGGTCACCTTCAGCGTCGCCAACAACGTCCCCGAAGTGGAGCCGATACGCTTCGCGACGTTCAACGCCTCGCTCAACCGCTTCAACGCCGGCGACCTAGTCGCCGATCTTTCGACGCCGGACAACGAGCAAGCCAAGGCGGTCGCCGAGATCATTCAGCGGGTTCGCCCCGAGGTCCTCCTGCTGAACGAGTTCGACTACGACGCCGACGGTGAGGCGGCGAGGCTGTTCCAGGCGAACTACCTGTCCGTGTCGCAGAACGGTGCCGAGCCGATCGTCTACGACTATGCGTTCAGCGCACCGTCGAACACCGGGGTGCCGTCGGGGTTCGACCTGAACAACGATGGGGAGGTAGGCGGACCGGATGACGCGTTCGGGTTTGGGTTCTTCCCGGGCCAGTTCGGAATGCAGGTGTACAGCCAGTACCCGATCGACCTGGCCAACGTCCGCACGTTTCAGGAGTTCCTGTGGGCCGACATGCCGGGAGCCCTGATCCCGGTCGATCCGGCCACCGCCGAGCCGTGGTACTCGGAGGAGGAACTGGGAAGCCTTCGCCTGTCCTCCAAATCCCACTGGGACGTACCCATCACGGTCGGCGACGGCACCGTCAACTTCCTCGTGAGCCACCCGACCCCGCCGGTGTTCGACGGCCTGGAGGATCGCAACGGGACCCGCAACTCCGATGAGATCCGGTTCTGGCGTGATTACGTCAACGGCGACTCGTACATGTACGACGACAACGGCGTGGCCGGTGGCTGGTCCGGCGACTACTTCGTGATCGCCGGAGACCTGAACTCCGATCCCAACGACGGCGACAGCCTCTTCGGTTCTATCCAGCAGCTGCTGGATTCGGCGCGGGTGAACACCACCGTCACACCTTCCAGCGCCGGGGCCGTAGAGCAAGACGGGTTGCAGGGTGGCGCCAACCTGAGCCACACCGGAGACCCGGCCCACGACACGGCCGACTTCAACGACAATCCGGCGCCGGGCAACCTGCGGGCCGACTATGTGCTCCCGAGCAACAACCTGGCGATCGACGACTCGGGCGTGTTCTGGCCGCAGAGCACCGATCCGCTGTTCCCCCTCGTGGGCACCTTCCCGTTCCCGAGCTCGGATCACCGCATGGTGTGGGTCGATGTCCTCCCGGGAGATCAGCCGCTCGCCGACCCGGCCGGGTTCGTTGAAGACGAGTTCTGGCACTTCGACGTGACGGTCGAGAACCTCACGAACGGCCAACCGCTCACACCGGTCCTGGTCGTCGCCCACGACCCGGCTATCTCGGCCTGGACGGTGGGCGAGGCAGCGCCCATCGGGGTGCAGGAGCTGGCCGAGAACGGAAACGGAGTGCCGCTGGCCGGTTTCTTCACGAGCAGGCTGAGCCAGGCCTCCGACGGAACGATCGGGTCGGGGCCGCTGGTGCCGGCCGCCGACCCCGGCGGCTCAGGTTTCTCGTCGAGCGAGACGTTCGGCATCCACGCCAGGGCAACGGACGTCATCACCCTGGCGTCCATGCTGATCTGCACCAATGACGGCTTCGCCGGGCTCAACGGGGCCGCCCTGCCCGGCGACGGCGAGACGGTGGTGTACGAGTTGTTTGCCTACGACGCCGGCACCGAGACCAACACCGAGGACTTCGCCGACATCGTGCCCCCCTGTCAGGGCCTGATCGGCGTGGGATCGGACGATCCGGGAACCGGCGAGACCAATCCCGACCTGGCCGAGGGAGGCGTCATCGCCGCTCACCCCGGCATTGTCGGCGGGGTCGATCTCGACCCAGCGGTGCACGGTTGGACGGATCCGGTCGCGCGGGTGACGATCAGCCACGGCGCGGCCGAGCCCTTCGTGATGACGGGAGAGATCGACGGCGCCCCGTATCGCATCGCCGCTCCGGGCGACCCGGACGACTGGAACGGAGTGCTGCTGCTGTACGCCCACGGATACGTGGATGCCCTCGACCACCCGTCGGAGGGCACCGATCGCGGAGACCCGGAGTCCGCACCGGGCGGCGAAGCCGCCGAAGCTGCCCTCGTGGCCGAGGGCTTTGCAGTTGCCGGATCGCAGTACAAGACGGACGGGTGGGCGGTTGAGGACGGCATCGTCGACACCGAGGCCCTCGCCGCCTTCTTCACCGAGAACCTGGCGGAGCCGGAGGCCACCGTGCTGTGGGGATTCTCCATGGGTTCGGTGGTTGCCGGCTACTTTGCAGAGAACAGCGACTCGGTAGACGGTGTGATCGCCGCCTGTTTCGTCGGCGCGGGAGCCCCCCGAGCCTTCGACGGCGGCCTGGCGCTCACCATCGCCTACGCGGCGGCCTTCGGGTTCCCGGAAGCATGGGGCACACCGGGCGACGTCCGGGACGACCTCGACTTCGAGACCGAAGTCCTGCCCGTGCTCAGTTCCCAAGTGTTCGCCGACCCGGCCGACCCGAGCGCCGGGCTCAACCCGGCCAACGTCGGGCTGTTCACATTCATACAGATGGTGAGTGGGATCCCGGCCGAGGACTTCTTCAGCGAGTGGCTCTTCACCGACATGTATTTCGCCACCGAGGGCCAGGCCGAGGCGGAGCGCCGCGCCGGGGGACCGATGGCAGGCAACGTCGGCCACGTGTACTCGGTGTCGGCCGAAGAGCGAGCGCTGCTCGCCTCTCTCGGCCTCGATGAGGACGCCGTCGACGGCCTGCTGGCAACCATGAACTCGATGAAGTTCACGCCGGACCCGGCGGCGCGCACCTACCTGGAGACGAACTACGAATACACGGGCTCGCTGACGAAGCCGGTCTTGACCTTGCACACCACGGTCGACGGCCTGGTTCCCGTCGAGCATGAGTCGGCGTATGCCGAAACCGTGAATTCGGCCGGGGCCGGCGGTCTGCTCGTCCAGACCTACACGGACTCATATCCGCCGGGGCAGTCGTCGGGTCACTGCACGTTCACCCCCGAACAGCTGGCCGCGTCGCTGAACGGCATGCTGACGTGGCTCGCCACCGGAATACCTCCCGCACCCGAGCTCTTCCCTGAGGCGATCGGCTTCGTGCCCGGCTTCCAGCCCGGCCCGTGGCCGCAGCCACCGCCGCCGCCGCCGCCGATGCCGTTCCCCGGGATCATTCCGACCCCGGATGGGTTCCAACCCGAAGGGGTGGCAATCGGTGACGGAACCGATTTGTTCGTCGGCTCGCTCGGCCGCTTGGGAGATGACGGCGTCACCGTCACCGGCGGTGCCATCTACAAGGCGGATCTGGCCACGGGCGACGGAGCGGAGCTGGTTCCACCGGAGCCGGGCAAGGTGGCGGTCGGGATGACGGTTGATTCCCGGACGAATTACCTGTGGGTCGCCGGCGGGCCGTTCGGCAATGCGTTCGTGTACGACGCCGACACCGGCGCCGAGCTCGCCGAGATCAGCCTGGCGGGCGTGGCGCCCTTCGAGACGCTGGTGAACGACGTGGTGGTGACCGGTGATGCCGCCTACTTCACAGACTCGTTCAGACCGTATTTCTACCGTGTCGCACTGGACGGGGACGGGACCTTGCCGGATCCGGTGATCGTCGAAGAGATCCCACTCGGTGGCGACTTCCCGTTTGTCGCAGGGGGAATCAACGCCAACGGGATCGTGGCGGCGAACGGAGCGCTCCTCATCAATCACACTGATGCCGGCCGGCTGTTCCGGGTCGACCCGGCCACCGGCACCGCCACCCAGGTGGACCTGGGAGGGGCGGCCATCCCGAACGGTGACGGTCTCGTGCTCGACGGCACCACGCTGTACGTCGTCCAGAACTTCCTGAATCAGATCGGCGTCGTGGAACTCGACGCCGGATTCGAATCCGGAGTCTTGGTCGGCACGATCACCTCGCCGGACTTCCGCATCCCGACGACGGCAGCCCAATTCGACGGGGCTCTCTATGCCGTCAACGCGCGGTTCGATGTGGCACCTCCTCCGTTCCCAGGGTCGCCCCAGGCAGACATCACAACCGAGTTCGAAGTCGTGCGGGTACAGAAAGCCAGCGTGCAGCCGCTTCCGCCGCCCCCGGAACCGACCGCATCCCTAGAAGCCAGCCTGGATGGAGCATCGGAGATACCCGGCCCGGGCGACGACGACGGCACCGGCTCGGCGACGGTCGAGATCAGCGGCACCACCGTCACGTGGTCGATCACGGTCGCCGATATCGCCATGCCGACCGCCGCTCACATCCACGTCGGTGAAGCGGGTGTGTCCGGAGGGGTGGTGGTGGACCTGCTGGGCGACGGAGCTTTCACCGACAACGGTGACGGCACGTTCAGCGCATCCGGCGCGGTAGAAGCCACCCCCGAAGTGGCCGCCGCCATCGCGGCCGGCCCGGCCGGCTACTACGTGAACGTCCACAACGGCGATTTCCCTCCCGGCGCGGTTCGCGGCCAACTGACGCAGGCGGCCGGGGGCTGAGCAACGTTGCCGCAACGGCTGCGGCCGCCCCTCTCACCCGACCGGCATGGTCGCATCGGGGCGGGAGGATTTCGGATCGGCATAGAGCCGGCCCAACGACCATCGGAACCCCAGCCAGCGAACGAGACCGAAGCCGAGCATCGAGAGCGGGACCGCATAGGACTCGGTGATCACCGAACTGAACGCGATGACGATCTGCACGGCGGCTCCGACGACATAGATCTTGAAGATGTCGACCTCGTGACCGCCTCCTACGAGCTGTGACTCGTCGGAGAACAACATGCCCCAGATGATGTGGGTGAAGATGGTCGCCGCCGTCAGGAACTCGACGGTGTAGGCCTTCTCTACCAGCCATGCCATGGGATTGCCCGGCCAGTCGAAGCCGAGCCAGGCCAGGAAGAGCAGCCCGGATCCCACCACCACCGCGTATGCGATGCGCGCCAATCGGAGACCCTCGGCCCGATTCCCGTCGCGCCCCGCCACCAGTGAGGGCGGGTTGAGGACTGCCGAGACCCCGGTGACGAACACGAGCAACGGGCGGGCTGCCACTCGGGCAGCCTCGGCGAAGCCGAGGAATTCGTCACCGGCGACGACGGCGACGATGGCGGCGGCCACGAACGTGGCGCCGACGGGGAGCAGGCCAAAACCGGTGAGCCACCGCCCCGACGCTGCCAGGCTGCGGAACCCGTAGACCTCACCAGGGGCAGGGCTGGCATTTTGGTGTGCCAACACCAGGCCCGCAGTGATCGAGAACGTGTTCGCGAGGGCAAGCGCCCCAAAGGGAACCCAGGCCTCGTCGAAGCCGAGCAGGATCGCTCCGGCAATGAACGCCAGCGCCACGCTCAGCTGGACGACCGACGTGACCGCCGCCAGCCATGATCTCCCCGCCTGGTGCATCACACGGCGGACGTGGTCCTGAATGGGTGACAGGATCGCAGTGATCACGGTCGTGATTGTGAGCGGTATCACCAGTGACGCCGCTGCGCCCGCCGCCGGGATGAGGGCAAGCAGAACGACGAGGCCGCCCAGCATCGCCACCGGCATGCCGGTAGGCAGCGTCAGCCGAAACCCGCTCAGCTGCTCGGATTGCGGCAGGTCGAGCAGCCGCACTTCTCCCGGCAAGAGGACCAGCTTGAACGGGACGATGGCGGCCACGAGGAAGATCGCGAAGAAAAGGGCATAAACGCCCAGTTCGGCGCTGTCGAAGTAGCGGGCGGCGTACACGCCGGTGGCGAACGTAGCCAGGGCGGCCGACCCGGCATCGACCAGGCCTCCCGGGATGGATGTCGTGAGACGCATGAACAATTGCTATCGGCTGGGATCCCGGGTGAGAGTAGCGATCTCGACGCCGGGCACACGCCGGTGGCGGGCCGGTGATCATTCGAGCAGGCGAGCCGGGATGAACTCGGCCCGGCTGGTCGCCTCCACCGACTGTTCACCGAACAGCAGCACCCGGAACGTGCCTCGAACCGTCACGGCTACGGTGCGCGGCTCCCACGACGGGTTGGAGTTGCAGCGGCAGCGCACGAGCCTGGATCCGTTGGCCAGCGCGAACATGGCCGCTTCCTCAGCCGCCGAGCCGGCCGCCCCGAATGGGCGAAACGTCACCGGGGCAGCGGCCAGCGCCGCTGCATCGGCCGCCGCCTGCGCGCGGGCGTACCCCGCCAGGTACTGGCCGACGCCCACCACCGCCAGGGAGAGCAGGAGGCTCGCAGCCGCAACTGCCACCAGCAGCAGGGTCACCGACCCACGATCCCGGGGTTGGGCAGGCACCGCCCGCCGGCTCATTGCTCGACCCGCATGACGGCGCGCGCCGACACCTCGACATCGAGGCCGCCGAACAACGACGCCGCAAACCGGTACGGGACCCGCACCCTGACCTCGGCCGGTGCTCCGACGCGGTGGGGCCGGTTGACACTGACCCGGGCACGGGCTGCCACCCCGTCGGGAAGTGCTGCCCGAGCTGCGGTGACGGCGCCGGCCGGGTCGACATCGGTCGCCGCCTGCCTCGCCCCCTCGCGGGCGGCGTGGGTGACCTCCAGCTGAAGCCGGGCCACCGAGACCAGCTCGACGGAGGCGACCAGCACCACCAGCACCAGCGGCACCACGATGGCAAACTCGGCCACCGAGGACCCCGAGTCGCTCCGCATCAGCTGCCGGCAATCCGCAGCACCCGGCGGGCCACCGTGTCGAAGATCTCCTCCAACACGCCCGTCGAGCTTGCCCACACGATGAGGGCAAGGGCTATGAGCGCCGCCGCCACGATCACGAGCGCGTACTCGGCGGTGGCCTGTCCAGAATCGCTGTGGAACATGTTTCTCCTTTCAATGGTTTCAGCCGGTGAGCACGAATCGCTCGAGTGCGGCCAAGACCGTTGGGCCGACGGTCAGCAGCACGAATCCGGGGAGGATGAGCAGAGCGAGGGGAAGCATCATGCGGACCGGCAGCCGTCTCGCAGCCTCGTGGCGCCGTGACCTGTGCTCGGCTACTGCCTCACGGACAAACGAGTCGACTGCCGGGGCGAGCGGCGCTCCCGTCACCACCGCCCGGGCGGTCATTGTGTACAACCTGCGGCCGTGCCCTTCGGCGGTGGACAGCGCCTGGGCGAGGCCGCCGGCAGCTGCTCGGCGAAGCAGCCCGTCGACCTCCCCCGCCAGTTCCGGGTGTACGTGACGGCGCGCTGCGCCAAGAGCCTGGGACAGGGTCAGTCCTGCCGACAATCCCAAGCCGACGACCTCAGCCAGCACCGTCACGTCGGCGGAGATGTCGGTGCGATTGCTGCGCCGCTGCCGCAGGCGACTGTGGCCGGCCCAGATGCCAAGTGCCGGCATGGCGGCGACGGCCAGCATCGGCCGGACCACCAGCACGCCGACAGCCACCCCCCACGACACCCGCCGCCGAATCGGCGACAGGGCAACCGCCGACGCCGCCATCACCCCTGCCAGGAGACTCACGAGTCGCGCACCATGAGCCACACGACCAACCCTCCCACCCCGACGAGGGCAACCCCGATGGTGCTGATGACCGCACCAGGGCCATCCAGGCCGGGCCCGCGTCCGGTGGCGGCGAATCCCAGGGTTGCCGCCACCGGAAGGCCGCCCACCAGCCAGGCCGAAAACCGGGCCTGCGCCGTGAGGACCCGCCGCTCACGCTCTATGTCACCGGCCGCTGATGCGCGCACCGCCAAGCCGGCAAACACGGCCGACGCCTCGGCTCCGGTATCGGCGACCATCTGATACGCCGCCGCAGTCATGCGGCCGTTGTACGGGAGCGCACTCTCCAGTCGGGCGGCCACCTCGGCAGCCGGGCGGCCGGCCGCTGCCCGATGGACGGCTGCAGCCAGGTCGAGGGTGGGAGCGCGGTCGGCGGCGGCAGCCACTGCCTGGCGGATAGAGCTGCCGACCTGGACCTCCGCCGCCACCGCACGGAGAAAATCTGCTTCGTCGAACGGGAGCCGACGTCGCGCCAGGGTGCGGGCGTGAGCGTGATAGGCGGCCCAAGCCGCCGCCAGGGCCAGGAACGCCGGCGGCGACAGGAAGGCGAGCGCAATGATCAGGGCGGCGGCCGGATGCGGGCCGAGCACCAGGCTGAGGGCGACGAGCACGGCCATCAGCATTGGTAGAGCTCTTGCAGGGTCTCCGGCGTCACCTCGCTGACGGCGGCAACCACCCGCCGACCCTCGTGGCGGGCCATGAGCACGACAAGGTCGATTCCATGACGGATCTGGCTGCGGATCGTCTCTGCCTGCACCCGTCGATCCCCAGAGGATGCCAGGGTCTCCAGCCTCCACAGTGCCTCCGCCTCGGAGGAGGCGTGGATCGTCCCCATCGACCCGTCGTGGCCGGTAGTCATGGCCGCAATCAGATCGATGGCTTCCGGACCTCGCACTTCTCCGACGATGATCCGATCCGGGCGCAGGCGCAACGCGTGCCGCAGCAGCTCGTCCACGGTCACGCGCCCAATCCCGTCACTGTTGGCCGGGCGACTCTCGAGGCGTACCGAATGGCCGCTGATCCTCAACTCGGCGGCGTCCTCGACGGTGACAACCCGTTGATCGGGAGGGATCTCCTTCGAGAGGATGTTCAGCACGGTGGTCTTGCCCGAGCCGGTGCCCCCCGTCACCACCAGGTTGGCCCGGTCCCTGACCGCATCTCGCAGCAAACGGGCACCTACCGGGCGGATGGCGCCCTGCTCGACGAGGGCTGCCAGGTCCGGAACCGCTTCGGTGAACCGTCGCACGGCCAGTGCGGGCCCGTCGACGGCGAGCGGCGGAATCACCGCGTGCAGCCGGGACCCGTCGGAGAGCCGTGCGTCGACTGCCGGCGAAGCGCGATCGAGACGCAGCCCGAGTGGAGCGATGACCCGTTCGACGGCTGCGGTGACGGCATCGCCGTCGGCGAACTGCACATCGGTCCGCTCCAGCCTCCCCGCTCGCTCCACCCAGACCTCGTCAAAGCGGTTCACCAACACATCCGAGATGGTGGGGTCGCGCAACAGCTCTTCGATCGGCCCCAGGCCGATGAGGCCATCGACGACTTGCGTGACGGTCTCAGGCCTCGCCAGCGGGGCCTCCACGGGCACGAGACGGCGTGCCGCGTGCTCGAGCACACGGCGGTCGAGCGGTATTCCGGCTTCGAGCAGCCGCTCGGCGATGCGGTCGCTCACTCCCATGTTCCCTCCCAGGCTGCTTTCCAGGCCCGCACCCAGCGGCTGCGGAGGGGGATGCTTCCTGCCAGGAGCGCTGCGGCTGCGGCCCGGCCGATGACTGGCAGGCGGGGGCCCGGGGCCGGGATGTGGAAGCCCAGATCTTGGAAGATCGCCCGCCCCTCGCCGTCGGTCGGAAAGAGGCCGCCGGGGACCAGCGGATAGGCGATGATGTCCGGCTGCCGATGGGCGGGCGCCGAGGCGGGCAGTCGCAGCACCATCGCCGGCCATCCGGCGGCCAGGGCGTCAAGTACTTCGGCGGCGGCCTCCGGCCCGACACCCCCATTGCGAAGCACTGCCAGACCCGATCGCTTCGGGCTGAGATCGAAACGGCGGGGCCCCTCGGACACAAGGGACGCCAGCGATCCGGTTCCCGGATAGCGCGGGCCGTGTGGATCGAGATCGACGACCAGCGCGGTGCCGGCCGCCGCCCCCAAGCCGAGCGGGGCGAGGGCACCGAGCACACCGTCCTCCGGGGATCGAATGGCGAGAACGGCCACGGCACCTCGGAAATGTTTCACGGAACGTGCCAGAACCAGACGCCGAAATCAAGACACTCCTCAGCCGTCGCCTCGAGTCAGCCGCCTCGAACCGCCGCCAACCCATGGTCGCCCATTCGCCGGCTTGGCCGACGGGATATCAGCGGCCGGCAGGGGAGCCGGCGGCCATGATCGTCAGACGCCGGCACGAGCGCGCGGCTCGAGCACGTACAGGGTCTGATGCGATCGGGTGATTCCTATCAGCATTCGCATCCAGCGCCTCCGGCCGGTGCGCACCACCTCTGAGCCCACCACGGCAAGGCCCGCGTCGTCGTAGAGCCTCAGCAATCGTTTCTCCGATGCGAACAGCACTCCCACGCCCGCCGTGTTTGCCCCGCCATGGCGGACGAGGGGAGCCAGCAGTCGGCTGCGGGTCAGGTAGTAGATGACGCGCGAGGCGAGCCCGGGAAAGACCGGCGATTCGTGAATCTGCTCGACGACCACGACCCGGCCCGTGGAGGTCAGGCGACGTGAGGCCTCCCCGAGCACCCGCTGCTGGAGAGCCCGGGATGCGGCAGCAGTCGTTCCGAGGCAATGGTGCAGCACGACGTTGAACAAGATCAGGTCGTACTGCTCCCCAGCCGGAAGCAGGCTCTCCAGATGCAGGAGATCACCCTGGAGCGTTGTCTTCCTGGGGTGTGGAACGTTGGCGTCGACCATCTCCCCGGCCAGCTCGACGAGCGTGCCGCGGGCTCGTGGCAGCGCCTCCAGGCACCCGTCCAGGATCCGGCCGTCACCCCCACCAAGATCGACGAGCGCCAGCGGTCGATCAGGATCCTCCACAGCTGCACATATCCGCTCGACGAGCAATCGAGCGAACTCGAGTCGCGGCTCGGTGCTCCCTCTCTTGAAGATCTGCAGCTGTGCCCTGTCGAGTTGACGCCTGCTCTGCCTCATCCTCATGTGCCGCCTTCTGCTCCACGCTCCGGACGCCCTGCTGAGACGCCGACCACTACCCGTGAGCGTAGTGGCAATATGTGAACGCGTTCGCAATCAGCAGGCGGCGTGTGCCGCCTCTCAGCCGTGCTCCTGGATGACGCGGTACAGCACGACGAGGGCCACCACATTGAGAGCGGCGGCCAGGCCGGCGTTGGCGGCGATCCCGAATGCGGCAAAGATTGGATTGCCGACCAGGGCACCGGCCGCCCGGGCGATTGCCATGGACGCCTGGATGAGCCCCAGATATCTGCTGCGGGCGCCGGGCTGGACCTCGCTGGCAAACGGGAGGGCCGAAACGATCGTGATTTCGAAACCTATGAACGCGATGGCGGTCGCCGCCAGTCCGCCGGCAATCGAGCTGCCGAACAAGCCAATCGACATGAACCCGGCGATGGCCAGCACCACTCCGGTCATGACCGCGTTGCGCTTGCCGAGCCGATCGGCGAACACGAGGGTGAGGGACTCACCGGTCAGCTCGGAGAATCCCACCACCGCTGCAAATGCACCAAGCTCGATTACCGAGAGGCCGAACTCCCCCTCGAGCCATGAGCCCAGCACGACGAAGACGAGCTCGGCAGCAGCGGTGAACAGAACGAAGACGAGGAGCAGCGCCCTGGCGCCGCGGTCGAGCGCCGGTGTCGACGCCCTCTCATCTCGTGACCGACCCGAGCCTTCGAGGATACGAAAACCGAGGCCGAGGGCGAGGACGGCGAGCCCGGCGATCAACCAGAACGGTGCCTCCCAGCCCGACCGGTCGATGAGCCAGCCGGTGACGGGCGCACCCACCAGCAAGCCACCTGCCCATGTCAGCTCGAGCACCGACATGACCCGGGCCCGTCTCTCGTACGGTGTGCGATCGGCCAAGTAAGTCATGGCCCCCACATCGAACGCAGGCTTGGCCACCCCCATCAGGACGAAGCCGGCAAAGGCGCCCCAGAAGGCACCGGTTGCCGATGTGATGGCCGCCCCGAGCGAGAACAAGCCGAGAGCGAGGCCAATCAGGGCACGGGTGCTGCGCCGTTCGGCCAGTACCACCACCGGGGTGGCCGCCCCCGCCAGGTTCCTGGCCGAAACCAGTGCACCGGCCCGATCGAGCGAGATCCCGAGGCCCCGGCTGATGGCAGGCAGAAACGGGTAGACGAGGCGGTAGCCGGTGTTGAGGACGAGCCGAGCGCCGGCCAGGAAGCCGAGCGGGAGGGCCAGCCGCCTCAACGACCGCGCGGAACGAACGCGTGCGCGAAGTTTTCGTCGTTGAAATAGCCCCCCGGCACCGAGCCGGAGCTGGCGTAGTGGTAGAGAGCGGTCTGGAAGATGGCGTTGAGCGCCGCCAGGACCACGCTCACCCCGACGATTCCCACCACGCCGACGACAACCCCGACGGCGGCAAGCGCCTGCGAACCACTCGCCATAGCGCCTACCGCAAGCAGGATGAACGGCAAGCTGACCAGGAAACCGAGCAGGCCAAATCCGACCTGGGCGGCCACGTTCTCACCCCAGGTCCGCTTGAAGAGGGTGGCCGAGCGGCTGACGGCGTCCCGCACTCCCACGTCCTCGACCACGAACACCGGGATGACCAGAAAGGTGACGAGCGTCCACGCCAGTCCAACGATGCCGATCACGATCTGGCCGAGTATGCCCGCCCGCTCCTGCAATGACTTGAGGATGACCGAGACGGTGGCGCTGATGGCGGCCCAGACGAAGATCTGGGGAATGTGCCTGGCAGCACCACTCAGAGCGCTCCCGATAGTGGGGTCGCCCCCGCTGAGGCGCTCATTGGCGGCGTACACGAGTGCCGTGTTGAAGAAGATGGTGACGAACGCCATGGCCAGGTACAGCACCGCGAGGAGAACATATTCGACCGTGCCCACCGATTCGGTGCCCCGCAGGAAGCCGGCCGGGATCAGGAAGGTGAGTGCTACCACGATGCTGGCCACCCCGGAGAGCAGCGGGAGGACGGCGAGCTCCTTGTCCGCCTTGAGGACGCTCCAGGAAGCCTTGGCGAGCTCGATGGTGGTGGCGATGCGACCCATTGCCGGCTGAGGCTAGTAGGTGAGGCTCCCGGACGACACCCACGTGCCGCCGTCTAGTTGAATGAGTCTGTGGAAACACAGTGAGAATCGTCTACCACAACTCGTCGATCACGAACCCGGATCGCTGGGCCGGGGAGCGAGCCCGTCAGCTCGCAGAGGCGCTCAACCGGACCGGTGTCGAGATACGCACCCACCCGCCGGTGCCGGCGGCACCCCGGCGTGGGCTGACTCGCGCCGGGGCAGCCCGCAGCTGGCTGCAAGCGCACACGCCGTCACGGTGGCTGAATGCAGTGATCCGCCTGCGCTTGCTCCAGCGGGGAACCATCAACACCGTGCGTTGGAGCTGGCGCCTATGGAGAGACCTGCGAGCCTCACCTCCCGACGTGGTGCTCAGTCGATACCACGAATACGAGTGGACACCACTCATCGTGGCATGGCTGTTACGCCGCCCGCTCGTCCTCGAGGTCCATGCCCCGTTCGGCCTGGAGGCAACGCTGCGGGGCCAGCGGCCCTCCCGGCTCGCCGGGTGGATGGACCGGACGTTCTTCCGCAGGTCGGACCTCATCTGGGTCCACACTCCCGAGCTCGGGGCCATCGTGGCCGGCTCGGTGGCCGATCCCGGCAAGATCCGACTCATCCCCTTTGGAGTAGCCGACCCCAATGTCCTCGCCACCCCGGGAGCCCCGGTTGAACGGGTCGAGTTCTGTTTCGTGGGGAGCTTCTATCAGTGGCACGGTCTCGAGGACCTCCTCACCGCATTCAGCCGGGCGCGTCTCCGGGTGCCGGGCATCCACCTGACGCTGGCCGGCGACGGCGTCACACGGGCAGAGAGCCAGGCCCGGGCCGCCTCGTTCGGGCTGGGCGACGCGGTTGCGTTTCCCGGCTGGCTGGACCGCCGGGCGGTCTATAGCCTCCTGCAGCACTCCCACGTTGGGGTCGCCCCCTACCGCCGGGCCCGCTACAACTACTTCGAGCCGGTCAAGATCCTCGACTACCAAATGGCCGGCCTGCCGGTGGTGGCGTCGGCGGTGGGGCACATACCCGAGATGGTCGACGATGGAGTCGACGGGGTCCTGGTGCCCCCCGGCGATGTCGAAGCGCTCACCGAGGCGCTGGTCAGGCTGGCGGCCGACCCCGAACTGCGCCGGGACATGGGCCGGGCTGCCAGGCGGTCTGCCCAGCGGGTCGACGAGACTGCGGAGGCAGTGGTGAAGGTCTGCCGTGAGGCGGCCGCCATCCGGTAACGGTTGGTGAGCGGAGTCGTAGAATTCCCGCATGACACGGGCAGCGGCCTTTTTCGACCTCGACAAGACCATCATCGCCAAGTCGTCCACCCTGGCATTTCGCCGCCACATGTACCGGGCCGGGCTCCTCAATCGCCGCACCCTGCTGCGCATGGCGGTTGCCCAGTTCTTCTACGTCCTGTTCGGGGCCGACCACAGCCAGATGGAACGCGTCAGGGAAGCGCTGATGGCTCTCATCAAGGGATGGGACAGCCATCAACTCGAGGACATCGTGGCCGAGACGCTGGAGGACGTGGTGGCGCCGCTCGTGTATGCGGAGGCCCTGTTTCTCATCGACGAGCATCATCGGGAGGGGCGCCAGGTCATCATCGTCTCCTCCAGCCCAATCGAGATCGTCAAGCCCCTGGCCGGCTATCTCGGGGTCGACGACGTCATCGCCACCCGGGCGGCTACCGACGAGGATGGCCGCTACACGGGTGAGCTGGAGTACTACGCCTACGGGCCCACCAAAGCCGAGGCCCTGCGCGAGCTTGCTGCCGAGGGCCTCGATCTGGAGGCCAGCTACGCCTACACGGACAGCCACACCGACCTTCCCCTGCTGGAGGCGGTCGGCCATCCGGTAGCCGTGAACCCCGATCGGGAGCTACGGCGCACCGCTGAGGAACGCTCGTGGCCGATCCGCGAATTCCACCTGGCAGTGGACCTGCGCACTCGCCTCGCCGAGATGCCCAAACCCGATCCGGTCGTATCGGGAGCGGCGGTTGCAGCGGCGATTGGGGCGGCGGTGGCCGTCGTCTTGCTGCGAGCCAGGAAGAAGGGCTAGCCCGGCGAAGCGGGCGTCTCGAGCGGGTGCTAGCTGCCCCCTTCGGTTTCGTCGACGACGGTTGCCGTTCCCGACGTGTCGACGAGCCGGTGTCGGGTTGGTTTCGCCCTCGGCCATACCCAGTACACCAGCAGGCCGGCGCCGGCGAGTGCACCGGCACCCAATGCCAGCCATCCCCACTTGCTCGTACTCGTCGAGGTCCCCCGGGTCCCGTAGGTCGTCTGCAGCCGGTCGGCCGGGATGCCGAGATCGATGAGCGAAACCGTCTTCGACACTTGGAATTCGCCCGGCCGGCCTGCCTCGAAGTGGATGGCCCGGTTGAAGGGAAGGATGGTGAAGGTGCCGACGTAGTCCCCCGAGCCATCTGCGCCGAGAGAGAAGGTCTCCTGGCCGTCCGGGTTGAGAACGTGCACCACGACGTAGTCGGCGCCGAACCCCGGGTCGACTCGCACCCGTACCGTCACGCCGATATACGCCCCTTCGTCGACTGCGGTGGCGCTCGCTTCGGAAAACGGCGGGCTAAGCGTGACGGCGGCAACAATGGCCAGCAACGAGGCGATCATGGGGCGACGTTAGCCTCCGGTTTCCCGTTGTCGGGCGACTACCGTAGCGGCCATGGCACGAACCCTGTTCGAGAAGATCTGGGCCGATCACGTGGTCCGCAGCTCGCCGGGCGAGCCCGACCTGCTCTACATCGACCTGCACCTCGTCCACGAGGTGACGTCGCCTCAGGCGTTCGAGGGCCTGCGGGCCACCGGCCGGCGAGTGCGACGGCCCGAGCTCACCCTCGCCACCATCGATCACGGCGTCCCCACCATCGGCCGCGAGCACGGCATCACCGACCCGCTCTCCCGCCAGCAGATCGAGACGCTCGTCGCCAACTGCCGGGAGCACGGCATCACGCTGTTCGGGCTCGAGGACCCCCGCCAGGGGATCGTCCACATCATCGGGCCCGAGCAGGGAATCACTCAGCCGGGCATGACCATTGTGTGCGGCGACAGCCACACCTCCACTCATGGCGCATTCGGTGCCCTCGCCTTCGGCATCGGCACCTCGGAGGTCGAGCACGTGCTCGCCACCCAAACCCTCCCCCAGAGCCGGCCGAAGGCCATGGCCGTGAACGTCGCGGGGCAGCTGCCCCCCTGGTCGACGGCCAAAGACATCATCCTCGCCATCATCAGTCACATCGGGGTGAGCGGCGGCACGGGCCATGTCATCGAATACCGGGGCGACACGATCGCCGACCTTTCGATGGAGGGCCGCATGACGATCTGCAACATGTCGATCGAGGGTGGCGCCAGGGCCGGCCTCATCGCCCCGGATGACACCACCTTCTCCTACCTGAAGGGCCGGCCGCACGCTCCGGGCGGGGACGCCTGGGATGCGGCGCTCGAGTACTGGCGAACCCTTCCCACAGACCCGCAGGCGGTGTTCGACTGGGAGGTGAGCCTGGCGGCCGGTGAGATACCGCCCTATGTGAGCTGGGGAACCAACCCGGCTCAATCCGCACCGGTGGACGGCGCCGTGCCCGCCCCCGGCGATTTCAGCGATCCGTCCGAGCAGGAGCACACGGCTCATGCGCTGCGGTACATGCAGCTGGAGCCCCACATCCCGATTACCGACATCACCATCGATCGGGTGTTTCTCGGCTCGTGCACGAACGGACGGATCGAAGATCTCCGGGCGGCGGCGGCCATCCTGGCAGGCAAGAAGATCCATCCGGATGTGCACGCAATGGTGGTTCCCGGGTCCGGGCTGGTGAAACTGCAGGCCGAGTCGGAGGGTCTCGACGAGGTCTTCGTTCAGGCAGGCTTCGAATGGCGGGATGCCGGATGCTCGATGTGCCTCGGCATGAACCCCGACATCCTCCAACCCGGCGAACGCTGCGCTTCGACCTCAAATCGGAACTTCGAGGGGAGACAGGGAAGGGGTGGGCTCACCCACCTCGTCAGCCCGGCGATGGCAGCGGCAGCCGCCGTCGCCGGCCGTTTCGTCGACGTTCGAGAGTGGACCGACTGATGGACCCCGTGCGGCGCATCGAGGGAACGATGGTGCCGCTGATGCGGTCCCATGTGGACACCGATCAGATCATCCCCAAGCAGTTCCTCAAACGGGTCGAACGGAGCGGCTTCGGGCCGTTCCTGTTCTACGACTGGGCGTTCGACTCCGAAGGCGAACGCCGTCCGGAGTTCGTGCTGAACCGACCGGAGTACCGATCCGCCCAGGTGCTGGTCACGGGGCCGAACTTCGGGTCGGGCTCTTCCCGCGAGCACGCGCCGTGGGCGCTCCTTGACTGGGGGATTCGGGCGGTCATCGCCCCTTCCTTTGCCGACATCTTCCGCAACAACAGCTTCAAGAACGGGCTGCTGCCCATCATCCTCGCCGATGAGGAGGTCGCGCGCCTCGCCGAGCTGGCAGCGGACCCGGCGTCGCACGTGGTCATCGACGTCGAAGCCGAGACCGTGACGGCAGGAGGCGAGACCGTTACGTTCGCATTGGATCCCTTCGTCAAGCACTGCTTGCTCAATGGGCTCGACGACATCGCCGTCACGCTCGAGAGCGAGCCCGACATCTCTTCGTTCGAGCTCGCCAGACCGGGGTTCAAGCCGAGCCTTGCATGAAGCGCCTCGCCGTGATCGCAGCGCTCCTGGCCGCCTGCTCGAGCGCGGCCGGCTCCGGCTCGACCGTGGCGGCCACCACCACCGGTTCCGGCGCCCAACCATCGACGATCGCACCTGCACCGCCTGCGGTCGCTACCGTCTCGGTCCGTCTATCCGATATCGAAGCGAGGGCGGCTACCGGCGCCACGGTGCAGGTCGGCCAGACCGTGCGGCTGGCACCCGGTGAGCGGGACCTGCTCCTCCTGCCCTTCGACCGCCCCGTCACCCTCGCCGTCCACTATGTCGTCGACGAGACGAGCACGGGCCCGGCCTGGACCCAGGAGGTGCAGGCCGCGGCCGATGGCTCCACCGAGTTGATCATCGAGCAGCCGTGGCGCCGGACCGTGCCGGCGACAGAACCGATTGTGATGGCCTGGCAGGCGGCCGGAGACTCCGACGGCTATCTGGCGCAGCTCGCCGATGCCCCCGGGCTGACGGTCACCAGCCCCAAATGGTGGACGCTCGACGACGACGGCCTGCTGGTGGGGGAAACGGATCCCCACTTCGTGGCCGCCGCCCACGACATGGGGATCGAGGTGTGGCCGTACGTCACGAACGGGTTCGAGCCGGCCAGGACCCGCAAGGCTCTCGCCGATGAGCAGCGGCGCAGCGTGCTCGTAGCCCAGTTGTCGGGGGCGGCGCAGCTGGCGGGAGCCGACGGGATCAACGTTGATTTCGAAGCCTTCAGCTTCGTAGATCGGGATCATTTCACCGCCTTCGTCGCCCAGCTCGGCGAGTTCGTCCACTCCTGGGGTGGCGTCGTGTCGGTGGACATCACGGTGCGTACCCGGAACTTCGCCACTCTCTCGGAGGCCCGTGCCAATCTCTACGATCGCCGGGCGCTGGCCGAAGCTGCCGACTATCTAGCGCTGATGGCCTACGACGAGCACACCACAGTCCGCCCCTCCGGGCCCACCGCCTCGCAGGCCTGGACGGAGGATGCGGTCCATTGGCTGCTGCGCTACGCCGATCCCCACCAGATTCTGCTGGGAATCCCGCTCTATGCCCGAATCTGGGATCCCGAGGACCTCCCGCGGCCGCAGGTGGCAACCATCGGGACGGTAGTGGAGCTGAGCCGATCCCACCCGCGCACGTTCGACCCCGAGTTTGGAATCGACCGGGTAGACATCGACGACGGCACGTACGTCTGGGCCGAGGATTACGACCACCTCGCCGTTCGCATGGCGTTCGCCCGCGAGGCGGGCCTGGCAGGGACGGCCCTCTGGCGCCTCGGCTTCGATACCCCCGAGGTCTGGCCCATCCTGGCGCCGTAGCCACCCTCCCGGCCGGCCTGCCCGGTCGAGGATCTCGAAGGCTCTCAGGCCTCAGGCGACGTCGCCCACCTCGAAATAGAGCGGCAGGCGAAGGGTGAAGACGCTCCACCCGCTGATGTACTCGTAGGTGAGATCGCCGCCCATGAGCCGGGCAAGCTGGCGGGATATCGACAAGCCGAGACCGACCGACCCCGGGAGGCCCAGCGCCAGATGGGCACGCTCGTACGGCTCGAACACCGTTTCGCGCTGCTCCTCGGCAATGCCGTCGCCGTTGTCCCATACGTAGACGAAGGCACCCTCGAGACTGGTTTTCGTTTCGATGCGGAGATGGCTGCCGCCGTACCTGATGGCATTGACGACGAGGTTTCGCAGGATCTGCCGAAAGCGAAGTGGGTCGGCGTTCGCCCATCCTTCCACCCGCGATGCGTCTACGACCACCCCGCGCTCGAGTGCCACCGCTTCCAGGACCATCGTCACCTCGGCGTGAATCTCGATCGGCATCCGCCGCACGACGACGGTTCCAATGTCGGCCCGGGCGGCGACCAGCAGATCTTCGATGAGGTGGGCGAGATCCCGGCTCTCGACGGCAATGAGGTCCAGCAGCTCTCTCTTCAGCTCGTCGTCGAGATCATTCCATTGCTCCTGCATGCTCTCGGCGGCTCCGAAGACGGTGGTGAGCGGCGTGCGGAGCTCGTGGCTCACGGCGGCCAGGAATTGATCCTTCGATCGGATCAAATCCGCCATCCGCTCCTCCGCCGCCTTCCGCGCCGTGATGTCGGCGATGGCAACGAGGACACGGGTCAGGTCCCGCTTCATACCCAGCGTCGGCGCCCTCCAGTGCAAGATCCCGTCGACGCGGTTGCCTCTGTGGGTCCTGGCCACCATCTCCCGATCATGGCGCGACTCGCCGTTCCACAAGACCTCCAGCTCGCCGATGGCCGCCGTCTTGTCGACGATCCCTTCGGGATCCAGGGGACCGAGCAGCTGGTCGCGAGACTCGGCCTCGAACAGCTCGGCGGCGGCGTGGTTGGCGTCACGCACCAGGATGAGCGAGAGCGCATGATCCAACTCGGCCGGGTTGGCATCGAGGTACCGGCGCAGTTCGCGGACACCACTCTCCTTCAGCGCTCCGAGCCACGCTGCTGCCTCCGAGAAGTCTTCCTCCCACATGGCAATCGGTGAGTTGAGAAAGATGTTGCGGTAGTGGATCTCCGACAGTTCCACCCGGGAACGAGCGGTGGCCTCGAGCTGGTCGTACAGCTGCTGCATCTCCCGGGAGGAAAGGTCGAGCGATCGTTCCAGGAGATACCGGCTCCGGTCGGAGCTGTCGTAGAACGTGTTGATTCTGGCCAAGAAGGATGCCCACTGCTCCGGATCCTCCGGCGGGATGTTGGGGTCGAGCCCGAGCCTCCGGAGCTGTCGAGCGAGCACGGGGTTCATCGCCGTTCGGCCACCACCGTCAACGTCATCGTTTGATTGTGCAGGTCACAGGTGCCTCCGGTGTACGGCGACATCTCCCCGTAGGAGTAGAAGCCCACCTGGTGGGTGCCTTCAGGCAGCGCATGACGTACAGCCTCGAGCTCGTCTTCGGTACGCTCGCCGAGTACGAGGCGGCGCCCCACACACGAGATGGCGAGCGTCAGGTAGGGGCCCGGTACGTCTCCGACGAGAGCGGACTCGGCTGCTGATTCAGCCCCGCCGACCAGCCGGTCGAAGTTGGCTTGCATGAGCTGGGCTCGATGGCCTTCCGGAATATCCCCGGCGAACGTGAGCGACCGCGTCTCCTCGTCGACCGCCAGGATGGTCCGGACCAGTTGCTTGTCGTCGTCTTCGCTGGCACGCAGCGCCAGCGGAAAGAGGAGGCCGGTGGCGGGGAGGCCGGAGGCGAGCTCACCCAGGTAATTCTTGTAGAGCTCGAGGGCCGGCTCGCCGTCCAGCTCGAACAGCACGTTGTCGCGTGACCGGGTGACGATGCGCTCCGGACCGAAACGGTCCCATCCACCCTGGGATCCGTGTCCGACGTGAACTTGCTCCCCGTAGAAGCCGACTGCGGTCACGAAGCCGGGCACCGGCTTGCCGTCGACCAGTGTCCAGGTCTGCTCGAAGCGGTCCCCGTCCCCGGCCAGGCCCCCGGTGATGACGATTCCGGGAAGCCGTCCGTTGAGGCCCTCCGCCAGATCCGTCCCGTTCACGTCCAGCCCCTCCGACAGCACGAACACCGCGGCCAAATCCGGGGCAGCCAGCTGGCCGGCGAGTGACGAACCTGCCATGCGAGACGTGCCGGACGATATCGGGCTGACCGCCACCTGCAGGCCGGTGCGATCGAATCGGGCGATCGCCACCGACAGCGAATCGTCTGCCAGCGTGTCGTCGAAGATCTCGCCAGAGGAGGAACACCCGATGATGTGGCTGGTTGGGAAGGCACTGACGAGCTCGCCAATCGGGTCCGGGTCGTCGACGAACGACGAAGCACCAAAGACCGTTATCAGCGTCCGGCCCGAGTCGAGTGCCGGGAACGGCCGCGACCAGGTGCGTCCGTTGAAGCGCAGCATCTCAATGTCCATGGAAACCTCACAGGAGACGTAGCTATGACATCGGCGGGAACGGCTCCGATCATGAGGAATCCCCTCCGGAAAACGGCTGATTGGGCTCCCGCGCCACCTTGAGCGGGGGCCCGGCTAGCCTCCATCTCTCATGAGAACACTCCACCTGCTCGCCGACCTCATCGACGAGCTCCCGCCGGACGTAGTGGAGGACCTGCCGCCCAGCGTCATCGACCAGATTCGGCGCGAAGGCCTCGAGAAGCTGCCGGACAACATCGTCGATCAGCTCCCCGAATCGGTCGTCGACCGCATCCCGTCGGAGTTCCTGGCCGCGGCAGGCAGTAACCCGGCGTTGACCGCCTTCCTGGTGATTGTCGGCATTCTCGCCATCATCGGGTTCTTCTACGGCGTAGCCAAGAGCGCCTTCAAGGCTGCCCTGTTCTTCGGGGTCGTGGCGGCCGGGGCCTGGTTCTGGTTCTTCAACGCCTAGCTGCCGCCGGGCCTCACGCCGTAGCCGGCGTGCCGGAGATCCGCACCGGTCGCCGGCAAACGACTGTTTTTCGAGCATCGCCGCACAGGCTTCCTACGCCCATTCCCCGCGAGCCTCCAGGAGTTGTCTCAGCAGGTCGGGACGATCCGTGATGAGGGCGTGGATTCCCCGGTCGAGCAGGCGGGCCATCTGGCCGGGATCGTTGACGGTCCACACATGCACCTGACGGCCGCCGGCCTCCGCCGCTTCCACCAGTTTGCGGTCGGCCAGCTCGAGAAACGCAAAACTCTCGGGTATCTGGAGGGCATCGGCCTTGGTTGCGAGCGACCTGCCCAGTCGCGCCGCCGCCCACAGCGCCATGGTCTCGGCCGGTCCCGACGACGTCGCCACCCGCCCGTTGCTGGCAGAGCGAAAACGCGCCAGGCGAACGTCGGAGAATCCGCCCACGATGACCTGATCCTCGAGCCCGCGCCGGCGCAGGTACCCGGCGACATCGGCCTCCAAACCCGACTGCTTCAGGTCGACCACGAGGCGGATAGACGGAAAGGCATCGAAGAGCTCGTCGAGGCTGGGAATGCGAACACCCTGGCCCCGGCGCGGATATCCGTGGTGGGGCGCGAAGCGATACCCGGCGTCGAGCTCCCCAATCTCGGCCCACGTCTTGCCTGCCACCGGCCCGGTGCCGTCGGTGGTGCGGTCCACTGCGTCGTCATGGAGCAACACGAGCACGCCATCGCTCGTGCGGTGCAGGTCGCTCTCGAGGAAGCGGTATCCCAGGTCAACCGCACCCTGAAAGGCCTCCATGGTGTTCTCGGGCCAGAGCAGCCGGCTGCCCCGGTGTGCAATCGCGAACGGCGTCGGTTCGGAGAAAACAGCCCTCATCGGCGCCAGGCTACCGGGTCCCGACCCAACCGGTCGCCAACGACCCCGACAGGGCCTGGTGGCACCTGGGATCGGACTGCCGACACCTTCCGATTGCCAGAAAGCGCCGGGTCGAGATGGTCGGCCGGCGCGCCTAGCCCTTCACCGAGCCGGCGGTGATGCCTCTGACGAAGAAACGCTGCAGGGCGAAGAACACGACGAGCGGCACCACCGTGATCACGAACGCACCGGCCGAGAGCAGGTGCTCGCGATCGTTGAACTCGCCGGCCAGCGACGCCACCACGATGGTGGCCGGGAGCGCCTCTCGATTCCCGCCGATCATCGTCAGGGCGATGAGGTAGTCGTTCCAGGTCCAGAGGAACTGGAAGATGGCGAAGGCGGCCAGCACCGGAACCGACAGGGGCAGAACAAGCCGGAAGAACACTTTGAAGTGGTCGGCACCATCGATGGCAGCCGACTCGAACAGGTCCCGTGGCAGACCGGCGATGTAGTTGTGGAGCAAGAAGATGGCGAAGGGCATGGCGAAGCCCGTGTGGGTGAGCCACACGGCGGGTATCTCCCCCGATAATCCGAGGTCCGGGAATAGGGTCACGGTTCGCTCGATGAATGGGACCGTCCAAGCGACGCCATTCGAGTAGGCCGACAAGAGCGGGATGAGAGAAACCTGGGTCGGTACCGCCAACAGGGCGACGGTTGCGATGAAGAGCCACTCGCGGCCCTTGAAGTCGATCCAGGCGAATGCGTACGCAGCGAATGCAGCAATCGCAATGGGAATGATCGTGGCAACGATTGCGATGGCCGCAGAGTTGAGGAGGGCATTGCCCAGACCGGATCCGGTTTCGGGAAAGAGCACGTCCTGGTAGTTCCGGAGAATGGGGAAGTCGTCGTCGCCGAAGGCGGTCCAGAAGCCGCTCGCCCGCTGCGCCTCGCGGGTCCGAAAGGAGTTCACGAAGAGAGAGAACGTCGGGATCGTCCAGATGATCACGAGGATCCAGAGGAACCAGGTCGGGATGGAGCGAAGGAACCCGTAGATGCGCTTGCCGAGGGGACGACGTCCGGTGAGGCCGCCGACGGCGGGAGCCGTTCGATCGACGGTGGTCGTCGTCATCCCAGCCTCTCCCTCTGCATGCGGCGGATATTGATGAACATGACGGGCAGGACCGCTACGAACAGGACCACCGCCACCGCCGACCCCAGGCCGAAGTCGAGCTGGGTGAAGGCCCTCTCCCACATCTCGTTGGCCAGAACCTGGGTGTCGAAGTTGCCGTTGGTCATGACCTTGGGGATGTCGAAGACTCGGAGCACGGTGACGATGAAGGTCGTGACCACCACCCCGATCGTCGGGTAGATCTGGGGAACGGTCACCCGCCAGAACGTCTGCGCCTCGGTAGCCCCGTCGATGCGGGAGGCCTCAAGCAGGTCTTCCGGTACCGCTTTGATCGCGGCGGAGAATATGACCATGGCAAACCCGGTCTGAATCCAGATGAATACCACCATCATCCAGAAGTTGTTGAACGGATTCTCCTGGATGAACAGCACGGGGTCGCCGACGATCTGACCCGTGACCTCGTCAGTCTTGAACCCACCCAGCCCGGGCCCGACGAACCGGTATATGAGCCAACCGATGCCGGCCGCCGATACCAGCGAGCCGGTGAGGATCGCACTCGACTCGGCCTGCCAACCCCGCCAGGCGAGATACAGCAGCGCAGCAGCGATGACGCCGAGGATGACCGAGATGACGGTAGTGGCGGAGGTCGAGTTGCTCCACTTGCCGATCTGAACCCACAGAGTGTTCAAGACGCCCGACTGCGCCTCCTGCGGGGGGCGAGCGACGTAGATCAAGCGCCAAATGATGCCGGCGCCGACAAAGCTGATCGCCATCGGTAAGAAGATCAGCGACTTGGCGATGTTCTCGCCCTTGGCGCGGTCGGCGAGCACCGCCACGGCCAGGCCAAGCCCAACGGCGAAGATGATGACGGCGAAGATCCACCAGATGTTGTTGGAGATGGTTCCCCGGATGACGGTGAACACGGCGAAACCGAGCAGCGTCACCCCGCCGGCGAGCATCGAGACGCTGCCTGCCCCGGCTGAGAAATTGGCACCGATCTGTCTGCCGAGTACCCGTCCGGCGATGAGGCCGCCACCAATCAGAAGGAGCCCAACCCAGAAGAGCCGACTCGTGAAGAGACCGCTTGCGTCGTCGAAGTCGATGATGTTGGGATCGGAGAAGATGTCGGCGTAGTTGGTGAGCCCGTTCCAACGCAGGTCCCGGGGGGACCCTGTGAGAAACCCCAGCCAGATCGTGCGTATCAGCGGGATGACCAGAGTGGCGCCGACAAAGATCAACGCAGGGGCCAGGAAAATATACTTGCGGCTGGCGACAGCCACGTCGCCGCGACGGATCGGGTCCGGATGCTGCCAACGACCCAGTGCCCCGCCCAGGGTCAGCCCCAGAACGAGTGCGACGATAACCAACTCGACGCGTGAGCCGTCGAAATCAGCCGCCAGCCAGCCTCCAAACAACCACCCGACGGCCGTCCCCGCCAGCACCCGCTGCACCATCGTCTCCCGGCCGTTGCGGCTCAGGGCCCACCAGCCGTAGCCGAGCGCAGCCCCAACCGCCACCCCGATGACGATGCTCACCGGCTCCAGCGAAGGCGCATAGTCGGTCTTGACCGTCAGGCCGAGGAGGAGGCCGATCGCACCGCCACCCGCGAGACCGATGACCATACGCCGGCCGGGATCCTCCACCGACCCGAGGAGGTAGCCCACTCCGGTAGCGATGGCTATGCCGATGAGCGTCACCAGAACGGGAAGTTCTAGAAGCCGATTTCCCCAGAGGATCAAGAAAACGGCCGCCGACAGCGCAGCACCGACGATGGCGTTGAACCACGAGAAGCGCTTCTCGGTCAGGTCGAAGAGCTTGTTGATGCCGATGAAGACAACCGCGCTCAAGCCGACAGCGGCGACAATGCCGATGGCGGTGGCTAGCAGACGGTTCAGTGTGGCTCCCTGCCCGTGGTTTTCAACAACCTAGACGAAACCGGCCTGCGATGCAGGCCGGTTTCGTGTTCGGTCCTCGGATGTCGTGGTTAGCTGTCGGGCCACTCCGCTTGAATGGCTGCGAACGCCTCCGCAACAGTCTTGTCGCCATTGACGGCGCTGGTGCCTTCATTCCAGAACGGGTTGATGGTCGCTCCGGGCATGGCGTCACCGGCGTCGAAACGGGCCGGATCAGCTGCCAGCAGAACTTCAATGAACTCTGCCTCGAGCGGATCCCACAAGTCCGTGTCAACGTCCAGGTTGGCCGACAGGAACCCGGAGGCTCCGCCGCCCTTGCCGGCACGCTGAGCCTTCTGCCGCTCTTCGGCGTACTCGGTCGAGCCCATGTATTCCATCACAGCCCACACCTCGGGCGCATCCCGGAAGGCTGCAGCCGAGTTACCAGCCGTCAGCACCGGCTCAGAGCCGTCCGGCGCCGGGAACGTGAAGTAGAACGTGCCGATCTGGCCGTCCTCTCCAACGGTCGTGCCCTCTGGGAAGAAGGCCGGGAAGAACGACGCCTGCTTGACCATGGCACAGGTGCCATCGACCAACGCCGGCCCGTTGTCCGCACTGTGGGCGGTGGCTGCAATCGAACCACCGGCCGCGTACGTGTTACCCGGCGTGTTCCAAATAGAGAGGATCAACTCACCCACGGCAACGACCTTGGGATCGTCGAACTTGAGCGTGTTGTCGACCCAGTCGTCATAGCCGTCTGGGCCCTCAACTCTGAGCATGAAGTCTTCCATCCAGTCGGTGAATACCCAGCCGGTGGCCGGTCCCGACTCGATGCCGATGCACCACGGTGTCTGGCCGTCGGCGATCATCTGGTTGCTCAAAGTGACCAGCTCGTCGAGCGTCTCCGGGATGTCATAGCCGCCGTCGGCGAAGATCTGGTTGTTGTACCAGACGATCGACTTGAGGTCGGTCTTCACCTGAATGGCATACGGATCACCCTCATATGAGTAGGCCTCGAGCGTGCCGTCCGGCCACTGCGGCCTGACTGCGTCTTCAACATCGGCATCCAGCGGCAACAGGAAGCCCTGAGCCGCGAATTCCTTCACCTTGCCAGGCTGTGGGAACATGGCGATGTCCGGCGGGTTGCCGCCGGCGGCCTGCGCATTAATTTGATCCGAGAAGTCACGGGCGCCCGTATGGGTGATCGTCATCCCGGTGCGGGCCGCAAAGACGTCGAGTGCTGCCTGGATCCCACCGGCCTCGGCCTCGCCGTCCTCTGACGAGAACACGGTGACGGTCTTCCCGGCGAACTCCCCACCACCGTCGCCTTCACCGTCATCGCCTCCACACGCGGCTGCAATCAGCGCGAATACGGCGATGACGACTAGCCATCGATACTTTTTCACTTACTCCTCCTTATGAAGAACGCTGCCCCGGCTCCCGGACAAAATGCCCCGCGACGGGCGCAACGCCCAATACCTTAGGCACGCGACCGTGGCTGTTCCACCGCCACCAGCCCCATTGGCCGGATAAGCACCGATTTCGCGACTCATGCCCGCGACACGGCCTCCCGTCTCGCGTGGCCTGCTTCTCGAAAGAGGGCGGCCACACACGCCAAAGAGAGAGCCCCGTGAGGCTCTCTCTCCGAAGTCGAAACGGGCTACTCGCCGGCGGGAGTTTCCTCGTCGTCGCCATCGAACTTGTCTTTGACGGCGTCGGCCACGTCGCCGGCCTTGTCTTTGACGGCGTCGAAGGCGTCTCCGGCCGCGTCACCGGCCTTTTCGGCAACATCGCCGAGCGTCTCTCCGACGTCGCCGGCGACATCCTTAGCCTTGCCGAACCAGCCCTTGACGGTGTCCATGAATCCCATGTGGTCTCTCCTATCGGTGGTACAGCAGCCAGTTTGCCATTTCTGAGCCGCCGGCGAAACTCGACCGCCTCCTCAGACCCGCGAAGTCGGTGCATCCGGGCGACGTGTGCGCCGTCCCGGGACGCCGGCGCCCGGTATGGGGCGACCGCAACCCGCGCTCGGGCGGCGTCCACGGGAACGGCCCTGACTAGCATCGCTGCACATGGGAGCACCGACTGTGACTGTGTTCGGATCGTCGACCGGCAAACCGGGCGACGATGACTACGAGGAAGCCGTTCGACTTGGGCAGTTGCTGGCCGAAGCTGGATATGCCGTGGCCACCGGTGGGTATGACGGATCGATGGAAGCCGTGTCGGCCGGGGCCGACGCGGCAGGAGGGATGGTGACGGGAGTGACCGCCCCCGAGGTCTTCCCACACCGCGAGGTCGCCAACCGGTTCGTTCAGGAGCACATCCGGGCAGCCAGTCTCACCGAGCGGATTCACGAGCTGGTCGACCTCTCCGATGCCTGCGTCGCCCTTCCCGGCAGCATCGGCACCTTCACCGAGTTGATGGTGGCGTGGAACCTCGCCTTTGTCGCCCGATTCTCAGATTCGCCGCCCAACCCGGTCGTTGCGGTCGGGCCGCTCTGGCAGGAATTGGTCGACCATCTCGGTGAGCTTCTCGGCACCGATGTTTCCCTCGTGACGTGTGTCGACACCGTGGACGAAGCCGTGGAGCTGATCCGCCGGCGCGTACCCGTGTCCTAGGGGGGAGATGAGCGAAGGCTTCCTGCTCGGACACGTCATCGATCCCGCCGGCGGCGATCGCACCGGGGCCGACGTCGACTACGACCCTTCCGACCTCACCACCCACGGCGTCATCGTGGGCATGACCGGGTCGGGCAAGACCGGCCTGGGCGTGATCCTCTTGGAGGAGGCGCTGCTCGGCGGCCTCCCGGTCCTGGTCATAGACCCCAAGGGCGACATGGGGAATCTCGAGCTGCTCTTCCCCGAGTTCGCCCCCTCCGATTTCGAACCGTGGGTGAGCCCGGATGAGGCACGCCAGGCGGACATCACGACCGGGGAGCTGGCGGAGAAGACGGCCGAGCTGTGGAAGAAGGGCATTTCCGGGTGGGATCCCGGGCTGGAGAAGATCGCCCGCCTCGAGCGCGAGGTGGACGTCACCATCTACACGCCGGGCTCCAGTGCAGGCGTTCCGGTCAACGTCGTCGGGTCACTGGCGGCCCCCGACATCGATTGGGGTGTGGATGCCGAAGCCGGCCGCGACGAGATCGAGGGTTTCGTGTCCAGCCTGCTGAAGCTGGCCGACATCGACGCCGATCCGCTGTCGTCTCCCGAGCACATCCTGCTTGCCAACCTCCTGGAGCATTCCTGGAGCCAGGGCCGCGACCTCGACATGGCCTCGCTCATCAGCCAGGTCCAGGAGCCCCCGATGCGCAAGCTGGGCGTGTTCGAGGTCGACACCTTCTTCCCGCCCAAGGACCGCACGGCCCTGGCGATGCGGCTCAACGGGCTGGTGGCTTCGCCGTCGTTCGCGGCCTGGGCCGAAGGAGCTCCCCTCGACATTCAATCGATGCTGTATACGCCGGCCGGCGAGCCAAGGGCGGCCATCCTGTACCTTGCCCACCTGTCAGACGAGGAGCGCCAATTCATCGTCACGATGGTCCTGTCCAAGGTCGTGACGTGGATGCGCCGCCTGTCGGGTGCCACCGATCTTCGGGCCGTTGTGTACATGGACGAGGTGTTCGGGTACGCACCGCCGACGGCCAACCCGCCGGCCAAGAAGCCGATCCTCACCATGCTGAAACAGGCACGTGCCTTCGGTGTTGGGCTGGTGCTCTCCACACAGAACCCCGTCGATCTGGACTACAAAGCGATGTCGAACACCGGCACCTGGATGATTGGACGGCTCCAGACCGAACGGGACAAGGCCCGGATTCTCGAGGCTCTCGAATCCGCCCGGGGCGACACCGACATGCAGGAAATCGACAAGATGATCAGCGGCCTCGGCAAGCGTCAGTTCCTCCTTCACAACACCCACGAAACACAGCCCAGTGTGTTCGCAACCCGGTGGGCCATGTCCTACCTGCGGGGTCCTCTGACCCGGGAGGAAGTGAGCCGGTTGACGAGCGATGCGCCCGAGCGCCGGTCCCAAGAGCCGCCGGCGCCGGCCGCAGAAGCGGCTCCCGCCGCCACACCCGCCGACGACGAGACTCCGGTAGCCCCCGAGGTGGCGTCCCGCATTCCCGTCCTGTACCTGGACCCGGCGGCGCCCTGGGCGTCGCTGGTCGGCGCCAACCCGACCGGCACCAGGCTCGAGCCGATGATTGCCGCCAGGGTCGACCTCGTGTACGACGAGACCAAAGCCGACCTGAAGCACAGCCAAACATGGGAGGCAATCTTCCACCCCCTCGGTGCGCGGTTCGAGCCCGAAGAGGCTGTGGTCGTGGACTACGACGATCGCGATTTCCGCTCTGAGGCTCCAGACGGCGCCAACTACACGATCGTGGATGCCCCCATCGACAAGTCCACCTTTTGGACGTCGGTCAAGACCGACCTGAAAGACCACCTGTATCGAAACGCCACCGTCGAGGTGTTCCGCAACGCCGAGCTCAAGTTGTACTCCCGGGTGGGCGAGACCGAGGCCGAGTTCCAGGCCCGGTGCGACCGGGCAGCAGAGGAGGCGGCGGACGCCGAGATAGCCAAGCTGCGCGACCGGCTCGACACCAAGCTCGACCGGGCCCGCGAGCAACTGGCCGCCGCCACCCGGCGCATGCAGGAACTGGAGATCGACGCCGGCACTCGCAAGCGCGACGAGTGGATGTCGGGGGCCGGCGAGGTATTGGGAGTGCTGCTGGGGGGTCGGAGAACCCGTTCACTGTCCGGGGCTTCTCGCCGCCGCAGCCAGACACAGCGCACTGAGCAACGGCTGCGGACCGCCGAGGCCAAAGTGCAGGACAAAGCCGAGGAGATCGCCGACCTCGAACAAGATCTGATCCTCGAAGTCGAGGAGATCGACGACACATGGGAGGATGTCGCAGGCGCCATCGATACCATCGAAGTGGGGCTCGAGAAGACCGACATCTCCGTCGACGAGGTCGCACTCGTCTGGGTTCGCACCTGAGCAGGGCGCCTCAGCCTTCCGCTTCCATCCTGTCCAGCCAGTCCTCCACCAGCACGGTGACCAGCCGGGCTCGCTCGAACTGCACGACATGCCCCCCTCCATCGAGAACGGCGACGGTGCCTCTCATGGACTCGACGTCCTTGGCGAGGAGGGTGCGATAGCCGACCATGGTGTCGTGCCGGCCGCCGATGAGCAGTGACGGGCCGCTGAACGGCGCCCGGAGCGGCACTCCCTCTTCCGCCAGGCGGTATCCCCTCGCCTGGAACTCATCCAGAAACTCGTAATCGGCGGTGCGCACTCCCATACCCGGCACCTGGAGCTAGCCGGCCACGTCGGCCAGCACTTTGAGAGCGGCGTCGATGTCGGCTGGGTCGATGCCGAGGTGGGTTACGGCACGGATGCGATTGATGCCCATGGGGAGCATGAGCACGCCCCGCTCGGTCAGCCGCTCACACACCACATCGGCGTCGTCCATGAGGAAGAACACGATGTTGGTATCGACCTCGCCCGGGTCGATCGTCACCCCCGGTATCTCCGCCAGCCCGACGGCGAGCCGAGCGGCGGTTTGGTGGTCTTCGGCCAGCCGCTCCCGATGATGCTCGACGGCATACAGCGCCCCGGCCGCCATCATGCCGGCCTGGCGGAAGCCGCCGCCGAACATCTGCTTGAAGCGGCGCGCCCTATGGATTAGATCGCGCCGGCCCGCCAGCGCCGATCCCATCGGTGCCCCCAGCCCCTTCGAGAAGCAGACCGACACCGTGTCGAATCCGGAGGCGAACGTCTCCTCCGGGACTCCGCTCGCCACCGAGGCGTTCCACAGCCGGGCTCCGTCGAGGTGGGTGGCGAGGCCAAGCTCGTGAGCCGTGGAGGCAACGGCGTTGAGCAATCCGAGCGGCCACACCGTCCCGCCCGCGTCGTTGTGAGTGTTCTCGGCTGCGACCAGCGTCGTCGGCTCGAACAGTGAGGACGGCATGGAGGGAGGCGGAATCGGGATGGCCGACCGGATGTCTTCGGGGGTGAACGTCCCCCGACGGGACGCGACCTCGTTGATGCGGATTCCCGAGAGCACCGCTGGGGCTCCCAGCTCGTGGCCGTTGATGTGGGCGCCCCGGGCGGCAATGACAACGTCGCCCGGGTCGGTGTGCACCCGCAGCGCAGTCTGATTGGACATCGTGCCGGTCGGGACGTACATCGCGTCTTCTTTGCCGAGCACTCCCGCCACGTGCTCTTCGAGGGCAAGCACTACCGGGTCGTCGTGATAGACGTCATCGCCGACTTCGGCCTCGGCTATCACCCGGCGCATGGCCTCGGTGGGTGTGGTGACGGTGTCGGACCGCAGGTCGATCATGGCGGGAGTGTAGAACGGACGGGTGGGCGCCTACCGGTCGCCCGAAAGCAGTTCCCGGTAGATGGCCACCGTCTCGTCGTCGAACCCTACGAGCGTGGCAACCTCGATCTCGGTGTCGGCCGTCCGCAGCACCTCGAGCGCCACCTCGGCGGCTGCCTGCTTCGGATACCCGTAGGCGCCGGTTGAGATGGCCGGAAACGCGATGGTTCGCACCCCCAGCCCGGATGCCACCTCGAGGGCTCTCTGGTAGCACGCCGCCAGCAGGCCGGGCTCCCCTTCGCGGCCGCCTCGCCAGACGGGGCCCACCGCGTGAATCACCCATCTCGCCGGGAGATCGAATCCGGGGGTAGCTTTGGCGTCGCCGACCTCACAGCCATCCAGTTGTCGGCAGGCTTCGAGCAGTCCGGGCCCCGCTGCCCGATGGATGGCTCCGTCCACGCCTCCACCGCCCAACAGCGTCGTATTGGCCGCATTGACGATGGCATCGACCTCCATCGCGGTGATGTCGCCGAGAACGGCCCGGCAGCGCACCCGGCGCCTCCTACTCGGTACCCTCGACCATCGCCCACAGCAGGTCGCGAATGCTGGCGATGCCGAGCAACTCGCCGTCGCGCATGACGGGAAGATGCCGGTAGCCGGTTTCGATCAGCCAGGATGCCGCTTCTTCGACGTCGACGTCGGGGGCAAAGGTGTCCGGAGCGGGGGTCATGAAATCGGAGGCCAACGCTGCGTCGAGCTCGACCGTTTCCGCCACCCCCCGCAAAATGTCGCGTTCGGTGAGGATCCCGACCAGGGCGTGCCCGTCGACGACGCCGACACTGCCGACACCGGTCTTGACCATGGCCTGCGCCACCTCGCGCAGCGTCGCTTCCGGCCCTACCACCTCGGCGCCGCCGCCTACGAGAGTTTCGAGATTCACGTGTCCCCTTCCCGTTGCATCCAGGCTACTCACCGGCGTGCCGGTGGGTATGCCACACCCAAGGCCGTTGAAGCGAAACCCGCCTCCCGGCTAAACGAGGTCTTGTTCCCGGATCCCGAACGACGGGTGGCGGAGGCGGCACAGTGCCAGCTTCTCCAGCTGCCGGATCCGCTCACGGGTGAGATTGAACTCCTCCCCGATCTCCTCCAGCGTGCGCGGGACCCCGTCGAGGAAGCCATAGCGAAGGCCCAGGATTCGTCCCTCTCGCTCGGGCAGCCGTTCGATCGACTTGCGAAGGCTGTTGGCGATGTCCATTTCTTCGGTCACCCGAACCGGATCAACGGCCTCGTCGTCCTCGATGAAATCGCCCAGCTGTGCGCCGTCCTCACCCACCGGCTGCTCCAGCGACACGGTGTCTGCTACGCCGAGAGCCAGCTCGACCTTGTCGACCGTGACACCGGCCTCCTCTGCGATCTCGTCGGGCTTGGGGTCGCGTCCCAGCTCGGCCTTGAGGCTCGCCTGGGCGGCCCGTACCGCCGCCAGCGTGTCGTGGAGGTGAACGGGAATCCGAACCGTCCGGGATTTGTCGGCGATGGCGCGGGTGATGGCCTGGCGAATCCACCAGGTGGCGTAGGTGGAGAACTTGAAGCCCTTGCGCCAATCGAACTTCTCTACGGCACGAATCAGGCCGAGATTCCCTTCCTGGATCAGATCCAGGAAATCAATGCCGGATGTGTTGGCGTACCGGCGGGCATTCGCCACGACCAGCCGCAGGTTGGCGGTGAGGAAGGCATCTTTGGCGTTGCGACCCTGCCGCGCTTGTCGGCGCAAGTCGAGCTCTTCTTTGCGCGTCTTGAATTCCTTGTTCTCAAGTCGTTCGGCAGCGTCCTGACCGGCCTCGATCTTCTGCGCAAACTCGACTTCCAGCTCGGCTGTCAGGAGATCGTATTCGCCAATGGCGGTGAGGTATTGGCTCACCAGGTCGGTGGTCAGTCGTCCGCGCTCGTCCATGAGCTTGTTGTGCCCGCGGGCGCGCGGCCTACTCGCTGTCGTTGCCATAGATGGCGTTCCTCCTCAGTGGTGCTCCCGGGGATCACATACATGCGCCCCGGCGAATCAATATGACATAGATTCGGTGTCTTGAGAACCCCCCAAATCAGGGAATGTTGATCACTTCCAAGGCGGGGGCCGAGCCTTCCTCACGGCCGCCGGAGGCCTCTCTCCCTCAGTGTGGGCTATTTTCCGGGTTCCCGCATCCCGGTACGACAGCCGCAGACACCCGTCGCGGGGCCGGCCGGGGACGTGAGCGTCACGCACCCGCGCTACGTTGCTGAGATGCCGAACCGCCTTGCCGACGCCACCAGCCCCTACCTCCTTCAGCACAAGGACAATCCGGTGGACTGGTATCCGTGGGGCGAGGAGGCGTTTCAAGCCGCCCGGGATCTCGATCGTCCGATCCTGCTTTCGGTCGGGTACTCGGCCTGTCACTGGTGCCACGTCATGGCGCATGAGTCCTTCGAGGACCCCGACACCGCCGAGATCATGAACGAGTCGTTCGTCAACGTGAAGGTCGACCGGGAGGAACGGCCCGACGTCGACGGCATCTACATGACTGCCGTCCAGGCCATGAACGGCCATGGCGGGTGGCCGATGACCGTCTTCATCACCGGCGCCGGGAAGCCGTTCTTCGCCGGCACCTATTTCCCCCGCGAGCCTCGCGGTGACATGCCCTCATTTCGGCAGGTGATGGGCGCAGTGTCTGAGGCGTGGCGGGAGCGACGACAGGACATCGAATCCCAGTCGGATCAGCTCGTCGAGGCGGTCTCCAGGCGAATCGGGCCGGGAGAGCAAGCGATCACTGCCGCCCAGCTTCAGGCTGCCCACGACCGGCTGGTGGCGGGCGCCGATCATGAGTTCGGCGGGTTCGGCGGGGCCCCCAAATTCCCTCAGGTCCCGAGCCTCGAGTTTCTCCTGCGGGCCCGTCGCCAGCCGTGGGCGGGCCAGACGGACGAGATCCTTCGCCTCACGCTCGACCGCATGGCCGATGGCGGCATCTACGACCACCTCGGCGGAGGGTTTGCCCGCTATGCAACGGATCGCACCTGGCTGGTGCCGCACTTTGAGAAGATGCTGTACGACAATGCGCTCCTCGCCCGCCTCTACTTGTGGGCCGGCCAGGAGCTGGGGGAGCCGCGCTATCTGCGGGTCGCCGGCGAGACGCTCGACTACATGCTGCGCGATCTCGGCTTGCCCGGTGGAGGCTTCGCGTCGGCGGAGGATGCCGACAGTGAAGGCGTCGAGGGCAAGTTCTACGTGTTCGGCTACGACGAGTTCGCCGAGCTGGTCGGGCCGGACGCCGCAATCGCCGCCGAGGTGCTGGGAGTGACTCCCGGCGGTAACTTCGACGGGGCCAACATCCTGCACGCTGCTCGCAGCGTTGCCCAGGTGGCCGACGGCGCCGGCGTCGGCCGCGAATGGCTGTCATCGGTGGTCGCCGATGCCAAAACGCGCCTGCTGGAGGCCAGGTCACGGCGGGAACGGCCGGGCCTCGACGACAAGGTCATCACGGCGTGGAACGGTCTCGCCCTGCGGGCGCTGGCGGACGCAGGGGCCGTCCTCGGGGAGGAGCGGTACCTGGAAGCGGGTCGCGCCAACGCCAGATTCGTCCTCGCCCACCTCCGCCGCGACGACGGACGGCTGCTCCGCTCCTATCGGCAGGGCGAGGCCCGCGTGCCCGCCTTTCTGGACGATTACGCCGGCTACGCCGTCGGCTTGCTGGCGCTCTATCAGGCGACCGGCGAGGAAGAATGGTTCGAAGCCGGCCTCGGCCTGGTGACGGACATGCTCGAGCTGTTCTGGGACGGGAACGAGATCTTCTCGACCGCACACGACGCAGACGAGCTGATCACCCGCCCCCAGGACCTCATGGACAACCCGGCCCCCTCCGGCAACTCGCTGGCCGCCGAGGCGCTGTTGACGGCTGCGCTGCTGACGGGAGATCCGGGCCTGTTCGACCGGAGCGAATCGGCGCTGCGGGCGGGAGCATTGCTCGCCGATCAGTACCCCTCGGCGATCGGACACCTGCTGGCGGTCGCTCACTCGTGGCTCGCTCCCCCAGTTGAGGTGGCCATCGTCGGCGCCGATGTCGGAGGGCTGCTGCACGCGTTCTGGGAGGAGTACCGGCCCTACGCGGTGCTTGCCCGCTCGACCGGCGCAGCTGCCTCCGCGATCCCGTTGCTCGAGGGACGCACGCCACATGCCGGCCCGGCCGCTGCCTACGTATGCCGGCGTTTCGTCTGCTCCGCACCAACCGAGGATCCCGAGGTCCTGCGCAAGCAGCTCCGCTAGGGCCCGCGGCCGGCGGATCGGTGCCCACCGGCTCCCGTCGGCGAGAAACACCCCCGCAGGTCGCGAAACCTCGATAACATCCCGGGACACCCATGAGCGGCCGATGTCCCATTTGTGCGGGCGCGCTCAGCGCCGATTCCCGATCCTGCCCGTCCTGCGGGCATGAGTTGACCGAACGCGCCCCAACCGGCGCCTACGTGTCGCGGTACGAGGAGGCCGATCTGAGCACGGACAGCTTGCTGGCCGCTCCCGCCGTGTACCGCAAGTTGCTCGAGAGCGAGCCGACGAACCCGCTGTGGTCGGATGCCGAGACCGACGATCCTCTCGCCCTCCCGTTGCCCGTGCGGGACCGGCCGCGTGAATTCTGGCCGACGGCGATCGTCGCAGGCGTCATAGCCCTCATCGCAGTCTTCGGGCTCACCCGCCTGTTTGGGTCGGCCGACGAACCGGTCGAGGTGCTCGGGATCACTGCGGCCAACACCACCGTGGCCACCACCACCGCCACGACCGCCCCCGCCACCACGACGACACCGGCGCCGACTACCACGGTGGCAACGACCACCACGCTGCCGCCCCTCACGATCATTCCCGTCGGCCGGCCGATTCCCCTCAGTGAGCTGCGGCTCGGCGCCTTCGGAATCGAGCCGTTCACGTTCGGCGATGATTTCAACACGGTTCTCGGCCGCCTCGGGGCCAGCCTCGACGAGGCGTCGGAAGTCGGCCGTCCCGGGATCTCGGCCGGCCAGTTCGGGACCTGTGAAGGAGACGTGATCCAGACGGCGCGCTGGGGCAGGCTGCTCGTCATCGGAGTGGAGAACGACGCCGGGGTCATGAGCTTCGCCGGATATCGGGTCGACAGCACCTACGACAGCCTTCGGTATCCGACGGTTCGCACCATCAGCCGTGTCGGCGTCGGCGACAGCATTCGCGACCTCGAATCCGCCTACAGCCGGGTCTCCTATCTCAACGACGAAAGTGTCGGGCTGGTGTTTCAAGTCCGGTCGGGTGACGGGTCGCTGCTCATCTGGGGCCCGGTGACCTCGAGCGATCCCACCGGCGAGATCATCGGCATCTATTCACCCGATAGCTGCACCGCCTGACCGTCTCCCGGTCAGACCCAGCTGAGCATCTCCTTGACCGCCGCCGGAAGAGACCGCTCCCAGGAAGGGACTTCGATCCCGGTATCGCGGGCGGAGGCAAGCACGCCATAGGCGGGGCGAAGCGCTCCGATCCCGTATTCCTCGGTCGAGATCGGCTGCACCAGCTCGGGATCCATGTCGGCCAGCCGCACCACAATACGGGCGAGATGGAACCAGGTCGTTTCGCCCGCACTGGAGAGATGCAAGATGCCCGTGACGCCGGCGTTGAGGGCCTCCAGGGTGGCCACTGCGATGTCGTCTGCGAGGTTGGGAACACCGATTTGGTCGTCGACCACGCGTATCGGCCCTTCACGCGCCCTGCGGAGCACGGTCGCCGCAAAGTTGGGAGAGGTTCCGGAAAGAAGCCATGAGCTGCGAACCACCAACATCTCCGGATGGGCGGCCAGCCCCTCGGTCTCTCCTGCCAGCTTGCTGTTGCCGTAGGTGTTGATGGGGTTGGGCTCGTCTGATTCCACGTACGGCGTGCGCTTGGTCCCGTCGAACACGTAGTCGCTCGAGAAGTTGACGAACGGGATGGAGCGCCCGGCCGCCCAGCGAGCCATCTGGCCGACGGCCGATGCGTTGAGGAGGTAGGCCAGCTCGGCCTGCTGCTCGGCAAGATCGACCGCAGTGTGGCCGGCGCAGTTGATGAGAGCATCGGGATGAAAGCGATCGAGTACCGGCACGATATCGTCGAAATTGGTCAGGTCGAGCTCATCGATGCCGAGGGGCCGGCCATCGGGCCCGAGCAAGTTGGCGAACGAGGTGCCGAGTTGTCCGCCCCGGCCGATGATCAGGATCATCAGCCGATGATCTCCGATCGGTCGCCGACCGTCAACTCGACAAAGGCCGGAGGGGCGGAGCCGCCGATAGACGCTCGCCGGCCGATCAGGGAGTCGCGCAGCCGCCAGTGAGTCAGCTCCACCTCCTCCATCAGGATGGACCGGCGCACCACGGCATCGGTGATCCGGCACCGATCCCCGATCGTGGTGTTGGGCCCCACCGTGGAGCGCTCGATCTCAACGCCCTCGCCGATGACCACCGGCCCGATCACGTCGCAGTCGACCAGTTTGGATCCAAGCCCGACCTGCACCTCACCCCGCAGCCGGCAGTCGATGACCTCGCCTTTCAACGACGTAAGCAGCGTCTCGAGCACCAGCTCGCTGGCGTGGAGGAGATCTTCCTTCTTGCCGGTGTCCTTCCACCAGCCTCCGATCATCGAGGCGCGAACCCGGCGCCCGGAATCGATCATGTACTGGATGGCATCGGTGATCTCCAGCTCACCGCGGTCGGAGGGCTCGATGGCGTCCAGCGCCTCGTTGACCGTCGAGTCGAACAGGTAGACGCCCACGAGAGCGAGGTTGGTGGGCGGGTTCTCCGGTTTCTCCAGGAGCTGATACACCTGTCCGTTCTCGTCGAGCTGGGCGACACCGAAGGAGCTCGGGTTGGGCACTTCGGCCAGGAGTATCTGGGCGTTTGGCTGGTGGTCTTCGAAATCCCTGACCACGTCGGCGACCCCTTGCCGCACCAGGTTGTCCCCCAGGTACATGAGGACGGAGTCGCCGCCGGCGAACGGCATTGCGAGCTTGAGAGCGTGGGCGAGCCCGTCTGGACGGTCCTGGAGAATGTATTCGGGCGTGATGCCGAACCGGGATCCATCCCCCACTGCGTCGCGAATCTCCTGGCCGGTTTCCGGCGAGATGATGATGGCCACTTCGGTGATGCCTGCTGCGGACAGATCCCGCAGTCCATAGAACAGGATCGGCTGGTTGGCCACGGGTACCAGCTGCTTCGACATCGCGAACGTGATCGGTCGCAGCCGGCTGCCTGCGCCGCCGGCCAGCACTACGCCCTTCACCGTTCCTCCCTCAACGGCCGCCACCAATCCTCCCGGGAACGGTACCAATCGATGGTGTCTCCCAGCCGATCATCGAGGCTGTGGGACGGCTCCCACCCCAATGCCCGGATCTTCGACGAGTCGACGGCATAGCGGCGGTCGTGGCCGGGGCGGTCGGTCACCGGTTCGATGAGGCTCTCGTCTTTGCCGAGCAGGGCGAGGATCTTGCGGGTCAGCTCGAGATTGGTGACCTGGGCGTCGGCACCGATGTTGTACACCTCCCCGGGCCGGCCGGCCTCTACCAGCAGGTGAAGCGCCGCACAGTGGTCGTCGACGTACAGCCAATCACGCTCGTTGAGGCCGTCTCCGTACAGCGGCACCGGGAGATCCTCGAACAGGTTGGTGACGAACAGGGGGATGACCTTCTCCGGGAATTGGTAGGGACCGTAGTTGTTGGTGCAGCGGGTAATGATGGCGGGGTAGTCAAAGGTGACTGCGTAGGACCCGACGAGGAGGTCGCTCGCCGCCTTCGACGCCGAATAGGGGGACGACGGGTCGAGCGGGGCATCCTCGCCGGCAAAGCCTTCTGAGATGGACCCGTACACCTCGTCGGTCGAGACCTGAATGAATCGCGGGATCCCGTGCCGGCGAGCCGCATCGATGAGCACCCCGGTGCCGACGACGTTGGTTTCGAGAAACACCGACGGACCTTCGATGGATCGGTCGACATGACTCTCGGCCGCGAAATTGACGACGACGTCATGGCCGGGCAGCAGCCGGTCGACCAGGGCAGCATCACGGATGTCGCCGAGAACGAAGGAGTGGCGGCCGTTGGCGTCCAGTTCGTCCACGGTGGCCTTGACGCCGGCGTAGGTCAGCAGGTCGAGGTTGGTCACCTCGGCGTCCGGTTCGTGCTCCAGCACCCGGCGGATGAAGTTCGAGCCGATGAAACCCGCGCCGCCGGTGACGAGGTAGCGGCGGCTCACGAGGGACGTCGTTCCGCCGGAACGTCGGCCCATTTGGCTGCCGCCTGGTCGCGCTCGGAGAGTATGGGCGATTCCACCGGCCAGGTGATGCCGAGCGCGGAATCATTCCAGAGCACTCCCAGCTCGTCCGAGCCGTCGTAGTAGGCGGTCACCATGTACGACATCAGCGTCTCGACCGGGGCGTAGAAACCGTGTGCAACCCCGATCGGGATGTGGACCGCAGCGGGGCCCGTCAACTCGAACTGCTCGACGGCCATGTGGGTCGGAGAGGAGGCACGCAGGTCGATCAGCGTCACGAGTGCTGCGCCGTGGGGGATGAACCAGAGGTCTTCCTGCGCCAGGTGGTAGTGGAGCCCGCGCAGCACGCCTGCTTCGGATTTCGACGTGTTGCACTGTACGAAGGTCGTGCCCGGCAGCCATGAAGACCGGTAGGTCTCCATGAAGAATCCACGGCCGTCGAAATGCTGGTCGAGGGTCAGGTGCTTTACCCCGTCTATGGTTTGTGACGGCCGAATATCCATCGGGCCTCCCTGGTGCGAGTCTTGTTTCGATTCGCTCGCTCAGCGTACTGGTTTCTCACGGTCTCTCAATCGGTCGCCCGACCCACTGGATTGAGCGGGCCCTTGCCGCCAGGGCAGGCGCCGGCCCGGAGACCGGTAGTATCCACGGGTGTGAGTGCGCCTACCACCGAATATCGCTCCCTCCCGAGCCTGGCCCAGACGACCCGGCTTGGTGCCGCTGCCGGCGCAGTTGCCGCGGTGGCGGTTGTCGTCCTCCTGGCGCCACTGCTGCTCGACCGGGTGTCGGCGAATTCGCTCGACGATGGAACTGCCCGGGTGGACGCGGTGTTTCAGTTCACCGGGCTGGAAGTTTCGCTGCCCGAGCTCATCCGCCTCGGAGGCGACATCACGCTGTTTGTGGGCACGTGGAACCTGACGCCCCTGTTCATGCTCTCGCTGGTCGCCGCCATCGGTTTCGGAATCGCCGGGGCCATCACGGTCGGCCTCACCCGCTGGCTTCCGGCCACCGTCGACGCAGCAGTCGTCACCGCCGGCCAGAACCGCCGCCTGTATGCCAACGGCATCGGGACCGGCGTGGTCATCGGGATCATGGCGGCTCACTTCGGCGCCACCTGGCTGGGCTCCGACACGGGAGTCGGCCTCGAGATCCCCATCTTCAGGTTCCTGCTGACGCTCGTTGGCGCCGGAGCCGTGCTGGGGGCAAGCGTGGTCGCCACGACCCATTTGATCGCTCGGCCCGACATCGTCGGAATCGAGGGGAACACCTGGGAAACCCGGGGCGAATTCGTGCGGGCGGTGCGCCGGGCGCTGGCTATTCCGCTGGCGGCCGTCGCCATCATCGCGGTGCTGGTGGTGGCCTTCGGCGTTCTGCTGCTCGCCGTCGAGGAGGCAGGTAAAGAAGCTCCGCTCATTCTGGCCGGCGTGGCTGCCGCCGCCATCCTCGGTGGAGCGTCCTTTGCCGCCTACAAGAAGTAGCCGGGACCGCCTCCGGCCGAGCTCGCCGCACAGCTCACTGAGGGCTGCGGTGCCCGCAGCCCTCTAGTCGAGGGGGATCCCGACCGATATCGAGTAGGTGGATATTGCGACGAGGTCCCGGGCGGCGATCGTGCACGTGGTTTCGACTCTGATCGGGCTCAGCGCGCTCGTGATCGGGGCTCGCTGGGTGCAGGCCGGCGGAGAGGCGGTGGCGGTTCCACCGACCCTCATCGTGCTCGCACTCGTCGTCCTCACACCGTTGGCGATCGACCGGAGCTGGACCAGCCGGGGAGAGTTCGTCGATCGCCACATGCAGGCGGGACGCCGGTTTCTGACCACACTGGGCTTGACGGCCGCCGTTGTGATAGGGCTTCCGGCCAGCGTGACGTGGCTGCTGCCGGTCGGGAGCGAGCTGTGGAGCTCGCTGATGGTGGTTCCCTACCTTGGAGCTCTCGCCATCCCCGTCGGGTGGGCCTTCTTCGCTGCCCGGGCCGCGATCCTCGCCATGCGCGGCGCCGGCGAACCGTTCCCACGCTGGATGGTCACCGCCAACGGGAGCTGATCCGGGCTGGAGGACCGCCGCCTGCGGGGGGCGGCCGTCCGAGCTAGGTGGGGACCCGCTCGGGCCGGCTGGGCGAGAATCGCTGCTCGTCGCTCCACCAGCGGAAGTAGATGGTGATCATGACGCCCCAGAGGAGGAGGCCGCCGCCGATCTTCATGACCAGCCCGGCGATGGTCTGATCGGTGATGACATCCAGCCCCCATAAGCGCGGAAACCCCTCGTAGACCGGATACACCGTATCGGTGGCAAACGTGAGAAAGCTGGCGGGGATGGTGGGGACGAGGCCGTTGGCGAACAGGTAGCCGATAGAAGCCATGGCCGTGAGCTTGGGCAGCTCGGGGACCGGGCCCAGCACCGGCCACCACAGGAGGAAAGCCGTTGCCATGAGCCCGAAATGGGCGGCGAAGTGGAATAGGTCGTTCGTGACCATGAGCTCGACCACCCGCGGGACATGGATGGCGGCCAGAGTGGCGTTGAAGATGACGAGAGCAATCAGCGGCCTGGTCAGGAACCGCAGGGGGCCCATGATCGGACGCACCAGCAGCCGGGTGAACCACCACGGCGATCCCATGAGCAGCAAGGGTGGGACCACCCATGCGAGTGTCATATGCTCGATCATGTGGAAGGTGAAGAGGCTCTTCTCGGCAATGTCGTGGAACGGCCAGGTGCTCACCACCACCCAGGCGACCAGGCCGGCTCCAAACAGCCACTTCTGCGTGCGGGTGACGGCCTCCTCACCCCGGGGGGCATAGCGAGCGGCCAGGCGCGGCATGACGTAGAAGTACCCGACGGCCAGGGCGGCGATCAGCAGATAGACGTCCCAGTGAGGATGGAACGCCAGCACCTCGCTGGCATCGTCGACGACTTCACCGCTAGCGAGGATCGCCATGTCAGAACGTGTCGAGGAGCGCCCGGAAGGACAGCAGCACGGCAATGAAGAGGGCGAGGGCACCGATGAGGCCGAAGTAGAACATGAAGTTCATGGTGAAGGGCTCGTACCGGAGGTGCATGAAGAAGGCCACCACCGTGAGGAACTTGACGATCCCGAGCAGGAGCAGCGACGCGACCAGGAACCCGCCGTCGAATCCGGGGATGTAAGTGATGGCTATCTCTACGGCAGTGACAATGCCCAAGAACAGGGCAATCGCCCAATAGTTGGCCGGGCTGAGATGGAAGTGATCGTCGTGAGAGCTCTCCTCTTCGACCGTCGACTCCGGGGCTGGCGTTTCGGTGGCCATGATCACACCTGCAGCAGGTAGACGACGGTGAAGATGACGATCCAGACGATATCGACGAAGTGCCAGTAGAGGG
>JBFKDW010000007.1:0-62227 GCA_041619515.1 Acidimicrobiia bacterium
GGTGGCGGCGGCCGCCCTCTACGCCCACAGCGACCTGCCCGACGACCAGCTGCTGGAGGCTGCCCGGCGGCTGCCTGAGGACGCCCGCGGGGACCTGATTCGGGCGTACGTTGGTGGTCGGTCCAACCGCCGGCACAAGCCCGGGCGGGGCATGGAGCGCACCCGGTATCGCTTCGACATTCTGTGCGACTACGGGATCTTTCGAGACCTGCAACGCCATCGCCTGATGACCCTCGATTGGCAGCGCCTCGGCACCCAGCACGGCTACGTGGTTCCGGAGGCGGTGGGAGCCGTCGGGGCCGCCGACCGCTGGGAGGCGGCCATGGAGGCGGCGGCCGGGCTGGCTCGCCGCATCGAGGCAGGGGCAGGGCCCGACGCCGCCCAGTACGCAGTGCCGTTTGCGTACAAGATCCGCTTCTACATGGACCTCAACGCCCGCCAGGCCTTCCACCTCATCGAGTTGCGGACCGCCCAGGGAGGCCATGCCGACTACCGGCGTGTGTGCCAGGAGATGCACCGGCTGATCGCCGACCAAGCGGGGCATCGGCTGATTGCAGACGCCATGAAGTTCGTGGATTACAACGACTACGAGTTGGGTCGCCTCGAGAGCGAGCGCCGATCGCAGGCCCGCAGGCAAGCAGCCGGAGTACCAGAACCGGCGCTGTGACCGCTAGGTTTCGTGTATGGCAGAACTCGACGTTGATGCGTTCATTGCCCGGTTTGCCGAGCGTGCGGATGCGGTGAAGGACCGGGGGCTCCCCCCCGTGGCAGGTGACGAACGGCAGCTGTTCATCAAGCAGGCCGAGCTCGATTACATGGATTTCAAACTCGTCGGCTCAGCGAAGTGGACCGTCGATGACGACCACCTCGTCCTCCGCATCCCGCTTGGCTCCAGCGGCGACTAGTCCCTTGCTCGATCGCTCGCTCCTGTTCGTGAGTGGCAAGGGCGGCGTCGGCAAATCGGCTGTCACCGCCGCCCTCAGCATCCTCGCAGCACGCCGGGGCCAGTCGGTGCTCGCCATATCCATGACCGAAGATCTCGGGCTGGCAACCCACTTCGGGGTCGACCACCTCGGCTATGCAGCGCAGGAGGTCCGACCGGGCATCCACGGCCTCACGATCGACCGCTCCCGGGCGCTCGACGAGTACATCAGGCTGCAGCTTCACGCACCGAAGATCGCCCCGCTCGGCCCGGTGGCCCGGGGCCTCAACGCCCTCGCCGACACCGTCCCCGGCATCCGCGACATCATCACGATCGGGAAAGCCCTGTTCGAAGGTGGCAAGAAGAGCTGGGACATCGTCATCGCCGACGCGCCGCCCCTCGGGCAGATCACCTCGTATCTGCGGGCGCCGATGACGATCGCCGGATTGGTGCCCGTCGGCCGGATACGAGAGCAGGCTCTCAGCTATGAACAGCAGCTTGGCGATCGCGCCAACACCGGGCTCGTCATGGTGACGACGCCGGAAGAGCTGCCGGTGGTCGAGACCAATGAGGCGCTCGAAGAGATCACCGCCTTCGTCGATATCCCGGCAGTGATCACCAACCGGGTGCTCGACCCCCTCGGCGTATCGGAACAAACGCTGTCGAGGCTCGAACCGGGACCCCATCGCGACGCCGGCTTGCTGCACCGCGGCCTGTATGCCGACCAGCGCCGCTGGAGCGCCGAGCTCCCGGAGGGGCCCAACGTCCCGTTCCACTTCGGCGTCCATACCCCGGGGGAGGTGTCGGTTCTCATCGCCGACGATCTGGGGCCCGAGCTATGACACGGGCCGTGCTCATCACCGGCGGCGGCGGAGTGGGCAAGACCACGATCGCGGCTGCCATCGGCGTTGCCGCAGCCGAAGCCGGCCATCGGACCCTCGTGCTAACGGTCGACCCGGCCCGCCGCCTGGCTACCGCGCTCGGACTGGAGAAGCTGGGCAACCACCCCGAGCCCAACCCGCGGCTGCAGGGCCTCTTCGCGGCCATGCTCGATTCGGCCGCCTCATGGGACTCGATCGCCTACCGGCATGCCCCGCCCGAAGTGGCCGACCGGCTCGTGACGAATCCGCTGTTCGAGGCGGTGGCGAGCCGGTTCCCGTCGGGGCAGGCGTACGCCGCCGCCGAGGAGATGGCGGTTCATCTGGAGAGCGCCGAGTGGGACGTGGTCGTGGTGGACACCCCGCCGGCCTCGGGCGGCATCGACTTCTTCGAAGCGCCGTCCCGTATGCGGGAGCTGGTCGGCGGGCGGCTGCTGCGGTGGCTCACCGGGGCACGGCTGCCGGGAAGGCGGGGATTGTTCAACCTGGCTGGACGCCCGGCCTTGCGCCTGGCCGATGCATTGCTGGGTGGCCCCCTGCTGGAGCAGGTAGCCGAGTTCCTGTTCGATCTGCGGACCACCTACGACGGCATCGCCGCCAAGGCCGGGACGATCGAGCGGCATTTCCAGGCCGCCGCCACCGTCGTGGTCACCACCGCCGACCCGGGCCCGATGCGTGAAGCGCTGCGGTTTCACCAGGTCGGCATCGAGCCGGCGCTGGTGGTGTTCAACCGGGCGCTTCCCGACGAGTGGGCGCGGCGGGCGGAGCCGCTCGTGGACGGCCGGTCGGCGGTAGCGCTCAACGAGAACCTGTCGCGATGGGCGCTCGAAGTCCAGAGACAGGAGGACGCCCGCGCCGATTTCAGTGGACGGGTCGGCACCGCCATGGCGACGGTCCCGTGGCTGGCCGAGGCACCCATCGACCTGGAGGGCCTGCACGCCATCTTCGCAGGGGCGCCCGCCCTGACCCTCGACCGCCTCGAGATCTGACCGCCCCCGCCCGCAACCACCAAGCCCCCACAGGGTCCCTCACAGGGTTCTCACAGGGTCCTCACACAGTCTGCCCGCAGTTGCCAAGCAATCCCAAGGGTTCCCGCACAGCCCGCCTGCAGTTGCGAAGCAACTGCCAAGCTGCCCAAAGGGCAGCCAAGCCCCTGCCCGCAGTTGCGAAGCAACTGCCAAGCTGCCCAAAGGGCAGCCGCTGCCCAAAGGGCAGCCGGGAACCCCGCCGGTGAGCGACGGCGTCACAGAGCAAGTAGATCGGGAGGCTTGCATGACACGTTGGAACCCACGCTCACCCTGGCTGGTCGGAATGCTCTTGTCCGTGGTGCTGGCTCTGGTGACTGCAGCCTGCGCCGGCGGCAACGACAGTGCGGAGTCCGTCGACTCGAAGCTGTCCTCACAGTCCACCGTCACCACACTCGCCGGGTCCGCCACCACCGCTCCATCGAGCGCCGCGCCCCGTGACGGCTTCGCACCCGGCACCGACTCTGGTGAGTTCAGGAGCGTCGAGCCGGTGATATTTCAGACGACGAGCTTTGGGCGGGACATCATCTTCACCGCCGAGATGACCGTGGCGGTTACCGACGTGGGCGTGGCCGGGGACACCGCCGTTCGCGAGATCGCAGCCCTTGGCGGCATCCTCTTCGGCCAGCGGACGACCGGCGGTCCCAACCCGGTGAGTGTGCTCACCTTCAAAGTGGAGCCCGCTGATTTCTCCGACGCCCTCGATCGGCTCGGTGAGATCGGCGAGGTTCGGGCGCAGAACGTTTCGGCGAGTGATGTCACCGAACGAATCGTCGACCTCGAGAGCCGCATCCTGAGCGCGGAGGCGAGTGTGGAACGGCTGCGAGAGCTGCTGTCGAGCGCAGGCGGCGTGGCGGTAGTGGTGCAGGTAGAAACCGAGCTCCTGCAGCGCGAAACCCAACTCGAGACGCTGCGGGGCCAGCTCCGGACGCTCGAGGACCAGGTGAGCCTGGCCACCATCGTGGTGACACTGACCGAAGCAGAGATTCGACCGGGCATCGATCTGGTCGTAACGGCGTATCCCGGTCACGATGGCGTCGGCCTCTCGTGCCATGGCGAACCCGGCCTGGCGGTCGATGAAGGCAACGAGGCCACCCTGTGCTTTGAGATCGTCAACACCGGGGACACGCCGCTCACCGATTTCGAGCTCGTCGATCCCGTGCTCGATATCACGCTGGACGACCTGACGCCCGTTCTCGGCGAGGCTGCCGACACCCTCGAGCCCGGTGAGCGCGTCATGTTCGCTCTCGAGATCGTGGCCGAGCGCGATCTGCGCACCCAGTCCCGAGTCGGCGCCACTCCCCTCAATCAAGAAGGCGAACCGCTGTCCGGCCGCACGGTGGCGAGCACGGCGACCATCTCGATCAGCGCCCTCGACCCCGGCGGGGTGCCGGGGTTCAGCGAGGGCCTGTCTGCCAGCCTCGGCTTCCTGGCCGACGCGGGCAGGGTGCTCATTCTGAGCCTGGGCGTGGCGCTGCCGTTCCTGTGGCTGGCTCCTCTGGTCGCATGGCTCTACGTCCGTTGGCGCCGGCGGGACCGGGCGTTGGTCGACCCGGCCGCCGACGACCCGCTCGGAGCCACCGGGTGAGGCGCGGGGATCGCACACACCGGAGGGTTCGGGCGGGCTAGGCCAGCGCCCGGCTGCCGAGCAGCTCCTTGAGCTCGGCGTAGAGGGCCGAACGGGGCTCGACCCGGAAATCGTCGCCGAGGCGAAGGATCTTCATATCGCCGGACTCGTTCGTCATGTGCAAGAAGACGGGTGCGCCGCCCGGGTGGTTGTGCAGCACGGCCTTGAGCCGGGTGATCAGTGTCTGGGAGAGTGCGGAGGCAGCCACCTTGATTCGGAGGGCACCGTCGGGACGGAGGTCGGGCTCGGTGATGGCGGCTGCGACGACTTTGACGTCGTCTCCCCGGTGGTCGAGCCGGCCGGACACCACGAGGATGACGTCTTCGCGCACCAGCGGGCCAACTTCGGCCACCGTGCGGGGGAAGCAGACGACTTCGACGCCGCCTTCGAGGTCTTCCAGTTCGAAGAAGATCATCGGATCTCCGTTGCGGGTGTAGCGCCGGGTGATGGACGACACCATGCCGCCGATCGTGACCTCGGTCCCGTCGACCAGCTCGAACAGCGAGGGGATCGGCGTCGAGACCAGCCTGGTAAGGGCCGAGCCGACCGACAGCAGCGGATGGTCGGAGATGAAGAGCCCCAGCATCTCCTTTTCGAACACCAGCTTGACCTTCTGGTCCCACTCCTCGGACGGGATCTCGACCGGCGACAATTCCAGGGCCGATTCGGCGCCTCCGAAGAGGCTGTACTGGCCGGCGTCCTCGGCGCGGCGACGAGCGAGCGTGTTGTCGAGGTGCTGTTCGAACACCAGCATGAGGCCCCGTCGGGAATGCCCGAGCGAGTCGAAGGCACCGGCCTTGATGAGGGACTCGATCGTGCGCTTGTTGAGCACAGACAGATCCACCCGGTTGATGAAGTCGGTGAAATCGGTGAACGGCCCGTTCTTCTCCCGTTCGGTGACGATCGCCTCCACCACGCCCTCGCCAACGTTGCGAATGGCGGAGAGACCGAACGGAATCGAGCCGTCACGGGCGATGAAGTCCAGTTCGGAGCGGTTGATGTCGGGGGTTATGACCTCCACCGCCATCTGGCGGCACTCGTTGAGATACAGAGCCGTCCGGTCTTTGTCGCGCTTGGTGGACGTGAGCAGCGCCGCCATGTACTCGGCCGGATAGTGCGCCTTCAGCCAGGCGGTTTGGTAGGCAACGAGTCCATAGGCGGCGGAGTGGGATTTGTTGAATCCATAGCCGGCGAAGTGCTCGATATAGCCGAACAGCTCCCGTCCGAGGGTTTCAGGGTGGCCGTTTGCCACGCACCCGGCCACAAACTTCTCCTCCTGCTTGGCCATCACCGAGGCAATCTTCTTGCCCATCGCCTTGCGCAGGAAGTCGGCTTCGGCCATGGAGAACCCGGCCATCGTACGGGCGACTTCCATCACCTGTTCCTGAAACACCATGATGCCGTAGCTGTCTGCCAGTACCGGCTCGAGATCGGGGTGGGGGTATTCCACTGCTTCCCGCCCGTTCTTGCGGTCCGCGTACTTATTGTGCATCCCCGCACCAAGCGGTCCCGGCCGATAGAGGGCGTTGAGGGCGATGATGTCACCGAAATGGTCCGGCTTCAGGTTGCGCATGAGCGCCCGCATCGGCCCACCCTCCAGCTGGAAGACTCCCACCGAGTCGCCGCGCTGCAGCATCTCGAAGACCGCCGGATCATCGAGGGGAACGTGGTCGATGTCCACCCGCCGGCCGGTATTGGTCTCGATGATCTCCAGGGCGCGCTCGATGGTCGACAGATTGCGAAGCCCGAGGAAGTCCATCTTGAGCAGCCCCAGTGCCTCAACGGCATGCATTTCGTACTGGGTGACCACCTCGGCGTCTTCGCCCTTCTGCTGCAGCGGCACGATCTCGGTGAGAGGGACCGGCGAGATGACAACGGCGGCGGCGTGGATGGAATCCTGCCGCCGCAAGCCCTCGAGACCGCGGGCGGTCTCGACGACCCGGCGTGAATCGCCGTCGACACCAACCTCGTCTCGCAATCCGGCCGCCGCCGAATAGAAGTCGCGGATGGCCGGGTCGGCCCCTTTCCCCGGGTCGACGAGACACTGGGCGAGGGTGGCCTCCACCCCGAGGATGGCGGGGGGCATCAGCTTGGCGAGCCGGTCGCCCCGGCTGTAAGGAAAGCCGAGCACCCTGGCAGCATCCCGGATCGCCTGGCGCCCCTTGATCGTGGAGAAGGTGATGATCTGGGCAACATGGTCGGAGCCGTACCGCTCGGTGCAGTAGCGGATCACCTCTCCGCGGTATCGCTCGTCGAAGTCCATGTCGATATCGGGCATCTCCCGGCGCCCGGGGTTCAAGAAGCGCTCGAAGATGAGGCCGTACTCGAGTGGATCGAGGTCGGTGATGCGCAGGCAGTAGGCCACGATCGACCCGGCGGCACTTCCCCGTCCCGGACCGGTGCGGATCCCCTGCTCCCGGGCATACCGGATGAGGTCCCAGACGATGAGGAAGTAGGCGGGGAAGCCCATGTTGGCGATCACCTCGAGCTCGTACTCCACCCGCTCCCGCGCCTCAGCGGGCAGCGCATCGCCGTATCGCTCCCGGGCGCCGGCTTCCACGAGCTGGCGCAGATACGACTCCTCGGTGTGACCCTCCGGCACCGGGAAACGAGGGAGCAGGAAATCACCCATCGGAATAGTCGTTTTCACCCGGGTGGCGATCAGCAACGTGTTGTCGCACGCCCCCGGATATTGCTCCTCCGGGAACAAGCTCCGCATCTCGCCGGCCGACTTGAGGTAATAGCCGGTTCCGCTGAACCGGAACCGGTTCGGCTCGTCGATGGTGGCCCCCGTCTGAATGCACAGGAGAACATCGTGAGCTTCGGCCTCGTCGGGCCGCGTGTAATGCGAGTCGTTGGTCGCCAGCAGCGGAGCACCGAGGTCGGCAGCGATCTTCAGCAGATCCGGCATGATCTTGCGCTCGGCCGGGATGCCGTGATCCTGCACCTCGATGAAGAAGTTGTCCTTGCCGAATATGTCCTGATAGGTGGCGGCCGCCGCCAGCGCACCGTCGTAATCCCGCTCCAATCCGGTGTTGCCCTCCTCGCTCGAGTCGGGGCCGAGCAGTTGCGGGACGTGGCCGCCGAGACAGCCTGAGGTGGCGATGATCCCTTCCGAATACTCCGCCAGGAGCTCGGCATCTACTCGCGGCTTGTAATAGAAGCCTTCCAGATAGGCGCGGGAGGCCAGCGCCATCAGGTTGCGATACCCGGTGTCGTTCTCAGCGAGAAGGACCATGTGATAGCGGCGGTCCTCGTGGCGGGGCGGGCGGTCGAAGCGCGACCCGGGCGTTACGTAGGCCTCGATGCCGAGCACCGGATTGATCCCGGCCTGCTCGGCGGCCCGATAGAAGTCGACTGCCCCGTACAGGACTCCGTGGTCGGTGATCGCAATGGCAGGCTGCTCCAATTCGGCCGCCCGGTTCACGACATCTTTGACCCGTGCCGCCCCGTCGAGCATCGAGAACTCGGTGTGAAGGTGGAGGTGGGCAAAACTGTCGGAGGAATCGATCATGTGAGAACTACACGCCTGTAAGTAGGTCCCCACCGTAATCGACGCGAGCCATGTCTCGCAAAACTTCGCGGCGCGTTGGAGGTGACGGTGCCGCAGCTAGGCTCGACCGGTATTCACGTACCCGATGAAGGGGCGAGAGGAGCAGGATGCGAATCGGCATATTGACCGGCGGCGGCGATGTCCCGGGCCTCAATCCGTGTATCAAGGCAGTGGTCGAGAGGGTGTCCAACGAGGGACACCAGGTGGTGGGGATTCGCCGGGGTTGGGCGCCCTTCGTGCATTTCGACCCGGACAACCCCGCCGACCGGGACGAATGGTTTCTCGATCTCGACCCGATCACCGTGCGGACGGTGGGGCGCACCGGGGGCACCTTCCTGCACACCTCTCGCACGAATCCGAGCAAGGTCAAGCCCGCCGACCTGCCGCCGCATTTGGCGGACCGGGCCGTCGATGCCGCCACCGTCGACGTAACCGACCATGCCCTCCGGGTGGTCGAGAGCCAGAATCTCGACGTGCTCATCCCCATCGGAGGTGATGACACGCTGTCGTACGGACTGCGTATGCACGAGGAGGGTGTCCCGTCGATCGCCATCCCCAAGACGATGGACAACGACGTGCACGGCACCGACTACTGCATCGGGTTTTCGACCGCCATCACCCGCGGGGTCGAGTTCATCAACAACCTCCGCACCAGCACCGGCAGTCACGAGCGCATCGCCGTGGTGGAACTGTTCGGCCGTTACAGCGGTGAGACCTCGCTGATAACTGCGTACCTCTCGGGGGTCGAACGGGCCGTCATCTCCGAGGTTCCCTTCGACGTCGACCGGCTCAGCAAGATGCTGGTGAAGGACAAGCAGACCAACCCGAGCCACTACGCCATGATGACCATTTCCGAAGGGGCGTCTCTGGCGGGCGGTGACATGATCCTGACCGGGGAGGCCGATGCTTTCGGGCATCGCAAGCTGGGCGGCATCGGCGCCCTCACCGGTCAATTGATCAAGGAGCGAACCGGCGAGGACATCATCTACCAGCAGGTTGGGTACCTGATGCGCTCGGGAGCCCCGGACTCACTGGATTTGATGGTGGCCACCAACTATGCGGTGATGGCGGCCGACCTTGCGATGGAGAACGCCACCGGCCGCATGGTGGCCTTGCGGGGCGGTACCTACACCAACGTGCCGATCTCGGTGACCAGCGAAGGCGTCAAGCGGGTCGACGTGGGTGAGCTCTATGACGAGGCCAACTACCGCCCGAAGGTGCGCCATGTGTCCGGCAAACCAATGTTCCTCTACTGAGCGGGGGCTGGATCCGCGATGAACGTGGTAGGAGTTCTCACCGCCGGCGGTGACTGTCCCGGGCTCAACGCCGTCATCAGAGCGGTGGTCGTCCGCGCCACCGAGACCCACGACGCCGAGGTGGTGGGCATTCTGAACGGCTGGGAGGGACTGATGGAGGGCCGCACCCGGCCCCTGGATCGCGACGACGTGCGGGGGGTGCTCGCCCGGGGAGGCACGATCCTCGGGACCTCGCGCCTCGACCCCTACGTCCACGGTGAGGGATACGAGAGCGTTCGGGGAAGCATCGAGGACAACGACATCGACGCGCTCATCGTCATCGGAGGTGACGGCACGCTCAAGACGGCGATGCAGCTGCACGAGGAAGGCGGTCTTCCGGTTGTCGGAGTGCCCAAGACCATCGACAACGACATTGCCGCCACCGACATCACGTTCGGCTTCGACACCGCCGTTCAGATCGCCACCGAGGCGATCGACCGGATCGCCACCACCGCCGAGGCCCACAACCGGGTAATGCTGGTTGAGGTCATGGGCCGCACCAAGGGATGGATCGCCACCTACGCGGGCATCGCCGCCGGGGCCGATGCCATCATCATCCCGGAGATCGACTACGACCTGGCCTCCATCGCCAAGATCATCCGCAAGCGTCATCGGCGGGGACACACGTACTCGGTGGTCGTCATCGCCGAAGGCGTCGAACCGCCCGTCGAAGCAGAAGTGGAGTATCGGGTGGATCAGTTTGGATTCAAGCGCCTGGGAGGCGTCGCCTACGCCATCGGGGAGAATCTGGAGAAGCTCACCGGGTTCGAGACCCGCGTCACCGTCCTCGGCCACCTGCAGCGCGGCGGAACACCAACCGCCACCGACAGAGTCCTGGCAACCCGCTTCGGGGTGGCGGCCGCCGACCTCGCCGCCGAAGGGAGATACGGAACGATGGTTGCGTCGCGCGGTACCGAGATGGTGCCCATACCTCTGGCCGAAGCCTGCGCCAGCGTGCGCGGCGTCCCGACCACCCTCTACAACGTGGCCGAAACGTTCTTCGGGTAGGAGGTCGGGGACCCGTTAGGGGGCGGCCAAGAATGCCTCGGGCGGGACAGCGCCGCCGACCGGGTCTGACAACCCGCGCAGCGATGCAGCCAGATCCTCCGGAAGCTCCGCCCGGCAGAAGACCGTCTCACCCGTGAGCGGATGGGCGAACTCGAGCGTCCACGAATGGAGCCACAGCCGGCCCGGGTCGGCCGGGTCACGCCGGGCCGCCCCGTAGGTGCGGTCCCCGACAACCGGATGGTCGATGGCCGACAGATGCACGCGAATCTGATGGGTGCGGCCCGTCTCGAGCGTCACGGTCAGCAGCCCATGCTCGGTCCACGCTGCCAGTTGTTCGTAGTGAGTCCGAGAGGGGCGTCCCATCGGATGAACCCGCCTCCGCATCGGCCGGTTGGGGTCCCGGTCGATGGGAGCATCGACGGTCCCGGTCTCGATCGACATCGGTTGTTGCACCAGTGCCAGGTATCTCCTCGCCACGCGGCGCTCCCGGATCAGCGTCCGCAAAGACTCGAGTGCCTGGTCGGTCTTGGCGATTGCCAGCAGTCCGGACGTGCCCTTGTCGAGCCGGTGAACGATGCCCCAGCGCCCGGCATCGCCAACCCCCTCGACGTGCGGCCACCGATGGATGATTCCAGCGGCGAGGGTGCCCGTGGCGTTGCCTGCGCCGGGATGGGTGATGATCCCGGCCGGCTTATTGATCACCGCCAGATGCTCATCCTCCCAGGCGACGCTGAAATCGACCTCCTCGCTCAGCAGAGGCAGCGGATCGGGTGGCGGGGACCAGCCAACCTGCACGCCGGCCTCGACGCGGGCGGCCGGGGATCGCACCACGACCTCGCCGACCGCCACGTCGCCTGATTCGATCATCGAGCGGGCCTGGGCCCTGCTCACGGCACCGAGCACCGCAATCACCCGGTCGAGGCGTTCGCCGCCGAGGTCGGGCGGGACACGGGCCGCCGGTTGCGTCATGCGTTGGTTTTGGGCACAAAGGCCACCGCCACGGCCAGGGCGGCGCCGATGGTCAAGCTGGCATCGGCGACGTTGAACGTCGGGATGAACCAGAGGTCGATCCAATCGACCACCTCCCCGTCCAGGAACCCATCAGCGCGAAAGATCCGGTCGGCGAGGTTGCCGGCTGCACCACCGAGAATGAGGCCGAACACGACGGCTTCATGCCGGTGCTCGGCCGAGCCGCTCACCCGCACCAGCACCAGCACGACGACGATGGCGATCACTGCGATGAGGACTCCAGAGCCCTGCAGCGAGTTGAAGGCGGCTCCCGGGTTGCGCACCAATCGAAACAGGAGAAAGTCGCCGAGCACCGAGGTGGGCCCATCCGAAAAGGCCGAGAGCGCCCACCACTTCGTCAGCTGGTCGGTAACCACCACGGCGGCGCCCACCCCCAGGGCAACGAGACGCGGGTTCACCGTTTTGCGGAGCAGACCACGCACAGTGTCGTATAGGGGAGCACTTCCAGCCGAGCGATCGGAATGGCGGAGCCACAGCTCTCGCACACCCCGTACTGGCCTTTGGTGATCATGGTTTGGGCGTGGGTGACCTTCCGAAGCAAGTCCCGGGCGTTTTCCACCAGCGCCAGCTCCTTCTCGTACTCGAACGCCATGGTGCCCCCGTCCACGGAATCGATGTCGGGATTGCGCTCCGAAGCCGTCTCGTTGAGCTTGGCTTGCTCGCGCTCTTCTTCCAGCTCCTCGATCATGCTCTCGAGGCGAGCACGCTCAGACTTGAGCTGGACCTTGAACCGATTGATCGTCGACTTCGCCAATTTGCGGGCCATTTCCCTCACTTCCATCCCCCGACGCGGCATCATCGGACCGGCTGCGAAACCCCAGGATGGGGCGAAACAGTAGCACGGAACCCACCAAACCAGCATCCTCACTCCAAATATTCCCATGACCGGAGATGCGTCGGGCTCTCCAGTTTCGAGGCAGCGGTGATTACACTTCCCGACTGCGATGACGGGGTCCGCCTGAGCGGCGGGTATCGCCCCCGAGCTGCGAGCAGAACGGCGCCCTGGTGCTCAGTAGATCTCGCCGGCACCGTCACGACACGACGGAGAACGAGCGGCCGCCGCCATGAGCGGCGGCAAGCCGGGTGGTACCGCGGGTCACACTCGTCCCGGCCATGAGACGAGGAGCGACATGGCCGAAGGATTCAAGCGAGTGGCACCCCGGGTGCATTTCCCCGCCATCGATGGTGACATCCTGGCGTTGTGGGACGACATCGACGCGTTCCAAACCTCAATCGACCTACGGCCCCGCGACCGTTCCTACACGTTCTACGACGGGCCCCCGTTCCCAACCGGCAGCCCACACTATGGGAATCTCCTCGCCGGCGTCATCAAAGACGTCGTTCCCCGCTACTGGACGATGCGCGGCTACCGGGTGGAGCGCCGCTTCGGGTGGGATACCCATGGATTGCCGATCGAGATGGAGGTCGAGAAGGACCTCGGCATCTCGGGGCCCCGCGCCATCGCCGAATTCGGGATCGACAAGTTCAACGAAGCCTGCCGGGCTCGAGTCCAGACCAACACCGAGACTTGGGAGGAAATCACCCGCCGAATCGGTCGCTGGATCGACTTCGAAAACGACTACCGGACGCTCGACGTCGACTTCATGGAGAGCGTGTGGTGGGTGTTCCGAAGCCTGTGGGACAAGGGCCTCATCTACAAGGACTTCAAGGTGCTGCCGTATTCGTACGGAGCCACGACACCCTTGTCGAACTTCGAAGCGAACATGGACTACCGGGATGTGGACGATCCGTCGATCACCGTACGCGTGGCTGCGTCGGCCGACCATGGCAAGGTCCAGGAGGGGGACTCGTTCCTCATCTGGACCACCACTCCCTGGACGCTGCCCGGCAATCTGGCCATAGCCGTCGGCGAGGACATTACCTATGCCCGGATCTCCACCGACATCGATGGCCACGCCGGGCCTTTCTGGCTGGCAGCCGATCTGGCTGACGTCTACTGGCCGGAGGGTGAAGCAGAAGTGACGACCACCGCCACGGGCCGCGAGCTGGTCGGCGCCGCCTACCACCCTCCGTTCGACTATTTCGGCGAAGAGCGAGACCGCGGGGCGTTTCGCCTGATATCCAGCCCGGATGTCAATACCAGCGAGGGCACCGGGTTGGTGCACATGGCGCCTGCCTACGGTGAGGCCGACTTCTACGCGCTCCAATCCGCCGGGCTCGATGTACTGGTCGATCCGATCGATCTGGAGGCGCGGTTCACCGAGGCCGTCCCGGAGGTTGCCGGCCAGAACGTGAAAGACGCCGACGCCACCCTCATCCGCCTCCTCAAAGAGCGGGGCGCCATCGTGCGGCACACCCAGATCCGCCATTCGTATCCGTTTTGCTGGCGGACCGGCACACCCCTCATCTACAAGGCGATACCAACCTGGTTCGTGGCGGTCGAGTCGTTCCGAGAGAGGATGGTGGAGCTCAACGCCACCGTCCACTGGGTGCCGGACGCCATCGGTTCCCGCCGGTTCGGCAACTGGCTGGCAGACGCCAGGGACTGGGCGATCAGCCGCAACCGCTATTGGGGCAGCTGTATCCCGGTGTGGGAGTGCGACGGGTGCGAGGAATCGGTGAGCGTCGGGTCGATCGGCGAGCTCAAGGAGCTGTCCGGCGTAGAACTGACAGACTTGCATCGCCATTTCGTCGACCCGGTGACATTCCCGTGCCGGAGCTGCGCGGGGACCATGACGAGGGTTCCGGAGGTCCTCGACTGCTGGTTCGAGTCCGGAGCGATGCCCTACGCGGAAAACCACTACCCGTTCGAGAATGCCGAGACGTTCCAGAGCCGCTTCCCGGCAGATTTCATCGCCGAGGGCCTCGACCAGACCAGGGGCTGGTTCTACACCCTCATGGTGCTGGCCACCGCCCTGTTCGACGAGGTGCCCTTTCGCAACGGCGTCGTCAACGGCATGATCCTGGCCGAGGACGGTCGCAAGATGTCCAAGAGCCTGAAGAACTACCCGGACCCCGGTGAGCTCCTCGACGGCTTCGGCGCCGATGCGGTCCGCGCCTACCTATTGAACTCGCCGCTCTTGCGAGGGGAGCCACTCCGCTTTTCTGAGGCAGGCGTCCGCGACGTCGTCCGGACCGTCATGCTTCCCTATTGGAACGCCTACTCGTTCTTCACGACCTACGCAGAAGCCGACGAGATCACGCTGTCGGACCTCGCCCAGGCGCCGGCGCCTGAGAGCCGGGCGGAGATCGACCGCTGGGTTCTGTCGGTCCTCCAGAGCCTGATTCGCCGGGTCAACGAGGAAATGGAGGGCTACTACCTCTACAGCGTGATCCCGCCGATGATCGATTTCATCGACGACCTCACGAACTGGTACATCCGCCGGTCGCGCAGGCGTTTCTGGCGCCAGCGCGAATCCGAGAGCGATGCAGACAAGCTGGCCGCCTTCGCCACGCTGCACGAGGTCTTGGTCACGTTCGGGAAGGTGATCGCACCCGTGTTGCCGTTCATCACTGAGGCGATCTACCAGGACCTCGTCGTCAACCATCGCCGCGGGACCGGGCGTGCCAGCATTCACCACGAGGACTACCCGGAGGCCGAGTCGAGCCTCATCGATCCGGTTCTGGAAGAGACGATGCGCGCAGTACGCGTTGCGGTTGGGCTCGGCCGTTCGCTGCGGGTCGCCAACAATCTCCCGATCCGCCAGCCGCTCGAGGCGCTCACCATCGTGAGCCGCAACCCCGCCACGCTCGAGGCCCTTGCCGGTCATGTCGATCTGCTGGCCGAAGAGCTCAATGTCAAGCGCGTCGAAACATCCTCAGACGAGGCCGCCCTCGTCACTCTTCATGCCAGGGCCAACTTCAAGATCCTCGGGCCGAAGCTGGGATCGAAGGTCAAGGAGGTGGCGGCTGAGATCGAGGGGCTCGATTCGGAGACCCTCCACCGGCTACTGGACGGTGAGCCGGTGGTGCTGCCTGCCACGGGGGTAGAGCTTGCGGTCGACGATGTCGTGATCAACCGCCAAGCACACGAGGGGGTGGTGGTGGCTGCCGACGGACCGCTTTCGGTCGCCCTCGACTGCACACTCACCCCGGAGCTGGTGAGTGAGGGGCTGGCCCGTGAGATCGTCAACCGGTTGCAGGCAGTGCGGCGCGAGCAGGACCTCCATGTGACGGACCGGGTGCGCCTGTCGTGGCACAGCGACGACGACCACCTGGCCGAGGCGTTCGGACGGTACGCCGACTACATCGCCGGCGAAGTGCTGGCTACTGAGATCACCCGTCGTGAGGAGCCCCAAGAGATCGCGTTAGAGGTGGGAACCGCCGCCGCGACGGTGACGATGGCCGTCGTCTAGGCGCCGGGGCAGCCCGACGACTCAGGCACGCTCCCAGGGGCGCTGGCCGCGGGGCTGCTTGAGATAGGCGGCCTCCCTGGCCTCTTCGCCCCCTTCTTCGATGACCGTCCCTGCCTCTTCGGTGACCTTGGCGGGAGCAGGCTCCTCCTGCGGCGTGTCGGCCTTCGAGCCCGGCTTGGGCTGCTCCTTAGCCGGTGCCGGCTGCTGGGCGTCACGGGCGGCGGCGGTCTGCTCGAGGATCTCTGAGATCGAGTGGGTTTCGAGATCTATCGAGGCCCCGAGGCCCTCCAGATCGACGGAGGCGTTCTCGGCGAAAGACTTGAGCCGCGTCTGGAGATCGCCGACCGCGCTGCGCAGCTGCGCCACCCGCCGCTTGAGGGCTTCGTGCTCCCCGGCCGCCTCGTCGCGGGTCCGCTTCACCTCGGCTCGGCCCTCTGCCACCATGGATTCGGCCTCGCCCTTGGCCTTGTCGACCAGGGCATTGGCCTTCTGCTGGGCCTCGCTCACCATTTCCTGGGACGTGCGCTGGGCGGTGATATAGGTCCGCTTGATTGCCTCTTCGGCCTCTTTGGTGCCGGCGAGATCTTGCTGCAAAGCGTCCAGCTGCTCCTGCTGCTGGCGCAGCTTCAGTTCGTAGCCGCGGAGAGTTTCGACGACCCGGTCGAGAAAATCCTCTACGTCGTCCGGGTCGTACCCGCGAAAACGCTCGCGGAAGGTCTTCTGTTGTACGTCAATAGCGCTCAGATCCATGGGAACAGCATAGCCACAGATCGCCGACCGGTCTCGGGCGGCAATGCCACCCGCCGCGGTCGGAAGTCAGGAAAGCACCGAGTACAGGATTTGCAGGCCCACCAGCAAAACGATCACCGAGACATCGAGCGCAACCGCCCCCAGGCGCACCGGGGGTATGACCCGGCGCAGGGGTATGAGCAGCGGATCGGTAGCCGACGCGAGGGCGCTCCGCAGCCGGCCGACCGGATGCCCGGCGGGAACCTGCACCCAATCCAGGATGATCCTGATGATCAGCGCGAATATCAGGAGGAGGACGATGGTTGCGAGGATGCTTCTCACGGATCGGCTTTCAGTTGCTCACGCGTCGAGCTCATAGAGGCCGAGGTCGGCCAGCCGCCGGAGCTCGCTGTCGCTCAGCGCCGTCCGCGCCGGCGCAACCAGAATGACCCCCTGGGCCACCTTCTGCATGGTCCCGTCGAGCGCGTAGGTGATCCCGCTGGCGAAGTCGACCAGCCTGCGAACGGTGTCGGGCTCGGTTTCACGCAGATCGAGTATGACCGGGCGGCGCACCCGGAGGTGATCGGCCAGCAGTTGCGCATCCGAGAACTCGGCGGCAACGACGATCTCGACCCGATGTTCCTGGCCGGGCACCGGCCGGACTGCGGTCGCCTGGCTCATGCCGACGGTTTCGACGCGAGCTTCCGTGTTGGCCGGGCGCCACCGGGTTCCGGCGGGAGGCTCGACCCGCCGGCCACGCGGCGGCTCCTCCGTGGGTCCCGGCCGCGCCACTTGCTGGGTCGACACAGCCGTCTCGTCGAGTTCCCGCGACTCTTCGTCGAGCCCCAGAAAATACATTGCCTTGTTCCAGATTGAACTCATCCGGTCAACCTCCGTTACTCAAAGATAGCCCGTCCCACCCGTACGATGGTCGCGCCCGCCCGTATTGCTTCCTGAAAATCATCCGTCATCCCTGCCGATATCTCGACCACATCGGGGTGACGGTGCGCCAGCTCGTCCCGCAGAGCCCGGAGCTGCTCGAAGTATCCGCCGGCCGGCTCCCCGGCCGGCGGGATTGCCATCACACCCCGCAAGTCGACACCGAGGTCGACAACGTCGTCGGCCGCCGCAGCCGCGTCGGCCGGCCCAAACCCGTGCTTCTGCGGCTCCCCGGCCAGATTGATCTCGAGGAGGGCCGGCGGGGCCGCTCCCCCGTTGCGCACCCACGCCTGCGCCAGACGCCGCCTATCCAGGGAGTGAAGAAGCTCGATCAGCGGCCGCACCATCGCCACCTTGTTGCGCTGGAGCGGGCCGACGAAATGCCACCGGATGTCGCCGGGGAGCTGGGGGACCTTGGCGGCCAGCTCCTGGGCCCGGTTCTCTCCGAAGTCCCGGTGGCCCTCGTCGTACAGCGCCTGAATCGCCTCCACCGACCGGCCTTTGCTCACTACCACGAGCGTGATCGCCTCGGCCTGCCGGCCCGAGGCGAGCTGGGCCTCCGTCATGCGGGCCCGCACTTCGGACAGGCTCATTGCCAGCCAACCGTGGTCTGGCGCATCTCAGTCCCGGTGGCCCGGTAGCTGTGAAACGGCTCCTCGCAAAAGGTGCAGAGGTCGGCTCGCCAGACCTCCACGTTGGCCAATTGGCGCTCGGCTTCGGACCAGAGATCGACGCTGGTGGTGTTGCCCCGGGTGGTGGTCGCTCGGCCCGCGAACGCCTCGACGACCTCGGGCCCCACCTCGTAGCAGCACGGGCCGATTGACGGGCCGATGGCGGCCCGGCGGGGAGCTTCACCGGCCCGGGCGAGAAACTCGGTCGCACGTGCCACTACCCCAGCCTGCAGGCCCCGCCAACCGGCGTGGACTACGGCAACCGCCCGGTCGCTGTGCATGACCACCGGCACACAGTCGGCGGTTCGCACCGCCAGCGGCAGGCCCTTCGTCCTGGTCACGAGTGCGTCCGCCTTGCCGGCCAAACCGGGCGTCGAGACCTCCAGCACCTCCCGCCCGTGCACCTGCCGCATCCAGGCCCAGTCGGCGGAAATGCCCAGCCGTCCGGCCGCGGCGGAGCGCGCTTCGGGGTTCATCAGGTCGCCGTCGCCGGCGGTTCCGAAAGCCGCCCCGCTGTACGCAGGCGTCGTGATCAGCGTGCTATCCCTTGACGAAGGAAGGGATCAGCTCGTCCTCGGCGGCGCCAAAATCGGTCGTGGACGCAGGCACGAATCCCCGTCGCGCCTCGAAGCCGGCGGCGACAACGGTTACCCGCATCTCATCGCCGAGCGAATCGTCGACCACGGCGCCGAAGATGATGTTGGCGTCGGCCGCGCACCGGGAGGCGATCACCTCGGCGGCCGTGTTGACTTCGAAGAGCGTCATATCGGCCGGACCCGCGATCGACAAGAGAACTCCGGTGGCGCCATCCATCGAGATCTCGAGCAGGGGGCTCTCGACTGCCCGCAGAGCCGCCTTGTCTGCCCGGCCCTCGCCGGCCGACGCCCCGATGCCCATGACGGCCGAGCCGGCGTCTTGCATGACCGTCTTGACGTCGGCGAAGTCGACGTTGATGAGGCCGGGGGTAGTGATGAGCTCGGTGATCCCGGAAACTCCCTGCAGGAGAACCTCGTCGGCCATGCGAAACGCTTCGAGCACGCTCGTCTTCTGGTCGGACACCTCGATGAGCCGCTCGTTGGGAATGATGATGAGCGTGTCGACGGCTTCCTTGAGATCCTGGATTCCCTGCTCGGCCTGGACCGACCGGCGCCGTCCCTCGAAGCCGAACGGGCGGGTGACGACGCCGACGGTGAGGGCGCCGAGGCCACGAGCGATCTCAGCAATGATGGGGGCGGCGCCGGTACCGGTCCCGCCACCCTCTCCGGCGGTGAGGAAGACCATGTCGGCCCCCTTGAGTGCATCCTCGATCTCGTCGATGTGAGCGTCGGCCGACGCCCTGCCCACCTCGGGATTGGCCCCGGCGCCGAGGCCCCGGGTGATGTCCCGTCCGATGTCGAGCTTGATGTCGGCGTCACTCATCAGCAGGGCCTGGGCATCGGTGTTCACAGCGATGAACTCGACGCCCCGGAGACCCGCGTCGATCATCCGGTTGATGGCGTTGACGCCACCGCCCCCGATGCCGACAACCTTGATGACGGCCAGGTAGTTGTGTGGACTCGTCTTGCTGCTTGTCATTGCCATCCTCCGCGTGTTGCCGGCGCACTCTACCGGCTCGGCGGCGGCGGCTCAAGAGGGTATGTCTCTACCTCTAGTAGAGGGTTAATTCGGGGGCGAGGCGCTGGGATCGGGCGGCGGAGGATGCACGGCCGGCCGCTCCGGAGCGATCAGGTCGACCACGGCGTCAGGGGCGAGCCGGTCATCTGCCAGGATTGCGACCAGCGCCGCCGCCTTGGCCGCCATGTTGGTCGGCGGCCCGAGCCGGATCCGATGGCCATCTATCTCGGCGGCCAGCTCGGCGGCGGACGCGGAGATCGTCGTCCGTTTGATCAGCTCGGCCGGGAGGGCGGCGAGGAACTCAACCACTCCCATCATGGTCGCCGACACGGTGTCGCCGCCCCGGCCCGCGTAGGCGACCTCCGGGCTGATGACGGCCAGCCGGTCCGGCGGGTCGGCCACCGAAACCATGATGTGGCCGTCGTCCGATACCGTCCGCCATCCGTCGTCTGCGGGGACTACCGCCACCTCGAACCGCTCGACGATCTCGATCTCGATACGGTCGGGGAAGCGGCGCCATACCGATGCCTCCTTCACCCACGGATCGTCCGCCAGGGCCTCCTCGATCGCATCCGGCCGGATGAGCACGAGCGGTCGACCCTCGTAGACGTCGAAGGCGGCGAGCACCTCTTGCACGGAAGCCTGTCGGGCCCCTTCCACGTTGATGCTGGCAACCGAGAAGAAGGGCGACTGTGCGACCCAGAAGATCATCCAGGCGGAGGCCACCACGAGCAGGACCCAGAGAGCTCGCCGCAGGTGCCGGCGTGCCCGATGCTCCCGCACGTTGGAACGGCGGCGAAGGAACCGGGGGTGGGCGTGCACGCTCATGCGAATGGGCCGGCAAACTGTACTTCCGGAACCAGCTCGATCCCGGTCTTCTCCATCACCCGTCGGCGGACCTCATCGACCAGGTCATAGACGTCCTGGGCGGTGGCGCCGGCATCAGCCTCGAAGAAGTTGGCGTGCTTGGGTGACACCCGCGCTCCCCCGACTTGGAATCCTTTGAGTCCGAGCTCGTCGATGATGCGCCCGGCGGCGTCATCGTCCGGATTGCGGAACACACTCCCGGCATTGAGCGTGCCACCCGGTTGATGGAGGCGGCGCCAGCGGGTGATGTCACGCAATATGGCCTGGCCTTCGACACGATCCCCCGGCTCGGTCCGGAAATCGGCCGCCACCACGAGCTCATTCGAAGCCAGCGAGCTCGACCTGTACTTGAAGTCAAGGTCGGCGCATGGCACGGTGCGGAACCGGCCCGTGGTCATGTCGAACACCTCAGCACTGAGCAGCCAATCGGCGGTCTCGCTGCCGTGCCCGCCTGCGTTGGTGCGGACCGCCCCCCCAACCGAGCCGGGTATCCCGACGTAGAACTCGAGGCCGCTCCTGCCCAGGTTGACGGTCTCACGGGCCAGGCGGGGAAGAGTCACGGCCGCTCCCGCCGTCACCTCGGCGGCAGGCCCGGGCCCGATACCGATGGTGGAGAATGCGGAGCCGAAGCGAATCGCCAGCCCCGGCCATCCGGCATCTGAGATGACCAGGTTGCTGCCGCGCCCCACCACGAGCACCGGCTGCGGGTCCTCGGCGAGGGCAGCGGCAATCTCGGGCAGGTCGCTGCGACCCTGCACCTCCACGAAGTAGCGGGCGGGGCCGCCGAGCTTGTAGGTCGTCAGCTCACCGAGGCGTACACCGGTCAGGACACGGCCGGAGGCCCGCAGCTCCTCGAATCCGCTCATGCGTCGCTCTGCAGCTCGACGAGCTCGGTGGCCAGGCCCGTGATATCGCCGGCGCCCAGGCTGAGCAAGAGGTCCCCGGGATTCAGCAGGGCGGCGACCGTTTCCGCGAGTCGCGAGCGGAGCGGGGCGTACACCACCTCGGTTCCCGCCCGTCGCACCGCTTGCGCGACGAGGGCCCCCGTCACCCCGGGGATCGGCTTCTCGCCGGCGTCGTACACGTCGGTAACCACCACGACGTCTGCCCCGGCCAGCGCCGGGCCGAACGCCTCCCAGTGCGCCTGGGTGCGGCTGTAGCGGTGCGGCTGGAAGGCCGCGATCAACCTGCCCTGGTGCCGGGCGCGGGCGGCAGCCACGGTTGCGGCGACTTCCGTGGGGTGGTGTGCGTAGTCGTCGATGACGTGTACCCCGTTGATGCGGCCCCTCGACTCGAACCTGCGCCGGATACCGGCGAAGCCGGCGAGGCCCGCCGCCACGTCTGCGGTGGGGAATCCGAGCTCGCTGAGCAGTGCGACCACCCCGGCCGCGTTGAGGGAGGTGTGCATCCCCGGCGTGGGCACCTCGACCATCACCTCTTCACCGTGGCCCCGCAGCGTGAATCGGGCCCCGCCACCGGCGGTTTGCACCTCGCTGACCAGCCAGGCGGCATCCGGGGACATCCCATAGGTCACCGCCCCCACCACCTCGGCCAGTCGCCGCGACCCCTCGTCGTCGGCACAGGCAACCACCGGGCCCCGGGTCGCCTGGGCGACTTCCACGAAGCTCGCTTCGAGCCGGTCGAGCGTCTCGTAATGGTCGAGGTGGTCGGCTTCGATGTTGGTGACGAGCAGACCACGCAGATGAAGGCGGCGGAAGGTGCCGAACGCCTCATCCGCCTCGAGGATGAAGAGATCCCGTTCGCCGAGGTGGGCGCTGGTGCCGAGCCCGAGCATTCGCCCGCCTACGAGGAAGCTGGGGTCGCGTCCGGTGGCGCGCAGGGCGGTGACGGCCAGGCCGGTGCTGGTGGTCTTGCCGTGGGTTCCGGTGACACCGATGGCCGGCATGGAACGGGTCATCGCCTCGAGGAGATCCGGGCGCCTCCAGACGGGGACCGAGAGGCGGCGGGCTTCGCTCATTTCAGGATCTTCCTCCGGGATCGCCGAGGAAGCCACGACCAGCTCGGCGGCGGCAACCGCTTCGGGCCGGTGACCGTCCCAGACGTCCACCCCCAGATCCTGCAGCTCCGCGAAGCTGGGGTTTGGTCGCAGATCCGAGCCGGTGACGATTCGGCCCGATTGGGCAAGGAGCTTGGCGAGGCCGCTCATGCCGGCCCCTCCGACTCCCACCAGGTGGACGTGCTGCGGAATATCACGCACCGGCGGCCTCCCGCACGGCGGCGGCCACCCGTCCCGCCGCGTCGGGCCGGCCGGCGGCCAACGCCATCGCCGCCCGCCGGGCGAGCTCGCCCGGCTCGAGTGCCTGCGCCACCGCTTCTCCGAGTGTCGCAAGCTCGTTCTCGGCTACGACACTCGCACCTCCCCGCTCGGCCAAGAAGGCCGCGTTGGCGTCCTGATGGCCCGACGCTCCCTGATAGGGAACGAGAATCGACGGGGTCCCGGTGACGGCGAGCTCACTGACCGTGAGGGCACCGGCTCGCGCCACAACCAGGTCGGCGGCGGCGTAGAACCAGCGCATGTCGGGCTCATACGGAATCACAACCCAGCCGGGAAGGTCGCCGGACAGCATGCTCCACGTTTCGTGCTGGCCGGGCCCGGCCAGTTGAAGCAGTTGATAGGCAGGTCCGGCGTCGGCCAACTGGTGGGCAGCCCGGTTGAGGGCATCCGCCCCCTGGCTCCCCCCGAGAATCCCGACAACCGGACGGGCCGGATCGAGCCCATAGCGCTTGCGCGCCGTCGCTTCGGCCGGCGGCCGCGCCAGCAGAGCGGATCTGAGTGGATTCCCGACCAGTTCGGCGCCGCGCAGAGTGTTCGCAGCCGACGGAAATGCCACGAAGACCCGCCGGGCGAGGCGGGCGGCGAGGCGATTGGCTCGGCCGGGCACTGCGTTCTGCTCGTGCAGGATGAGCGGCAGGCGCGCCGTTCGAGCGGCCAGCGCCGCCGGTCCGGTGACGTAGCCACCCATCGCCAGAACTGCGGTCACTCCCCTTGCCGCCATCTCCCTGCGCATGTTGCGAGCGGCCCCGACCACGCCCGCGAGCACGCGGATGTCGTCGAGGCGGCCGGTGCGGGACAGGCCCCGGATTTCCAGCCGAACGAGTTCATAGCCGGCCTCGGGCACTGCGGTTGCTTCGATTCGATCACCACCGAAGAATACGATCTCGTTTCGTGCCGTCCCCAGCACCTCCAGGGCCTCCGCCACCGCCAGCGCCGGGTACACATGGCCGCCGGTGCCGGCCGCAGCGATCGCGATGGTCATGACGAGGATGGCGTGGGCTGCTGTCGGCGGCGAGCAATATTGATCAACACCCCGACGGCGGCCATCTCCACCACCAGGGCGCTTCCGCCGAAGGACACAAACGGGAGCGGCAACCCCGTGATGGGGAGGATGGCGGTGACGCCGCCGAGGTTCACGATCGACTGCACGGCCAGCCAGGCGACGACGCCGGTGGCGAGCATCCGTCCGAAATCGTCCCGGGCCCGGATGGCGACCGCCACTCCGGCCATGGTGAACGCGGCCAGGAGCACGAGGACGGCTCCCGCTCCCACCAGCCCCGTTTCCTCCCCGATGATGGCGTAGATGAAATCGGTGTGGGCATTGGGAAGGAACTCCCACCGGGCCCGGCTTGCCCCCAAGCCCACCCCGAAGAACCCGCCGGTTCCGAGAGCAAACAGCGACTGCACCCCCTGGAACCCGGTGCCGAGAGGATCACTGAAGGGGTCGAGGAACCCGGTGATCCGGTCCCACCGGTAGTCGGCCGCCATGGCGAGCAGCAGCGCAGCGAGGCCGCCCCCCGCCGCAGAGGCGGCAACGAACCGGAAGGGGGCATCCGAGGCCACCAGCACCGCCAGTGCCGCGGCGCCGATGATGATCGTGGTTCCGAGGTCGGGCTGGAGAATGATCAAGCCGCCGATGAGCCCGAGGCAGGCTGCCACCGGCCAGAAAAAATGGGCGAAGTCGGTGAGGAGCTCGCGTTTGCGGGCCATGACCATCGACAGGAAGACGACCACGGCGAACTTGGCGAACTCCGACGGCTGGATGGTGATCGGGCCGACGACCAGCCACGACCGGCTCCCACCGCGGACGACCCCGAACATGAGCACGGCCACCAGCGAAAGGGCGGAGATCCCGAGGATGGCCGGTGCCGCCCGCCGATAGAGATCGTAGGGGACGCGGGCGGCGACGATCATGGCCAGCGAGCCGACCAGAACCCACAGCAACTGGCGTCGAAAGTAGTAGAGGGAATCGTCGAACTCGGCCAGCGCCGGCACCGAGCTGGCCGACAGGATTGCGCCGAGACCGACGACGATGAGCACCGTCATCGGCACGACCAGCAGGGTCACGATTCGCCGCGTTACCACCACCTCGGTATCGCGCCGGCGGGCCCGGCTGCGAGTCCCGACGATGGAGGTGACCTTGCCGGTCATCGCGCCCGCTCCGCTCCGTAGAAATCCTCGGCCGCAGCGGCAAATGCGTCCCCACGTTCGGCGTACGAACCGAACATGTCGAAGCTGGCACAACCGGGCGCCAGCAGGACGGTATCTCCGCGAGTGGCCATGGCGCCGGCACGGGCCACGGCCTCCGGCAGCGAGGCGGCGACCGTGACGGAGGTCGGGTCTTCGGCGGCTCCGACGAGCTCCTCGCTCGCCTCCCCGATCGCCACGATGTGCTTGATGGTGTCGACCGCAAGAAGCGGTGCCAGATCGAGGCCTTTGTTGCGCCCCCCGGCGATCAGAACCACCGAGGGGTAGGCGGCGGCCGCGGCCACCGCGGCATGGGGGTTGGTGGCCTTGGAGTCATCCACCCACTTCACGCCCTCCCACTCCCCGACCAGCGCTCTCCGATGCGGGCCGGGCCGGAATTCCGCCACCACCGACGCCACCGGCGGAATGCCGATGTCGAATTCGAGAGCCGCCACGGCGGCGGCCGCCAGGTCCACGACGAACGACGGGTCCCGCACGGCTGAAAGAGGCATCGATCCAGCCGGGACGACCAGCTGGTCCCCGGCGGGCCCGGCGCCTCCCGCAGGAACCCGCAGGCCGGACACCGGAATGAGCCGGGAGGATGCCTCCACCACTGCCGCGGCTGCCCCCGGGTCGTCGATGTCGTAGATGAGGGCATCGGCCGGCCCCTGGTTTCGAAAGATTCTCGCCTTGGCGGCGGCATAGGCCTCCAGTGTCCCATGCCAGTCGAGGTGGTCCTCGGCAATGTTGAGCAAGACGGCCACCCGGGGGTGAAACCTGTCGGTGAATCGAAGCTGGAAGCTCGAGGTCTCCACCACGACCACGTCCCATGGGTCGGTGGCAACGTCGGCGAAGGCGGTGCCGATGTTGCCGGTCGCCACCGCCTTGCGCCCGGCGACCGTGAGCATGTCCGCGATGAGGGCCGTGACGGTGGTCTTCCCATTCGTGCCGGTAACCGCGATCAGGGGTGCTTCGACGACGGAGGCGGCGAGCTCGACTTCGGAGATGACGTTGATCCCCGCGGCCAGCGCATCCCGCACCTCGGGCGCATGCTCCGGCACCCCCGGGCTGACTATCAGCCGGTCGGCTCGGTCGAGTAGATCCGCGGACCATTCACCCGAAGCGGTCGGGTACGTCCCCGCCAGAGGAGCGACGGCGGCCGGATTCCGATCGAACACCGCGACCTCGTCACCCAGGCTGCGGGCGAGCCGGGCGGCGGCCCTCCCACTGACGCCGGCGCCGATCACGAGCGTCCTCACGACAGGCCGCCTTCCATCGAGATGAAGTCGCCGTAGAAGATGCCGAGGCCGAGGGCAACCGAGATGCCGGCGATGATCCAGAATCGAATGATGACCGTCGTCTCGGGCCAGCCTCGCAGCTCGAAGTGGTGGTGAATCGGAGCCATGCGGAAGATCCGGGTCCCGAACATCCGAAACGAGGCCACCTGCAGGATGACCGAGGTTGCCTCGATCACATAGAGTCCTCCGAGCACCGCCAGCAGGAGGTGCGTGTTCGTGAGCAGGGCGAGGGCCGCCATGGCCCCTCCCAACGCCTGAGATCCGACGTCGCCCATGAATAGCTCGGCCGGGGCCGCGTTGTACCAGAGGAAGGCCATCACCGAGCCGAGCAGGGCCGCAGCCAGGATGCCGAGGTCGAGCGCACCGTCGACGGTGTAAACCGACGGGTTGCGGAACTGCCAGAACCCCACGATGACGAAGGCCCCGAACACCAGGGCACTCGAGCCGGCCGCCAAGCCGTCGAGCCCGTCTGTCAGGTTCACCGCGTTGGCGGCGGCAGTCAGCAGAAACAGGACCCAAAGCGGGTAGGCCCACCCGAGATCCAGCCCGAGCTCCCTGGTGAACGAGATCTCGGTGGACACGTTCGAGGTCACAGCCCCCCAGGCGAACAGCCCGGCCACCAGCAACTGGCCACCGAACTTCCATCGTTTGCTGAGCCCGAGGTTCTGCTTGCGGGCGTACTTCTGGTAGTCGTCGATGAATCCGATGACTCCCATCCCCGCGAGGGCGAACAGGGCCAACCCTGCCTCGGCGCTGAACGGCCGCGGGTCCAGGCCGAAGCCCTCTTCCGGAGACCAGATGCGGAGGTGGGCGACCAGGTATCCAACCGCCGTCGCGAAGATGACGACCGTCCCTCCCATGGTGGGGGTTCCCCGCTTGTGGGAGTGCTCGGCGACGTCGTCTTGAATGAACTGTCCGACGTTGTGGCGGCGGAGTGCGCGGATCACCGACGGCATGACGACGAAGCCGAGGCCAAACCCCACCGTCACGGCCACGAGGAGCGCAATCACGGTGCCAGCTCCCGGGCGAGCGTCTCGAGCCCCACTGCCCGTGAGGCTTTGACGAGCACCACATCGTTCTCGTCGACGTGCTGAGAGACCAGGCGGTGGGCGGCGGCCGTGTCGGGAACCGCCCGGGCGATATCGCCGGCGCCGTCGGCGATCCCCGGATCCTCGCCGACGACCACAACCATTGCGAAGCCGAGCTCGCGAGCCAGCCTGCCGACCGTTCGATGAGCCGAGGGGGCCTCCCGGCCCAGCTCGGCCATCAGTCCGAGCACCGCCAGATGCCGACCCGGCATGCCTGCAACTGATCGGAGAGCCGCCTCCATCGACGCCGGGTTGGCGTTGTAGGCATCGTTGACGACCGTGTAGGGGCCGGGGATGACCTCCATTCGCCACGCCGAAGCCTTCGCCACTTCCAGCCCGGCGGCGATATCGGGCAGGGCACGCCCGAGTGCGAGGGCGGCGGCGGCCGCAGCCGCGGCGTTGTGGGCTTGATGGGCCCCGGCCATGGACAGCTTCACAGCTACTCGCTCACCCGCGTGTTCCAGAGTGAAGGAGGGACGGGCCATGTCGTCGAGGGTGAGCCCCTCGACTCGCACATCTCCGTCGTCTCCAAAGAAGACCACGGATCGCCCCTCGCGAGCGGCCCACTCCGCCAGCGTGGGCTCCTGGGCCGGAAGAACGGCAACCCCGTCGGGGCCCAGCCCCTCCACCAGCTCCCATTTGGCGTGACGGACCGTGTCGATATCGCCCATAGTGGCCAAATGGCTGGCTCCGATGCTCGTGATGACGGCGATGTCGGGCCGCACGACGTCGATGAGCTGGCGGATATGGCCGGCACCCCGGCTTCCCACCTCGACGACGAGGACCTCAGTGGTGTTGGGCGCCGTCAACACCGTCAGCGGCACCCCTACCTCGTTGTTGAAGGATTTCGGTGAAGCCCAGGTCCCAACGCCGAGCGCACTGGAGAGCAGGTCCTTGCACGACGTCTTGCCGGTGCTGCCGGTGATGCCGATCGCACGCACGCCCGGCAGTGAGCGGCGACGGTCGGCCGCCAGGAGCCGCAGCCCCAGCAAGGTATCCGCGACCTCTATGCGCGGCTCGAGCGTTACGTCCTCGTCCACCATGACTGCGGCGGCGCCTGCCTCTGCGGCGGCATGGACGTAGTCGTGCCCGTCAAACCGTTCCCCCCGCAGAGCCACGAACAGCGCACCCGGGGCAAGCGAGCGGGTGTCGGTTGAGACGCTCGACACCTCGGCGCGGCCCACGGCTACCCCGTCGGTGATCTTGGCGACTTCGTCGGTTGTCCACCTCATGGCGCCATCACCTCCCGGGCCACAGCACGATCGTCGAAGGGGAGCGTGTGCCCGCCGACCTCCTGGCCGGTCTCGTGGCCCTTGCCGAGGATCAGCACAGCATCTTCATGGCTCGCGCCACCGATGGCCCGTTCGATGGCGCGACGCCGATCCTGCTCGAGCACGACGTCTGCCGGCCCATCGGCTCCGGAGGCGACGGCGTGGATGATGGCAGCGGGATCCTCGGAGCGGGGATTGTCGGAGGTGATATACAGGACGTCTGCTTGGGAAGCGGCCCGGCCCATCTCGGGACGCTTGGCGGTGTCACGATCCCCACCCGCTCCCACGACGACGATCAGCCGGCCCTTCACGAGCGGCCGGATGGATTCGAGCACCTGGTCGATGCCGTGGGGGGTGTGGGCATAATCGACGATGACCGCCGGCCCCTCGCCGGTGACTACCGGCTCCATTCGGCCCGGGATCGGCTCGATTGATGTGAGGCCGGCAGCGGCCGCCGCCAGCTCGTACCCCATGGCGTGACAGCAGGCGGCTGCCATGAGGGCGTTCTCTACGTTGAATCGCCCTCCCAGGGGAAGCATTACGGCGGCTTCGCCGGCGGGGCCGACTATCCGGAAGCGGCTCGTGACGAGCCCGGCCTCTACGTCCGCGGCGTGGAAGTCACCACCGGCCCCCACCGAGATGAAGGGGCGATCGATCATCTTCGCCAACCGGCGGCCATAGGCGTCGTCCACGTTGATGACGGCGGCGGCCCCGGTCCCCTCGAACAGGGAGGCCTTGGCCCGGAAATACGCCTCCATGTCCCCGTGCAAGTCGAGATGATCCTGGCTCAGGTTGGTGAACGCCACCACGGCGAACTCGGTGGCAGCGGTGCGGCCGAACACGAGAGCATGGGATGAGACCTCGACCGCGGCCACGTCGACGCCCTCGTCCACCATGGTGCGCAGGAGACGCTGGAAGTCCGACGCCTCCGGTGACGTGCGCTCCAAGCTGAAGGACCGCGGACCGATGCGGGCACCAACGGTTCCGACCACGCCGGGAACGTCGCCGGCGGCTTCGACGATGGATGCCACCATGTGCGCGACGGTGGTCTTCCCGTTTGTGCCGGTCACACCGACCACCTTGAGGTGACGCGAGGGGTGGCCGTGGACCTCGGCCGCCAATGCCGGCAGCACGGCCCGGGTGTCGGCGACGACCAGCAGCGGAAGGGCGGCCGGTCGCGCAACCTCGACACAGGCAGCAGACGCGGCCGTCGTGGCAACGAAGTCGTGGCCGTCGCGATGTGCGCCCCGGATGGCGACGAACAGGTCACCGGGCCCGGCGAGCCTGCTGTCGTGCGTGACGTCGCCGATGGGTGTCGCTCCGTCGCCGATCACCCGCCCGGCGCCCACCTCGGCCAGTCGCGCAAGCGTGGAGGGCTCACTGGGCATCAGGAGGGACTCCCAGCTGGTGGAGCGCGAACCGCATGACCCGGGAAAAGGCCGGGGCCGCCGCCACCCCGCCGGTGCGCTTCTTGTCGGCGCTCGGCGAATCGACGAAGACACCGATGGCCAGCCTCGGGCGGTCGGTGGGCCCTATCCCGATGAAGCTGGCCACCACGTCATCTCCGTAGCAGCCGGGGGTCACCGCCTCGGGACAGGTGAGATCGGGCTCGAACTTCTCGGTCGTCCCGGTCTTCCCGCCCACCGTGTAGCCGGGAACCTGGGCGAGCGAGCCGGTGCCCCCTTCGACCACCCCGGTGAGCAGGTTGCGCATGATCTGGGCGGTCTCGACGGAGAGCACCCGCTGGCGCTGCTGGTCGAAGGTGGAAGCCTCGCCATCGGCCTCGATGAAGGCTTCGACCACCTGGGGCTGCATCCAGACTCCGTCGTTGCCGACGGTGGCGAACACCGAGGTCATCTGCAGCGGTGTCACCGACACTCGATATCCGATTGAGGTGGACGCCCCGCACGAATCACACCATTCCTCGGCTGGCTGCAGCACTCCGGGTGCCTCTCCCGGAAAGTCGATGCCCGAATAGGTCCCGAGGCCGAAGCCCTGCAGGTAGCGGTAGAGGAGCGGATCGCCGAGCTCTTGCCACACGAGGATGGTGCCGACGTTCGATGATCGGGCGACGATATCGGCGACGGTCATCTCCTGGGTTTCGTGCTCGGAGAAGTCGAAGTACTCGCGATCGAACACCTGGATGCGGTCCGGCACCTCGAACACGCGGTCCGGTGTGACGATCCCCTCTTCGATAGCGGCGGCGATCGTTATCAGCTTCTGAGTCGAACCTGGCTCGAATGTGTCCGTGACGACCCGGTTGCGAAACAGGTCGGGATCGCCACCGATGTCGTTCGGATCGAATGTGGGAGCGCTCGCCATTGCCAGAACCTCGAAGGTGGTCACGTCTAGGACGACGATGTGCACCGCTTCGGCTCCCGTTTCCTCCAGTGTGGCGGTCGCCTCCTGCTGGGCGAAGAACTGCAGCTCTCCGTCGAGGGTGAGGACGAGGTCTTTGCCGCGTACCGCCTCACGCACCTCGTATTCACCCTGCGGGATGACCCGGCCCCGGCCCGAACGCTCGAAAATGAGCTGTCCGGGCTGGCCGGTGAGCACGTCTTCGTAGAAATGCTCGACGCCTTCCAAGCCGTCGTTGTCGGTGCCGACGAACCCGAGGACCTGGGCAGCCAGGTCGCCCGAGGGGTACACCCGCCTGGGCTCGGCCACGAAGTGAACGCCGTCGAGCTCGAGTGCCCGGATGGCATCGGCCTCGGCCGTGAGCAGCTTGCGGGCGATGTACACGAAGCTCGTGTCCTGCTCGAGCTCGGCCTGAAGCTCGCCCACCGGCCGCCCGAGCAGGCCGGACAGCGCGGCAGCCGTCAGGCCGGGCTCGGTGATCTCGCGGGGGTTGGCGTATACCGTTGTCGCCTCGATCGTCAACGCCAGCTCCCGGCCGTCCCGATCGAATATGGTTCCCCGATCGGCTTCGAGGGTGACGGTCCGCAATCGTTGATCGAGCGCCTGGTTTTCGAGAGTTTGTGCCTGGACCCCCTGAACGAACACCAGCTTGACTCCGATGACCACCCATGCCGCCAGAAAGGCGGCGCCGACGAAGAAGAGCCTCAGATGCTGGGGGCGCCACCTCCTGCGCCCCATCGTCTAGTGCTCCGACCGGCCCGAGTCGCCGCAGGAGGGTGCAGCGCTCAGCCCGGTCATCGCGCCCCCACGGTGGCAATGAGCGGCGTCGAGCCGGTCGCGGCCAGCTCGCCGATCTCGTCGTCCGAAACAGGCATCGGAGCGAAGACCGTTCGCGCCTCCTCCGGCAGAACCATTCCCATCCGCTCCGCCTCGGAGTAGATGCGTTGTGGAGATTCGAGTTGGGCAACTTCCAGGCGCAGCTCGTCGAACCGGCTCTCCTGCTCTGAGATCAACCCCTCGAGTTTGGTGATCTCGAAGGCCGCCCGATCGAGGAAGATCCGCGAGTAGATGAGTGTGAAGAACATCAGGACCGCAAGCACCAGCCCACCAACTTGCCGCACGCCGATCCGGGCCGGATCACGGCTGCGGCCGGGTATGACCCGCAGGCGGGAGCGCGGAGCCCGTGCCGGTGCGGTCCGGGTCGCCATCAGCCGGCCCCCTCCACTCGTTCGACGGCCCTGAGCTTGGCGCTGCGAGCCCTCGGGTTCCTGCTGATCTCTCCTTCGTCGGGAGTGATCGGCTTGCGAACCAGCAGGCGGAAAGCAGGAGCGACGGCCGGCATCACTACCGGCAGGGAAGTGTCATCCGGTGTGGAGGAGGCTGACACCAGCCGCCGCTTGACTATGCGATCTTCCAGGGAGTGATAGGCGATCACCACGATCCGGCCCCCGGGGGCGACGAGCTCGAGGGCCGCATCGAGCCCTTCTTCGAGCGCGGCCAACTCGTCGTTGACGGCAATCCGAATCGCCTGAAAGGTACGACGTGCCGGATGGCCGCCCGTCCTGCGGGTAGCCGCCGGTATTGCCAGTTTGACGATCTCGGCGAGCGCAGCCGTATCTGTGATGGGACGGGCGTTGACGATGGCGCGGGCGACCCGCCCGGCGAACCGCTCTTGGCCGTAGCGAACCAGGATCCGGCGAAGGTCGGCCTCCGCCCAGTCATTGACCACCTGGTGGGCGGTGAGTTCACCAGCGTCCATCCGCATATCAAGAGGGCCGCTTCTGCGAAAGCCAAAACCTCGCGCGGGGTCGTCCAGCTGTAGAGAGGAAAGTCCAAGATCAAAGAAGACGCCCGTGATCGCATCGAGTTCCTCCTCCTCAGCTACTCGGGCGAGGTGACGGAAATCGGAGTTCACGAAGCGAACCCTGGGGCCGAGCGTTGCGGCGCGGTCCTCCGCTTCCGGGTCCCGGTCGAGTGCTAGGAACCGGACTCCGGGGCCGAGTACGTCCAGGAGATGCCGGGTGTGCCCTCCCCCGCCGAAGGTGGCGTCGACTATCACTCCCGCTTCGACCGGCCGGAAGAGGTCGCCTACCTGCTCGGCCAGAACCGGTAGGTGCTGTGGAGCCTGGTGCATTGCCAGCCCCCCGGAGCGCTGGCGCCAAAATGGAAGCGGGCGGAGTAAGGGGCCTTCCATATGGCATCCGGGGGGCTGGCAATGAACCCTGCCCTACATTTTCAAGCTCTGATCCCTCCTCGGCTGTGGCATCAGATGCCCAGCTCGCTGAGTGCTTCTTCGATGTCTGAGTACTCGGCGTCGGCGTTGGTCGTGACGTCCTGCCAGGTGCCGGCGTTCCAGATTTCCACGCGCTCTCCGACGCCGACCACACAGACCTCCTTCTCGAGCCCTGCGTAGTCGCGGAGGCTGGCAGGAATCTGGATGCGACCCTGCTTGTCCAGTTTCTGGTCGATCGCTCCTGCGAAGAAGACCCGAGAATAGTTACGCAGCCGTCGATCGGTGCGCGGAAGTGAGCGAATTCTTTCGACTTCCTGTTCCCACTGCTTGGGGGTGAACACAAAGAGGCAGCGGTCCTGGCCTTTGGTGATGTAGCAGCCTTTGGCGAGTTCGTCCCGGAATCGACTGGGGAGCACGATCCGACCCTTCGGGTCGATTGTGTGTTGGTGCTCTCCCAGAAACACGATTCCATCCTGTCTGCCTGTCCTCGGTGAGCCTCAGCGGCTCGTGGCTGGTCCTCCACTTCGCGCCACTATGGTCCCTTTTGTTCCACTTGTCAAACATTTCGACCCATTTTGTCTCTGTCGAGCCGTGGAAAGGATGAGCCCGGCCGGAGGAGACATCGAGCGCCTTCTGCGGGCCCATCCAGCCGAGCGGCAGCCGGGAAGGCGGTAGATTCAGCCGCGTGGAGGAGACGTTCGTTCCGGCCGGGTTCGACGTGCCGCAGTCATTCGCCGGGCCGGGTTTTCAGCTGGAGCCGCTCGGACCCGAGCACAATGTCCGGGACCACGAGGCCTGGATGTCGAGCATCGAACATATTCGCTCGACTCCCGGATTCCGATCGTGGTCGTGGCCGGAGCCGATGTCGCTCGAGCGCAACCTGGACGACCTCGTGAGGCACGCCCGGGACTTCGAGAGCCGTGCGGGGTTCACCTACTCAATCGTCGACGGACAGGCACTGATCGGGTGCGTGTACATCTATCCCTCGGAAGAACCGGGCCATGACGCCGACGTGCACTCGTGGGTCCGCCAGAGTCGAGCCGAAATGGATGTCGTCGTATGGCGATCCCTCTCCGGGTGGATACGAGAGGAATGGCCGTTCTCGAACGTGAGGTACGCCCGGAGAGACCGGGGGGCTACGCCCGGCGGCGTTTGAGCTCGGTGCGGAGGGCGTCGTCTGAGTACTCCAGGAGCTCGGGCCCCCACTCACGTGCCGCCAGCGGGGGCTGAACCTCCATCACGAGCAACTCTTGGACGACATCCCGCAAGGTTCTCGCCCAGGCCCGGCCGCTGGCTGTGCCGTGCAAGCTGAGCGTGCCATCGGTGTTGACCACATACGCCCGTGCTTCTATTTGCGGGTTGGCCTTCGAGCCGCGCTCGCCGTACACCAGCAGCACACACGGAGCGCCGATGTCCTGGATGCCGCCGGTGGCCACGAACTCGCCGTGGTAAGCCCATCCAGTCGACTTGTCGGTATCAACGCGTTCGACCACCTTGGCCCAATTCTTGCGGCGCTCATCACCGAGCACGGGCACGTCGACGGCAACGGTCACGACAGCTTGCATACTGGACAACTGTATTGCCTCCGGGCCCCGATCGGGAGATCCTCCGCCCGTTCACAGTTGAAGCCCGGCATCACGAAAAGAACTCCCGACCCATGCGGAGAACCCGTCGGCGAGGGACACCCCCGGATTCCCGGGAGCGCCCCATCCACCGACAACCTGAGCTAACCCCTTAGGCCGGGGCCTCGATGAGGCCGGCGTCGAACCGCATGTTGAACACGGCGGGCGACAGCTCCGCAGCCGGGATATCAATGATCCCGGTGGCAGGGTCGGCGTTGGAATCGACCGCTGTGTTGGCTCCTACTCCCTGGAGGGTGAACGCTGTGTCCGGTGGGAGGATCACCCGCACCTTCCAGTCCTTCGTAGGATCGACAAAGAAGCTCCACCCACCATTGGCATTCGTCACCCGGGTCTGAACCACGATCCCGTCGTCGAGCAACTCAAGAGTCACCCCGGCAACCCCCACGTCACCAACGTCGTGGATCCCGTTGCCGTTCATGTCGTTCCACACCTTGTTTCCGACCCGCGCCGAAGACGTTTCACTCAACAGACCGGCGTCGAACTGGGTGTGGATCGCACCCGGCGTCAGCTCTGCAGCTGGGATATCGATGATCCCGGTGACAGTGTCGGCGTCGGAATCGACCCTTTCATTGGTTCCAACATCCTGGGCCGTGAACGTTCTTCCGGCTGGAAGGGTCACCCGCACCTGCCAGTCCTTCGTAGGATCGACAAAGAACCTCCACCCACCAATGGCATTCGTCATCCGGGTCTGAACCACGACCCCGCCGTCGAGCAACTCAACCGTCACCCCGGCAACCCCCGGCTCGCCGGCAGTCCGACGTCCGTTGCCGTTCAGGTCGTCCCACACCTTGTCCCCGATCCGAGCCGGCTCCACCGTGCCGTTGGTGGGATAGTCAGCGTCGGTGTCGATCGAGTTCCACACAACGACTTCTCGCTCCCCGAGGAAGAAGGGGTTGTCGTCGCAAAACTCCGCGGGAATATCAGGAGGATCGGGAACGCAGGGAGTCTCAACATCCTTCTTGGCGACACCGATGCCGATGAAGCCCTCCGAGCCGACCGGGTCGTGATCGTCGGATAGGACGTCGGACAACAGCGGATGCCGATGTCCCCAACCATCGGAGCTGTCCTCGTACATCCACCTGTAGATGGCGCTTTCGACCCCAAACTCATCGAGAATGGCCCGGGTCGGTGCTGAGAACGCGGAACGGTCGGCGAGATTCTCGGCAGCGAAGGTTCCGATGTGGCCGACACATCCGGTGCACACCTCTTCGATCCTCGCCTTGGCATCGGGGCGGTGGTCAAACGCGTCGGTATCACTTAGGTGCTGCGCCCACTCCTGGGCCACTTGCGTGACCGCCGGGTCGACGTCTATGAAGGGATCCAAGCCCCGCGCTTCGCGCTCTTGGTTAACGAGCCACAAAGCTTTCTCGCTGGGACTCTTGGCCGCATAGTCGCCCGGGAACGTCGCCGGAAAGGCGGGTATCGTCGTCCCCAGCTGGGTGTTCTCGACCGTACGGGCATTGTCGAACGCCTCGCGTACGTCGTCCAGAGTGGACCAGGCGTTGGCCGGGATGTCGGCGGTGGGATCGGGGTAGCTCGTCGCCACGATGGCGCCGGCGCCGACCGGTATCAGCAGGCCCGCCACAAGCACAGTCACAGACAAAACAATCAGTCGAGCATTCACTCTTCGAGTCACCATCCCCATCTCCCATCGATCCTTGGTCCATTTCGACCACCGCCAGCGCGGCCGTGGCTTCTTCCCAGCTATTCCGTCTCACCCCAGCGCATGGATCCGGCGAGCGGGACCCTGAAGATAGGCTCCGACGGCACGACCTGTCCAATCCGGTCCCCACGCCGAGGTGAGGTTGGCCCGTTCGTCGGTCACCCGGCGCTCATTTCAGCGCCGGACGGACACGTCCCTCTCCGGACATACCCGTCCTTCGGGCTGGACATCGTTTCCCGGCTGCGGTTGGATTGCGACATGACGAAATGGGACTCCGGCAGCTACGAGGAGTTCATGGAGGAGCGCCTGCGTCCCGGGCTCGATCTCATCAACCGCATCGAACATCCGGCACCGGCGCACATCGCGGACCTCGGGTGCGGCACCGGGCGGCTGACCGCTGCACTGGCGGGTCGCTGGCCGGACGCCTCGGTCGTAGGCGTCGACCGCTCGCCAGAGATGATTGCCGCCGCCCCCGGCGCCAACGTCACCTTCGAGCTCGGCGACATCGAAACCTGGAGCCCGGCTCGGCCCGTCGATGTGGTGTTTGCCAATGCCAGCCTCCACTGGATTGAGGACCACGCGACGCTCTTCCCGCGGCTGATTGCGCTGCTATCGCCGGGTGGGGTGCTGGCGGTGCAGATGCCCCTGTCTTGGGATCAGCCGTCCCACCGAGCGCTCCGGGAAGCCGCGCTCGAGTTCGGTGTCGAGATCGACGCACCACCTACCCAGGAGCCGCAGGATTATCTCGAGATGCTGGCCGGTGAGCCCCTCACGAGGCGGGAGCTGTGGGTCACCACCTATTACCACGTGCTCACCGGGGAGACGCCGGTCCTGCGCTGGGTTGCGGCGACCGGCATGAAGCGGTTCCTCTCCCGGCTCGAGCCCGGCGACGAGCCGCGCTACCGGGCCGAAGCGGCCCGGAGAATCACAGCCGCCTATCCCCCCGACGCCGACGGCGCCACGGTCTTCCCGTTCACCCGCCTGTTCATCCTGGTGCAGGCAGGTTGAGCATCGCCGTATCCTCCGGCGATGCTCTCAGACCGATCGATACTCGTCACCGGCGGTTCCTCCGGGATCGGCCGGGCGCTCGTTCGCCACTATGCCGCCCACGGTGCCCGGGTGCTTTCAACCGCACGGAGGGAGGCGGCTCTGCTCGAGACGATCGACGGGCTCGACCCCGATCGCGCCTTTGCCGTCTCCGCCGACCTCGGGAGCCGCACCGGGCGTGAGACCGTCGCCACCGAGGCGCTCCGCCTGTCCCCGCTCGACGTCGTCGTGCACGCCGCCGGGACCCTCGGCCCGAAGACTCCTCTTTCCGACTATCCCGAGGCCGAGTGGCACGAGGTGTTCCACATCAACATGACGTCGATCCATCTGCTCCACCAGCAGCTCGTCCCCATCTTGTCGCCGGCGGCCACCATCATCGGCGTTTCCAGCTCGGTTGGCCGGCAGGGCCGGGGCGGATGGGGAATGTACGCGGTTTCGAAGGCGGCGCTGGAAGGATGGCTCGAAGTTCTTGCCGACGAGTGGTCCGGGGCCGTGTACTCGGTCAACCCGGGGGGAACGGCCACACCGATGCGGGCCGAGGCGATGCCGGATGAGGATCCGGGCACCATTCCATCTCCGGGCGACATCATGCCCATCTTCCTCCGCCTCGCTCAGGCCGATCCCGGCATCCCGAGCGGTGAGAAGCTCAACGCCAGGGATTTCATCGGCACCGACCCGTTCCCGGTGGCAGAGGACGAGGGCCCGACGGTAGGCTGACCGTTCCGAAAGGGGATTCTCTTGAACATCGTGGTCGCAACCGACGGTTCGCTTGATCCGGACACAACCGCGCGGCTGGTGGCGCCACACACTGGAGACGCCAACGTCACGGTCCTAACTGCAGTCGAAATCCCTCGCCGGCTGCTCGCCGAGTTGCGGGCCGTGTACGGAGAGCGAACCGGCCCCAAGGTCGACAGCGACGCCGAGTATGTGGGAATCAGCCCGCGTGAGCCGAACGTCTCGATCGACTTCCCGGGCGACGATGCCATCATCGATCAATACCTCCTCAACCAAAAACAGGAACGCACCGCCCCGATGGTGGCGGCGCTGGAGAAGGCGGGCATGGCACCCGAGATCGAGATTTTGGAGGGCGAGAACGCGGCAGCTCTCATCCTCGACTACTTGCGGGCCAAGAAGGCCGATCTCGTCGTCCTCGGCGCCAAGGGGCACGGGCTGTTCGAGGTGATGATCGGTTCGACCGGAACGAAGGTGGCTCGCCACGCAACCTGCTCGGTGCTGCTCGTTCGCCACTGAGCACCTGCAGCGCTCACCGGCCTCCACCGAACCCGCCGCTCGGAAGCTAATCTCCCCGCCATGCGGGCGTTGATCTTGAACGCAACCTACGAGCCGTTGTCGATCGTGTCCGCGCGCCGCGCCATTGTTCTCGTCCTCCGCCAGAAAGCCGTGGTGCTCGAAGACAGCGGGACGGTGTGGCGCTCGGAGCGTTCCAGCTTCCAGCTCCCCTCCGTCATCCGCCTCAACTCATACGTCAAGGTCCCCTACGCTCGCCGGGTTGCCCTCAACCGGCGCGCCGTCTTCGCCAGGGACGACCATTCCTGCCAGTACTGCGGAACCGGCGCCGAGAACCTCGATCACGTCCTGCCGCGTTCCCGGGGCGGACCGCACGCCTGGGAGAACGTCGTGGCGGCCTGCCGGAGGTGCAACTTGCGCAAGGGCAACCGGACACCGGCGGAGGCGGGGATGGCGCTCCGCTCCGAGCCCGAGGCGCCGCGCCGGCACGGCTGGGTGCTCGTCAATCTGGGTGCTCCCCCCCACCCGAGCTGGCAGCCCTATCTCGCCGGAGCGTACTGATCGCGCCGGCCTCACAGAGGCAGCCACTGTGGGTGGAGCTCTGATACCCTACGTGGCGCTGGCACTAGTTGAGGAATCCGTGCGCGTCGTTGGCTATGTTCGTGAGTTGTTTGGGCCGGAGGACTCCGATCCTGCGTTCGTCCAGGGTGAAGCGATCCGTTCCTGGGTGCGCAAGACGGGTCACAACCTCATCTCGATTTGCCAGGATGTGCGCCAGGAGGGCCACTCACTCGGGCGGGACGGCTTTCAGGCGCTGCTCGGCATCATTGCCGGGAAGGGGGTGGACGGGGTGGTGGTGCCCGAGTTGAGCGCCCTCTCCCCCGACCTCATGACCCAGGAGATCATCATCTGGGATCTGCGACGGCGCGGTGTGACCGTGCTGTCCGTCTACGAAGCAGACCACGAGCTGCTGTTGACCCCCACCAGGGAGCGCCTCCTCATGCGCGACGTGCTGGCCCGCCTGGAGGAGTATCGGGAATGGGCCCATCCCGCCGCCCTGGAGGAACTGGACGAGGACGATGAGGAACCGGGTGATGAGGTGGTCGTCGAGCTGATCCCGGCCTCGGATGCCTAGGGCCGCTCAGGGTCTACGTTGCCTGCGACATAGCCGCCCAGGCGGCCCGGGCGATGGCAAACGCCCGTTCGGCTCCGATGAGGGCCGAACCGACGTGGAAGCTCCCATCGTGTCTCTGCAATAGCACCGTCACGAGGTTGTGCTCTCCGAGGCTGTGGTCGTGGACGGCCAGCAACACCGGGGGCGGCTGATCCCCGGACAGCTCACCCACGGCAGCAACCACCGCCTCTCGCACCCCTGCGTCGCTCGGGCGGCCGCGCCGGGTGACCGTCTGGCCGTCGTCGGTCTCGACCGTGACTGCTACCCCGTCGCGATCCTCTTGAACGCGGACCCGGGCCAGCAGGCTCCGGCCGGGGGAAGGCCGGTCCGCCGGCGACTCCCCGGGTTGAGGCTGCGCCGGCTCTGGCTCACGAACTGCCGGAGGAGGCGGGGCCTGGGTGGCCACCGGGCCGGGTGCTGGTATCAGGGCTTCGACCTCATCGGGAGGGCCGGAATCCTCCGTCGCCTCCTCGGGGATCAACGTCGTCTGCACCAGGCCGGGACCCGGAAGAATGGTGGCCGTCTCAACCGGTGGTGGTGGAGGGCCACTTGGCTCGATCCGGGCCTGTGGTGGCGCCAGCTTGCCTTTCAAGCCGTATTCGGCGAGGACGTCGCGCACCGCTGCTGCGACATCGGTCGGATCCGCCTCGGCGGACAACCGGACCCGCACCCCCTCGGCGGTGTCATCGGCCAGCTCGGCATCGGCGACTCCGGGAACCGCCCTGAGGGCAGCCGTCAGGTGGTCGACCTCACGGTTCATCGCTGGTCCTTTCGCCACTGCAGGAAATGGACGAGGTCGTCGGCAGACGGGGTGGCATCCATCGAGCCATAGGCGGTTTGCAGCCGCCAGCGAATGTAGGCGCGACGCGGGACGGGGAGGAATGGCGGCCTCCGCCACCAATCGCGAGGCGTGAACGCCACCAGGGCGCGCAGTGCCTCGGGCCACAGGGTGGGGCGACGAATCATCACGCGCACGATCGAGGACACGAACATCGGGTCTCTGACTCTAATCTTCGCAGGCTTGATAGGCTGTTCATCCCACCGTCCACGAGGAGTCCCGTTGACAGCCGAGCCGATGGAGGCGAGCAGCGCCTGGTTCACCGACCGCTTCGACGCCGTCGTCGCCAACATCGAGCGGGTCATTCAGGGTAAGCACGACGAGATCCGCCTGGTCGTACAGACCCTCATCGCCCGCGGCCACGTGCTGGTCGAGGATGTACCCGGGGTGGGCAAGACGCTCCTGGCCAAATCGCTCGCGCGCTCCATCGACTGTTCGTTTCATCGAATCCAGTTCACCCCCGACCTCCTGCCATCCGACCTGACCGGTGTCTCGGTGTGGGATCGTGAGCGAGGCAAATTCGTGTTTCGCCGCGGCCCGGTGTTCTCCAACATCGTGCTGGGTGATGAGATCAACCGTGCCAGCCCGAAGACCCAGGCCGCCCTGCTGGAGGCGATGGAGGAGCGGCAGGTCACGGTCGACGGGATCACCCGGCCGCTCGAGCCACCGTTCATGGTGATCGCCACCCAGAACCCGATCGAGCACGAGGGCACCTACCCGCTTCCGGAAGCCCAGCTCGACCGCTTCATGGCCCGCGTGACCCTCGGGTACCCGGCGCGATCGAAGGAGCTCGAGATGCTCGATGCTCACGGCGACCATTCGGTATTCGAGGACATCGAGCCGGTGATCGGCGCCGAAGAGGTAGTGGAAATGGCCCGTCAGGCGGCAGGGGTTCACGTCGCCCCCGAGCTCAAAGGGTACCTGGTCGACCTCACCGAGGCGACGAGGATCGACCCGGACCTTCTCCTGGGCGCCTCTCCGCGGGCCACACTCTTCTTGCAGCGAGCGTCACGGGTGCGAGCGGCCGCCAACGGGCGCGGCTATGTCACCCCCGACGATGTCAAGGCGCTCGTCGCCCCCACCCTCAGCCATCGCGTGATCCTGCGCCCTGAAGCGCAAATGCGGGCCGCATCGGTGGCCGAGGTGCTGGGGCGCATTGCTGCGACAGTTCCCGTACCCGGAACCGCCGACGTTCGATGATCACCACGCGGGGATGGGCGGCGTTGGGAGCCGCCGCCGCGCTGGTATTGCTCTTCGGGGGGTTCGGGGAGCCCGAGCTGCTGGCGGGTGGGATCTTCCTCTTCCTCTCCGTCGCGGTCGGGGCCCTCATCGTCCGCCGGTCCCGGCCCGATGCCGACCTCACCCGGCACATCACCCCGCTGCGGCTACACGAAGGCGACCGGGCGCGAGTAGAGATCCGCATCTTTGCCCGGCGTCCCATGCGGCCCCTCATCATCGAAGACGAGGTCTCCAAGCTGGGCCGCGCCCGCTTCGCGACGGCGCGAGCCGGCCGAAACAGCACCGTGTCGGCCCATTACGAGATCGTCTGCCGACCGCGCGGTGTCTACCAGATCGGCCCCGCCGAGCTGATCATCTCGGATCCGCTCGACCTGGCAGCGGTGCGCACCACCGCCGGCGGTGTCGACCGAATGGTCGTATTCCCCGCCATCGAGCCTCTGGCGGGCTACCCCAGCACGCGCGGGCACGATCCTTCTGTGCAATCGGCACATCCCTCCCACGCTCCCAGCGGAGGAGATGACTTCTTCACCCTGCGCGAATACCGCGTCGGGGACGATCTCCGGCGGGTTCACTGGCCATCGTCGGCCAAGCGTGACGAGCTGATGATCCGGCAACTGGAGATTCCATGGAGGTCACGCGCCCTCGTGCTGCTCGACACGCGGGCCAAGGCCCACACCCCCGAGGGCTTCGAGCACGCCGTCAGGGGCGCCGCCTCCATACTCCACCACTTCTATGGAGGCGGGTACGTGCCGCTCCTCTGGATCGGCGACACGGTTCGGCCGCCGGCGTCCACGCCCTACGAGTTGTCGATGGAGAAGCTGGCGGCCGTCCAGCCCAATGAAACGCTCGATCTCCGGCGGGCGGTGCTGCGGATGCGGCGCCACGGACACACCGGCGGTGCCCTGGTCCTCATCACCGGCGCGGTCGATGAGGAGAACCTCGCCGTGTTCCAGACACTCGGTCGCGACTACAGCAGGACCGTGCTTATGGTGGTGGCAGATGAAGAGCCCGACAGCCTGGTTCCGTTCAAGCTCGGTGGGGCCGCCGCCGCCGTTGTACGCATCGGAGACAGCTGGACGGGTGCCTGGACTCAAGTGATAGGAGCGGGAAGATGGTCTTCCGCCTCACCTGGATAACCAGCTTCGCGTTGCTCGGCCTGGTCATGCTCCGGCTCGGCAGGCTCTTCTTGCCGACCGAGAACGGCTTGCCGTGGCAGATGGTCGCAATCATCGCTGCCGGGCTCGGAGCCACGATCACCTGGGCGGCGTTCAAGGCCCGGCTTGGGACCGTCGCAACCCTCCTGTCCCACACGCTGGTCTTCAGCGTGTTTGCCTACCTCTACGTTGGTGGAGAGCTGGCGGGGAAGACGGTTGCGCCCATCGGCATCGTCGGCGACATGCTCACCGAGGTGTCGGATGCGGTCACGATCTTCCGATACTCGGCTCCGCCCGTGACCCCTCTGGCCGGGATCGTCGCGCTGGCGGCACTGATGATATGGGCGCTGGCAGCCGTTGCCGCCTGGGGGCTCCTCAACAACTCCCCTTACCTGAGCCTCGTTCCGCCGGTCGTGTTCTACCTTCAGCTGGCCGTCATCGACCGGCAGGCAACCGGCATGCTGTGGACCTCGACTCTTCTGATCCTGGTCGGGGCAGGGCTGGCGGCCATTGCGAGCGACCAGCGCTCGGGTGGCGGCCATGCCGGTCACGGCCGCCAGGCGGCCCGCATCAAAGCCTGGGCGGTGCCGGTGCTGGCGATCGTGGCCGTGACCGGGTTGTCGGTCTTCGCCACCCGCCAGGCGGTCAACGCCGACGCAGTTCCTGCCACCGGATTCCTCGATTGGCGCAATCGATCCGGGATCGGGAGCGGATTCGGCAGCATCTCATACAATCCGTTCATCGACGTCCAGCGGTCGCTGGTGAGCAATTCGGAGACACCGGTCTTCGTGGCCAACGTCGAGGGTGACGTGCCGAACAGCCAGATGTACTGGCGGCTGCTCACCATGGACTCATTCAACGGCGATTGGTGGTACGCCTCGGAGGTCGACCTCGAAGATCTGGAGACCACCCGATGGGAGGCCGACGAGTACGAGTTCCGCGGCGAGGCCATCGCCGTCACCGGAGACGTCGTGATCCTCAACCTGTCGAGTTCCTGGCTGCCCGCCCCGTACTCACCGGTCGGCATCGTGTCGGCAAACCGGGTCGTCGCCAATACGACCCGGGTATCGCCGGCGGATGGGTCGCTCCATATCGATGGCGTTACCGGGCGCAACATGGCCTACCGGGTGCAGTCCCTGGTGCCCTCCGTCAATTCCAGAATCCTGGCGGCCGACGCCTCGGGAGAGGCTCTGTCGCCGCTATTCGAAGCCGCCGCCCGCGAGGGGCGTTTCCAGCCGATCCCGACACCGTCCAACATCGATGCCGGCCGGCCCCGCGACATCGACCGGTACACGGACTTGCCGCGCGGCCTCGATCCCACCGGGGAGCTGCGGGACCTGGCCGAAAGCCTCACCGTCGGGCTCGAGACCGACTACGAGAAGGCACTCGCCCTCGAGCACTACTTCCGGGATCCACAGCAGTTCACGTACTCCATCAACATCGCCCCGAACGAGCGCGACAGCGGCCTCGTCGACTGGCTGCTCAATCCCAACTCCCCGGGGTATCACGTCGGCTACTGCGAACAGTTCTCGGCGTCGATGGGCGTGCTGGCCCGCCTGCTCGACATTCCTACTCGCACCGTTCTCGGCTTCACGCCCGGCCAAGTCCGCAGCGACGGGTCGGTTCTGGTTCGAGACCGCAACGCTCACGCATGGGTAGAGGTTTGGCTGGATCCGCTCGGCTGGGTCAGGTTCGACCCGACGCCGCGCGGCGATGGCGTCAACCCGACCACCTTCGAGAGGACCGGGCTCTCCTCCAGTGACCTCGACCGATACTTCGCGGCAATCGAACGGGCTGCCGAATTGGAGGCAGACGGCGGATCCGACGGGGGCAACACCCCCCTCCGCGAGCTCAACCCCGACGGGCTCGACCGTATTGCCGGCGGCGGCGGCGAGGGAGGCACCGACACCGGCGGACTCTCGGTGCCGAGCTGGCTGACCCAGCTGGTCACGTGGGGGCTCGTGGGGGCAATCGTCTTCGGGACCGTCCCGGCCCTCAAACGCCGGAGACGGCGACAACGATTGCAGCGGCTGGAGGCGGGGGACATCTCGGCCGCCTGGGCAGAGATCGTCGACCGCCTCACCGACTCGGGAATCGGCATCAACCGCGCCGACACACCGATCGAGGTAGCCAGCGCCAACGCACGCGACCTCCATCCCCTGGCGGTGGTCTACAGCGAATCCGTCTACGGCCCCGACGGTGTGGCCGGCCCGGAATCCACCAGGATCGCTGAATCGAGCCTCAGCGCCACCGAAGATCGGCTTCGCTCACGGGAGACCCGCTGGCAGCGGATCCGGCGGACCTACCGGCTGAGATCACTGCTTCCCGACTGGATCAAACGGCGGTAGACGCACACCCGACCACGCCCGCCGCCGCAACCGATAGAGCGGGGCTCAGTTCCCGGACGCCTCTTGCATGATGTCGTCTTCGACTTCGCGGAGGGTCGCAAGGAATTTTTCACGGTCTAGCTCGAAGCGCGTGACATCCTCGGCGACCGAGCGGGCAATCCTGTCGATGGCACCGAAGAACGCCATCTGCCCGTCCCGCAGGGCGTCGAGCAGGGTTTCATCGTCGACGGTGTAGATGGTCGACCCGTCGGTGACGAGGGTCACTTCGGAGAGATGCTTGTCCATGTTCCCGGTGCGGCGCAGGTAGTTCCAGGCTCGCCGCACTCGCTGCAACGACATGCCGTTGTCGAGCAGGCTCTTGACTACCCGCAGGGCCACGACGTCTCGAAAGGAGTACAGCCTCCGTTTGCCCGGCCGGCCACCGGTGGTCTGCAGCGATGGAACCACCAGGTTGACCCGGTCCCAGTATCGGAGTTGGTGTGCGGTACAGCCGGTCAACTTGATGGCTTGCTGCGCCGTGAAACCTTCCAACCCAAACCCTCCGCTGTGCCCGATTTTGTGCGAGTGACCGGTGCCGTCCCGCTTCTTCCCTCGCTCCAAGCGAGAGCCTCACTCTAGCTAGGCGCGCCTCAGCGCCGCCACTTGGAGCGGAAGCGTTCGATCCACGAATCCACTCCCATCCCCATCGGGCCCGGTCCCATCGTTCGACGGCGAAGGGCGATGACGAAGAAGGAAGCGGAGGCAACCATGATCACGAACCCGAGCATGGCGACAAGGGTGTTGCTCGTGAAGAACAGGAGCATGAACGCGAGGCCCAACACGAACCCTGCAATCGTCCGACGAGCGGCGCGGCGGAAAACGTCGGCGGCCGACGACGTACCGACGGCCCTGGCGAGCTTGGGATCGTCCTGCAGAAACTGACGTTCGATCTCGTCGAGGATCCGTTGTTCTTTGTCATTGAGCGGCACGGCAACTCCTGTGGCCCAATTCCGGCTGGTGGATGCAGTATACCGGCGCGGCGCTGTGTAAAGCCTCGGCCTCGCGGCGCCATTTCTAGAGCGGTATCAGTCGTCGGGCCGGGCCAGCAGCCGGGCGGGCGACACGGCGTCCTCGCCGAAGCGAGACCGAATCTGGTCGACGGCTGCCGCCACGTCATCCCATGCTGCCGGCCGGTCGAACCCCAGCTGTCGAGGACCTCCGGCCGGTTCGAGCCCACCCACCGCCACACCGAGCAGCCTGACCGGCTGCGACAGATCGACTCTGTGCAGGAGCTGGCGGACAACTGCGAACAGGTCGTGTGACACGTCCATCGTCGTTGCGGTCGAGTGGCTTCGGGTCACCGTCGTGAAGTCCGGGAAACGCGCTTTGAGGGTGACCGTCCGCCCCGCCAGGCCGGCGCGCCGCAGACGCGACCCCACGTGCTCGCACTGCTGCAAGAGCTCTGATTCGATTATCTCTCGATCGGATAGGTCGTGTTCGAACGTCTGCTCGACCGAGATCGACTTTGCTTCGCCGTCGGGGCTGACCGGACGGTCATCGAGCCCGGCTGCCAACCCGTGCAGGTGCCGGCCGAGCGAGCTGCCGAGCCGATGCTCCAGCGTCGTCAGCGGTACGGCAGCCAGCTCGCCGATGGTGGCGACCCCGATGCCCTCGAGCGCGGCGAAGGTGGCCTCGCCGACACCCCACAGCCGGCGTACCGGCAGGGGATGCAAGAACTGCAGCTCGGTGCCCGCAGCTATGTGCATCAAGCCGTCGGGTTTGGCTTCTTCAGAAGCCAGCTTGGCGAGGAACTTGTTGGCGGCGACCCCGACTGAGGCAGGGAGCCCGAGCGTGCTGCGGAGGGCGAGGCGAAGGTGCTCACCGACCAGCTGTGCGCTCGAGAAGTGCAGGCGCAAACCGGAAACGTCGAGGAATGCCTCATCGACGGACAAGCCCTCGACCAGCGGCGTAACCGAACGGAACACCGTGAACACCCTTTCAGAAACCTGGCGGTAGAGCCGGTGATTGGGGGGCAGGAAGCGGGCGTGTCGGCACAGTCGCCTGGCCTGCACCATCGGCATCGCCGAGTGGATCCCATAGCGGCGGGCTTCGTAGCTGGCGGCTGCCACCACGCCGCGATTGCCGAGGCCTCCGACCACCACGGGAAGGCCGATCAGCTCGGGATTGTGCCGCCGCTCCACCTCGACGAAGAACGCGTCCATGTCGACATGCAGGATCGGCTCGGCGAACGAAGCGAGCTGCCCCATGGGATCAACCGTAGCCGGCGTCACGAGCCGGGTGGCTCAATCGGCCCTTCCCCTTCGCCCGTTTCGTCGCCCGAGAGAGCTGCCCACTCGGCGAGGGACCGGACGACCAGGACCGAGACGGTGAGCACCCCTGCGAATCCCACCAGCGCCCCAACAGCTCCCCAGAGGATCTCCTCGCCGAGGCAGCCCCCCGGCCGGCAGGAGAGGCGGGCCACATTGCTCCCCACGAACCATCCCACTGCGGCCGCGATCAGCACCGGCACGGCTATCCACGGGTTCGGCAATCGCCGGTTGGGTCGCGAGGAATCAGACATTTCTGCGAGGCTACCGGCGGCGGCGGATCGGGCGGCCGCGGTCGTCATAACCCGCCCTGGCGAGAAGATCGGGTGGCACCAGCTCGGGAGGGACCGCCACCCCCCCGGCAGCGGCAATCAGCGGCCGGACGGCATGTGCCGAGGCAGGCAGCCACGCCAGCACGCCAACGGCGCCGGCCGCTGCGAGCACCCCGATCATGCCGGGAGCCGTGGTGAAGGCGCCGGCGGCGGCGAGCAGGACCGGCACCAGCAGCCGGGCGCTCCACAGGCCGGCGGGTAGAGCCCTGGAAAACGCCCACGCGGTCATGAGGGCAGCCAGGCCGGCCAGCCAGTGCAATGCCCCCACTCCTCCCGGCGCGGACACGCCCAGAACGGCCGGCACGAACAGCAATCCGAGGGCGAGGGTCATCGCCGGGACGGGAAGTGGCTCGGCGGGTGGCAGCCGGCGCAGGAACCCATCGAGCCACGGTCCGGCCAGCAGCGTGATCGAAAGCGACGTCGCCAGCAGTGTGAGTCCCCCCCAGACCCCCACATCCATTGCGATTGCCAGGAGCAGCTCGGCCCCCAGAATCCCGAGGCCGAGCCGGCGGGCCCATTGCCCGCGTGCCAGCACCAACCCGAGGGTTGTGGTGGCAGAAGCAATGACGATCGACGTTGCCAGCAGCGCAGCCGAGCCTTCGTCGAAGGGGCCGGGATCGATGATGAGGCGCAGGCCCCAGACCATCCCGGCCAGGAGCACCGAGCCGCTGGCGATGAATCCCATGTTGAGATTATGGTGCGCGTCGCAGGCGTAGAGCCCGTGCCGTCATTTGCCTGCCCCCACCGGGGGCCATTCGGGGGGCGCCGGGCCCTCGACCACCGGGATCCAGTGACCCAGCTCACGCCATGGAGTGCCGGGCGTCAGAGTGAGCACGTCGCAGTGCCCAGGTCGGTCACGGTGCAGGCGCTCCAGGGGAATCCCGCGCACGGTCAGCCGGCCCGCTTGAATCGGGTCTTGGTGGCTGACGACGACGACACCCTCGCCGGGATGGGCGGCCGCCAGCTCCTCGAGTGCTCCGGCGATACGGGCACCGAGCTGTGCGATGGACTCCTCGGCGAACGGCAGGTCGGTGGGATGCTCGAGATACGCCTCCAGCTCACCCGGAAAGGCGACCGGGAGGTCTTCCCACGCCACGCCCTTCCAGCGGCGGGCGACCAGCCACTCGGTGAGGTCTTCCCTCGTCGAGATGGGGGCCCCGCACACCGGCCCGATGATGGCGGCCGTCTCCTGAGCGCGCTGGAGCGGCGATGCGTAGATGGCGGCAATCGGTCGCCCCTCGAGGTACTCGGCCGCCGCGGCCGCCTCGGCCCGCCCGCGGGCGCTGAGGCCGAAGCCGGGCATGTCGGCGTAGACAACTCGATCCGGGTTGTCTACTTCGCCGTGACGAACGAGAAATACCGTCATCGGCTTGCGCCCGCTACTGATGTCGTGCGAAGACGAGTGCGACGTTGTGGCCCCCGAACCCGAACGAGTTGGTCATCGCCGTGTCGATAACCACCTGTCTGGCCGAGTTCGGGATGTAGTCGAGATCACACTCCGGGTCCGGTGTCTCGTAGTTGATGGTGGGTGGAAGCACGCCGTCGCGAATCGCCAGCAGGCAGACGAGCGATTCCAGCGCTCCCGCTCCCCCGAGAAGATGGCCGGTCATCGACTTCGTCGAAGAGATCGGGACCCGGCGAGCGTCGTCGTCACCGAACACCAGCTTGATGGCTGCCGTCTCGGTGGCATCGTTGGCGGGGGTCGAGGTGCCGTGGGCGTTGATGTAGTCGATGTCGGTGTGGGCTATGCCGGCGTCATCGATCGCGGCTTGCATCGCCCGGGCCGCACCCATGCCTCCGGGCCGCGGCAGCGTCATGTGGTAGGCGTCGGCCGACATCCCGTACCCGGTGAGCTCGCCGTAGATGGCGGCCCCCCGGCCGATCGCACGCTGGCGCTCCTCGAGCACGAGGACGGCGGCCCCTTCGGCCATCACGAATCCGTCCCGATCGGCGTCGAACGGGCGGGACGCCCCGGCCGGATCGTCGTTGCGAATGCTCAGCGCCCGGGTATTGGCGAAGCCACCGACTGCAAACTCGCAAATCGGGGCTTCGGCCCCGCCGGCCACCATGATGTCGGCATCGCCCCGGCGGATCACCGAGGCGGCGTCGCCGAGCGCGTTGGCGGAGGCGGCGCAGGCAGTGACGGCGGCGGTGTTGGGACCGAGCAAGTTGAATGAAATCGACGCCAATCCGGCGGCCATGTTCGAGATGATCATCGGGATGGCGAACGGACTGATGCGATCGGCTCCCCGATCCCGCATCACATCGAGCTGCTCCTGAAAAGAGATGACGCCGCCGATGCCCGAGCCGACCGCCACCCCGGCCCTGGTGGCGGTCTCCTCATCCTCGGTGAGGTCGAGCCCGCTATCTGCCATCGCCTGGGATGTGGCCGCCCAGAAGAACTGGGCGTAGCGATCCATGCGGCGGGCATCCTTGCGATCGAGGTATTCCTCCGGATCGAAATCGGCCACCTCGGCGGCGATCGATGCCTTCAAATGCGAGGCGTCGAAGGCGGTGATCGGCCCAACGCCCGACACCCCGCTCTGGACGTTCTTCCAAAAGGTGTCAACGTCCCGGCCGATCGGGTTGACGGTCCCGAGGCCGGTTACGACCACTCGACGTTCTTCCACCTCAGCCCGCGAGCTTGGACATCACCAGGTCGACGGCCTGCCCGACGTTGCCGATCTTCTCAGCTTCCTCGTCCGGGATCTTGACGTCGAAGTTGTCCTCGAGTGCCATCAGCAGCTCCACGACACCCAGAGAGTCGATCTCGAGGTCCTCCTCAAAGGTCGCCTCCATCGAGATGCGGTCAGCTTCGACGCCGAGCTCATCCACCAGAAGGCCTGTCAGCTTCTTCTCTACCTCTTCACGGTCCACGGAGTCTCTCCTCTAGATAGCCAGGCCGCCATCGACGACCAGTACTTGTCCGGTTACATATGCCGCCTGCTCGGAGGCAAGATAGCCGACCGCGGCGGAAACTTCGTCTGGGGTTCCAAACCTGCCCATGGTGATCCGCCCCTGTGCCAGCTCACGACTGGTGTCATCGATCGCGCCGGTCATGTCGGTTTCGATGAACCCGGGGGCAACGGCGTTGACGGTGATGCCGCGGGATCCGACCTCCTTGGCCACAGATTTCGTGAAGCCGACGATGCCCGCCTTGGCGGCGGCGTAGTTGGCCTGGCCAGCGTTTCCCGAGAGGCCGGAAACCGATGTCACCGAAATGACCCGCCCCCATCGAGCCTTCAGCATTGCCCGCAGCGCCGTCTTCGTGCAGAGGAACACCGACCGGAGGTTCACCGCCAGCACATGATCCCAGTCTTCGGCGGTCAGGCGCAGGAGCAGGTTGTCACGCACGACCCCGGCATTGTTGACGAGTATCTCGACCGGCCCGAGAGACTCGTGGACGGCGGCGAACAGGTCGGCAACGCCCGCCTCGGTGCCAACATCGGCACCGACCGCAACCGCCTCCCCGCCGGCGGCGCGGATCTCCTCGACCACCGCCTGGGCCTCGTCCTTGGCTCGCACGTAGTTGACGGCCACCTGGTGGCCGTCGGCCGCGAGGCGGGCGGCCACGGCCCGGCCGATGCCGCGCGAACCTCCCGTCACCAGTGCAACCCTGGAGCTCATCTGGCTGGACCGCCGCCAAAGTAGGCGAAGTTCTCGGCAAGGAGCGCCATCACGTCGCCGTCGGCCGGGGGCAGCTCTTCGTCTGTGTGACCGAGCGGCTCGACCCGGGAGCCGAACTCGAAGGCGGCGGCCGCCCAGCTCAGCCCGCCCCCGAAGGCGGCAAACACGATCTTGGCACCCGGCTGGATGCGCCCGGCCTCCAGAGCCTCGGTCAGGGCGATCGGAATGGTCGCGGCCGAGGTGTTTCCGTAGGAGGCGATGTTGACGAAGACCTTCGAGGAATCCAGCTGCAGGCGGCGGGCGGTGGCATCGATGATGCGGGTGTTCGCCTGGTGGGGAATCAGGATATCCACCTCGTCGAGTGCCCATCCGGCGTCGGCAACTACTTTGGTGGCGGCGTCTCCCATCGCGGTCACTGCGCGCTTGAAGACTTCAGGCCCGTTCATCGAGACCGCCATGTGCTTGTGGTTCTGCTCCAGCTCCATCCGGTTGGTGGCCGTCCCGCTGCCGGGCGACCAGAGGATGTTGGCCAGCGAGCCGTCTGATCCCATCTCGGATCCTCGCAGGCCGCCGGGCTCGTCGGTGCGCTGAACGACCACGGCGCCCGCCCCGTCGCCAAACAGCACGGCCGTTGCCCGATCCGTGAAATCGATGAAGTAGGTCAAACGCTCGGCACCGATAACCACGGCGGTGTCGATCACTCCTGCCTGCACCATGCCGCTCGCCATGATCAAGCTGTAGAGGAACCCGGAGCACGCCGCGTTCTGATCGACGGCGCCGGCGTTGGTGGCGCCAAGCTTGTCCTGCACAACTGAGGCACTTGACGGGATGAGCGTGTCCGGGGTGCAGGTGGCCACGCTGACGAGGTCGACGTCGGTTGCCGCCAAGCCCGCCGCCGCCAATGCCCGTTTGCCCGCCAGGGTTGCCAGCTCGGAGGTCCCCACGTGGCTGATGCGCCGCTCCTTGATGCCGGTGCGGGAGGTGATCCAGTCGTCGTTGGTGTCGACGAGGGCCTCGAGATCATGGTTGGTGAGCACCGTAGGCGGCAGGCACTTGCCCCAGCCGGTAATCGACGAATGTGTCACGACATCCTCCCCGAGGTCATTGTACGAGCGAACCAATGCGGTCTGCCGCTTCTTCCACATCGACAACGTGACTGAGGTGGTGCACTTCGGCCTCGGGCACTGTGCGTTTCGCCATCGTCGCCGTGACGCTCCCCGGCCCGATGTGCAAGAACATTCGGATCCCCGACTCCCCCATGCCGGCCAGGGTCTGGGTGAAGCGGACTGGTGCCACAACCTGTTGCAGGAGCGCAGTGCGGTGGTCGTCGACCGGACCGGCTGTGAGGTTGGTCCAGACCGGGAATGTGGTGGGCCCCAGGTCAACTCCGTCGAGCGCCTGGGCCAGCGGCCCGACCGCCCCCTCCATGAACGGAGAGTGGAACGCTCCTGCCACCTTCAGGGGGATCACCTTGCGACCTCCAAAATCCAGAGCATGACCGGTGAACCAGTCGAGGTCGCGGATGCCGCCGGCGAGAACCACCTGTCCGGGACCGTTGTAGTTGGCGACCCAGAGCGATCCGCCGTCTGCCCTCCTGGTCCTGGCTGCTTCCTCGGCCGCGGAATCGTCTATGCCGAGCACCGCCACCATGCCGCTGGGCTCTCGTGCAGCCGCCCCGGCCATCGCCCGGCCGCGGGCGGCGACCAGCGACAGGCCGGTGGCGAAGTCGAAGAGCCCGGCCGCCGCCAGCGCCGTGTACTCGCCGAGCGAATGCCCGGCTGCCGCGGCAGGCGGCTTGGCGACCAGCCGCCCGAGGTCGTCCCACAGAAGAAAGGAGAGGGCGTACAGCGCCGGCTGCAGATGGTCGGTCCGCAGCAGTTCCTCCTCGGGACCGTTCAGGCACACATCGCGCAGCGACCAGCCGAGGATCTCGTCGGCGACCGGTCCGAGCAGCTCGGGATGCTTGTCGAACAGGTCGGCACCCATGCCCACGTGCTGGATCCCTTGCCCGGGGAAGAGGATGGCGTATGTCACAGGTTTCAGACTCCTCGGAGCAGGCTCGGGTTACGACCCGGGCAGGATCCGATAGCGCCGGAGGATTGTACGTCAAAGTTGCCTGACAAACCCGAGCGGCGCCTAAAGTCACGCGCTGCATCTACCGAGGTTGTGTCTCCATGATCGTTGAAATCCCAGTCATACCAGGACCGCAGGTGGCACTGCCGGAAGAGTTCGACCGCCTCTACGACCTCGCCAACAACATCTGGTGGGCGTGGGACGATGAGGCAAACGAGCTGTGGGCCCGGATAGACGCCCAGCGCTGGCACGACGTCCAGAACCCGATCTCGTTCCTGCAGGGAGTGGAACCGTCCACCTGGGAGTCCCTGAGCGCCGACCCCCGCTTTGTCGACTCGTACAGCAACGTCGTGCGCCGCTTCGACGCGTACATGGCCTCTGATGACACTTGGAACGCCAACAACGGCCACGTGATGCGCGGCCCGGTCGCCTACCTCTGCACCGAGTACGGCCTCCAGACCAAGCTCCCCTTCTACTCCGGCGGTCTCGGAGTCCTCGCCGGCGACCACCTCAAGACCGCGTCCGACCTCGGCATCCCGATGGTGGCGGTGGGCCTGTTGTTCCGCCGCGGCTACTTCCGGCAGGCGGTCGATCCGGGTGGCGACCAGCAGCACTACTACCCCTCACTCGACCTGTCACGGCGCCCGATCCACCCCGTGACCGGCCGGAGCGGCTCACAGCTGCAGGTGGAGCTCGACTTCCCCGGCCGGAGCATCATGGCGGCAGCCTGGAAACTGCAGGTCGGCCGTGTTCCCCTCATCATGCTGGACACCGATGTTGCCGAGAACGACCCGGCCGACCGCACCATCACCCACCACCTGTACGTGCGGGGCCGTGACATGCGCCTTGCGCAGGAGCTCGTCCTCGGGGTGGGCGCCGTCAAGGTGATGCGCAAACTGGGGATCACCCCGGCCACCTGGCACGTGAACGAAGGACACGCCGCCTTCAGCGTTCTCGAGCGGACGACCCGCCGGATGCGCGAGGGCGTCGGGTTCGACGAGGCGCAGCGCCAGGTACGGGCCAAGACCCTCTTCACGCTTCACACCCCGGTGCCGGCCGGCAACGAGCGGTTCGATCTCGGCCAGGTACTCCGCTACACCGACTACCTATTCCCGGAGCTCGACTCGTCGACCATCGCCAAACTGGGACAGACGAACGAGCATCACGACGGCGCTTTCGACATGGGAGCCCTCGCCATCCGGTTCGCCAGCTACGTCAACGGAGTCAGCAAGCGCCACGGCGAGGTCGCCACCAGCCAGTGGAGCCACCTGATCGGCGGATCTGCGAATTCGGTCACCAACGGGGTGCACGTGCCGAGCTGGGTCGGCCACTCGATCGCCCGGGTGTTCACCGATGCGCTCGGCACCGACTGGCCCACCCGTCTCACCACCCGCGAGCCCTGGGAAGCTATCCGCGAGGTTCCCGACGACGAGCTATGGCACGCGCACCTGGCGCAGAAGAACGCCATGACTCGCCAAGTACGGAGGCGTCTCATGTCCGAGTTCAGCCGGCACGGTGCCAGCCCGGACACCCTGCGCGAAGTCCGGGAGATCCTGCCTCCTGATCGGCTGACCATCGGCTTTGCCCGCAGATTCGCCACCTACAAGCGAGCCACGCTCCTGCTGCAGGACCTGCCTCGCCTGCAGGCGATCATGACCCACGCCGAACGGCCGGTGCAATTCATCTTCGCCGGGAAGGCACACCCGGCCGACGCCAGCGGCCAGGAGCTGATCCGGCGCGTCGTCCAGCTCTCGCAACGGCCTGAATTCAGGGGACACCTGTTCTTCGTCGAGGACTACGACATGTCGGTCGGCCAGCTCCTGACCGGAGGCTGCGACGTCTGGCTCAACAACCCGGTCCCCCCCAAGGAAGCCAGCGGGACCTCAGGCATGAAGTCGGCCCTCAACGGCGGCCTGAACCTGAGCGTGCCGGATGGCTGGTGGGCGGAGGCTGCGGTCCACGGCGAGAACGGCTGGACGTTCGGTCCCTCCGGGCTCGAAGCCCAGGATGACCATCACGACGCAGCCGAGCTCTACGGGCTGCTCGAAGATCAGGTGGTCCCGTTGTTCTACGACCGGGACGGCGACGGCGTCCCGAAAGCTTGGGTTCGGATGATGAAAGAGGCGATTCTCAGCACGGTGTTCGACTTCTCGACCCACCGCATGCTCATGGACTACGCCAACGGCGCCTACTTTCCGCTCGGTGGAGACCCCAAGCCCGAAGAGCAAACCGGCGAGTGACGGGCTCGCGAGCACACTTGTCAAGCTGCCGGGATCGGCTATCTTGGCCCGGGAACACCGCCGCTACCGCCGCTCTTCGCCTTCCGGAAGCCCACCCACATGACCGCTCCATTGCCCGCGACTGAATCGAAACGGTTGGCCACGCTCGCCGAGTACAACATTCTCGATACCGTCCCGGAGGCGGCCTACGACGACATCACCCAGCTGGTCTCGGACATCTGTGAGGTCCCGATTGCCGCGGTCAGCCTGATCGCCGACAACCGCCAGTGGTTCAAGTCTGCGGTCGGACTGAAAGTGACCGAAACCCCGCGCGACGTTGCCTTCTGCGCCCATGCCATCCTTGGGCCTGAGATGTTCGTGGTGCCGGATGCCCGCGATGACGACCGATTCGCCGACAACCCTCTCGTCACCGGCGACCTCGAGATCCGCTTCTACGCCGGCGCCCCGCTCGTGACCCCGACCGGTGAGGTCCTGGGCACGCTGTGCGTCATCGATCATGTCGAACGTGAGCTCACGGACAAACAGACCAGGGCGCTGCGGGTTCTGGCTCGCCAGGTGATGGCACAGCTCGAGCTGAGGCGGCTCATCGAGGAGCAAGCTCAAAACCGTAGGCGTCTCGAGGAGGCCAACCGCCTTCTCCGCGCCGCCAGCGTCACCGACGACGTCTCGGGCTTCGGAAACACCCGGTTCATGCACCAGTATCTCGACCAGCGGCTGGGAGTTGACGGCGCCCCGGACCAGGAGCTGTCGCTGGTGTTCTTCGATATGGACGGCTTCAAAGAGGTCGTCGACACGCACGGTCACCTGCTCGGCGCCAAAGTTCTGCGGGAGGTTGCCGAGGTGGTGAACGTCGAGCTCGCCGACGACGATCACCTGGTGCGCTACGGCGGAGATGAATACGTGGTCATCCTTCCCGACCAGGGTGCCGACGAGTCGCTCGCCAAGACCGAGCGGATCAAGGAGGCCATTCGGTCCACACCGTTCCTCCAGGAGGACGGCCTCGAGGTATGGGTGTCAGCTTCTTTTGGTGTTGCCACCTATCCCGAGGACGCGCAGGACAAGCGCGAGTTGCTGATGGTTGCCGACAAGGGCCTGTTCTCGAGCAAGGCAGCCGGCAAGGACCGCGTCTCTCGCGTCATCCGGGCCGGCTAGCAGCTTCTCCTGTCCCGGGCGGCGGCGCTACAGCTTGCTCAGAGCCTTGCGAATGCCCTTCACCGCCTGGGACGTGCGGTGCTCGTTCTCGACGAGAGCGAACCGGACGAAGCCCTCGCCGGAGGGCCCGAAGCCGATGCCCGGGCTCACCGCCACCTTCGCCTCCCGCAGCAGGTGCTTGGCAAACTCGAGAGAGCCCATGTCGGCGTACGGACCAGGGATCTCGGCCCACACGAACATCGTGGCGGCCGGTTTCTCGACCTTCCAACCCGCCCGGTTGAGTCCGTCGACCAACACATCCCGGCGCTTCTTGTAGATCGCCGAGACTTTCGCCGGATACTCGTCCTCTTCGTTGAGGGCGATGATTGAGGCAATCTGAATGGGTTGAAATGTGCCGTAGTCCAGGTACGACTTCAGCTTGGCGAGTGCCGCCACCGCCTCCGCATTGCCGAGCACGAACCCCACTCGCCAACCGGCCATGGAATGGCCCTTGGTGAGGGTGTAGAGCTCGACCCCAACCTCCTTGGCACCGGGAACCTCCAGAAGGGAGGGCGGCACGTATCCGTCGTAATGGACGTCGGCATAGGCGAAGTCGTTGACGAGGAACACACCGTTTTCCTGGGCGAACGCCACCAGCCGGTCGAAGAACTCCAGGCCGACGACGGCAGTCGTCGGGTTGTGGGGGAACGACGTGAGGATGACACGGGGACGCGGCCAGGTTTGGGCGAATTCCTCGCGCAGCCGCTCGAAGAAGTCGGCGTCGAGGCTGAGGTGGACGGTGCGGACCTCAGCGCCGGCCAGCGCCGGTGCATAGATGTGAATCGGGTAGGACGGCTCGGGCACGAGAGCAACGTCGCCCGGCTGAACGAGGGTCCACATGAGGTGGGCAAGCCCCTCCTTGGCTCCGATGGTGGTGATGGCCTCCGTGTCGGGATCGAGTGATACCCCGAACCGGCGCTGATAGCGATCGGTGATCGCCTTGCGGAGATTGGGGATACCCCGGGAAGCCGAGTACCGATGGTTCTTTCCCTGGCGGGCGGCCTCCACCAGCTTTTCGACTACTGAAGGAGGCGACGGGATGTCGGGGTTGCCGAACCCGAGATCGACGATGTCCTCGCCGGCGCGACGCGCCTCGAGCTTCAGTTGATTGACCTCCGCAAACACGTACGGGGGGAGGTTGGAGATGCGGCGAAATTCCATCCCGCCAAGGTAGCCGAGCACAGACGGAATGTGACGCTCAATCAACGGCGGGGGGATTCCGGCCCCCGCCGTTCCCGGGTCAGAAACCGCGCAGGTAACGCCTGACTGCGCGCCGCACGGGCCACGGGACCAGCGAAGCGCCCCAGCCGATGACCCCCGAGACGATGTCGAGAACATCTCCGGTGCCGTCCCAATGTTCGTGGACGATCGCCTCTCCCGCTGCTTCGAACATCGAGTTGAGTGCCAGGGCCAACAACACGAGATCATCGGCCTGGCCGACGAACGGAATGAAATCCGGTATCACGTCGACCGGGGAGACCACGTAGGCGAGTGCCGCCCCGAGGAACAGCTTGTGTTTCGCAGGCACCCGGGGGTCGCGCACCAGCCGGTAGCCGAGTTTGATGAGGTTCGGCAGCGCGCCGATGGCCTTCTGGACCGCAGGGTTGGAGCGGGGGGCTGAGAGCTCGGTCATGGGCCGTCAGAATAGTTAGCGTAGCCGCTACCGGGCCTCGATGGCATCCCGGGCCCGGCGTTCGTCGCCCGCCAGCACCATCAGCCGCACCCCACGAGTGAAATTGAGCTCCGGATGGATGCCTCCAGCATTGTCCGTCTTGAGGTACGCCTTGATGTCGAGCGCTCGCAGCCGGGCGCAGGCCACCTCTCCCTCAATGATGTTGAAGAAGCGGGCAATCTCAACGATCTCCTCCGACACGACTTACTCGACTTACTCGACGTCGATGTGGATGACGGGGTCGGCCGAGTCGGGGTCCCGCGGGCCGCGCAACTCCTCCAGGGCAGCACTGATCGCTGCCAGCACCTCGGTGACCGCCTTGACCAGGTGATAGCCGGCTCGCTGGGCGGCCCGCTTGATTCGCTCTTCTTCTTCTTCCTCAGGGCTCATCAGGGATCTCCAAACGTGACTCGCAGGACACCGTCTTCCAACTGCGCCCTCCGCACTTCGCGGCGCCGCAGTGAATCGGGCAGTATGAACGCCCGGCGGTACGAGCCGACGGTGACGATCAGCTCCTCGGCGATCCGGGCGACGTCGACATCACCTTTCTCGACGAACGGCACCGACAACGCGATCACCACGTCATCACCGTCGTCGATGACCTGGAAGGGCTCCCCCTCGGATAGCCGGGAGGCGGGATCGACGTGGCCGTAGAGCTCCTCACCCAGCAGGCGCAGCTTGTCGACCCCCACCATCTCGACGTCGAAGAGCCGCAGTCGCCGAATGTCGACATCGGCGAATCCCTCCTCGATTTCGACCAAATAATCGGCCTGAATCTCGTGCCAGCGCTTGAAGTAGGGGTCGGTGATGGCGTCGGGAAGCACCCGGTTGACCACCACGCCGTCGACGGCGTACCCGAAGAGACCGAGGTACGTGTAGGTGCGGCGGGCCTCGCTGATCACCATCTTCTCGGGGTTGAGCACCAGCCGGGCGCTCGTCACGAACGGGTTGGTCAGGATGTCACGAACGCCCTGAATCCGCCCGTAGAACCCCTCGGCGGCGTCGAACACCTCTTCGCCGGCAATGGGAATCGAAACCACCCGGTTCAGCATCGGCCGCAGCGCCTTCACGACCTTGCGCTCCATCGGAAAGATCTTGTCCATGTACCAGCCGAGGATCTCAGGCAGCGACAGGAGGCGGAGGGTTTCGGCAGTCGGAGCGCAATCCACCACCAACAGGTCGTAGGCGCCGGACACAGCGTGATCCTTGACGTCGGCGAGCGCGAACAGCTCGTCCATGCCGGGGAACACCGATAGCTCTTCTGCTTCGATTCCCCGCAGCCCGCTCCAATCGAACAGATCGGTCAGATAATCGCGGACCTCGCCCCAGTACTGCTCGAGCCGATGCTGGGAGTCAATCTGCTGGGCGACGAGGTGGTCGGTAATGGGAGCGGGCTCGTCGCCCAGTTTGGTGTCGAAGGCGTCGGCAAGGCTGTGCGCCGGATCGGTCGACATCACCAGCGTGCGATACCCGAGGTCCGCCGCCTTGAGGGCGGTGGCGGCGGCAACTGTGGTTTTGCCGACACCCCCCTTGCCGGTGATGAGGAGAACGCGCATCAGCCGGCGGCCGAGGCCAGCTCCTGTGCCCGATCGCGCAGGCCGCGCAGGGCCGTGCCGACGATTTGCTTCTCGGCCTGGCGACGCAGCAGCCCCGGCACCTTGAAATTCGGTTCGACTTTGAGGGCGTAGACGACCTCTGTGTCGCCGTTCTCCAGCTCGTAGAACTCGTACCGACCCTCCATGGCGGCGATGTCATCTCCCGGCTCGGCGGTCCACTCGATCCGGGCGATACCGTCGTAGGTGTAGTTGAGCACGTACGTGATGGTGCGAACCATCCCGTCGACGACGAGCCGAGCCCGGGCGGGGGTTCCATCCTCGTTCTCGGCCAGCACCTCCGTCTCACGCACACCGGTAGCCCAATCGGGGAAATCCTCGACGTGGGCGGCGACGTTGAACACGACCTCGGCGGGTGCCGACACCTGGATCGTCTGTACGGTGCCCTCGGCCATTGCGCTCCTTACCTTCGGGGTCCAAAGCGTAGTCAGACGGCCGATTCAGGCGGAGGGTGATGGAGACCGCGCCCGGTGGCGCGGAAGTAGCCGACGTTGCGACAGAGCGTATTTCCCACCCGCCAGTGGGTGGCCTGTGGCTGATGGATGTCGCCGAAATAGTGAAAGCGGGGCTGGTGCTGTTCGAGGTAGCGCAGCACGGCCGCCGACCCTTTCGACATGCCGCCGACCACGTCCCGTTGCAGGGCGGGCACGGCGGGGGCCACGTGGGTGCACAGCACGTCGACCGGCCCCAGCTCCTCCAGCCGCTCCTCCATCTCGGATTCGTCGAGCTCACCGGGGACATTGAGGGGGGTCTTGACCCCACCGCCCATGATGCCGACTACCCAACCCTCGACATCGAAGCGGCCGTAGTCGACGAACTGGTTGTCGTCGGGAAGGTGCCTGGTGAGTATTTCGACGCGATCTACGTTCCCGTATGTCACGTACGCACCGGCTCCGGCGAGCGCAGCGCCGATCTCGGTGTAGGCGGCCTCGACCAGCTCGACGGCACGCGCCCGCAGCTCGTCCTCGCCACCCGAATGTGACTCCCGCCACAGGCGGCGCGCCTCGTCGAACCGTCCCTCCATGCGCAGCCCAACCATCTGGCGGGCGAACTCGTGGCCGGCCAGGTCGGCCAGGATGCCCTCATAGGTCCGGTAATCGGTGAAGTTGATGAGGTCGCCGAGTACCAGCAGGGGCTGGTCGAGGGTAGCGACGAGGCGGCGCAGCTTGTCGGCTGCACCGTGCACGTCGGCGATGAGGATCATGCCGCGATTCTCGCCACCGCCACCGCCGCTGCGGCGCCCACGAGCGCGGCGGCGGTGGCTGCCGGGGTCGGCCAGCCGGCGTAGGCGGCGGACAGCCCGGCCATGCCGAATCCGAAGACGGCGGCCACCACCCCGCGTCCGCCCCGGCCGAGCCGCTTGTCGGGATCGACGCCCTCCCAGCCACGCACAGATCCGGCAACTGCGACTGCGGCAATCCAGGCCACGAGTGCCAGCGACCCGAGCGCAAGCGCAACACCGAAGACAGCTCTCATCGCACGACGTCCATGCGCTCAGGGTACCGGGGGTTTCCGGCCCGCCCCCAGCATGCCGAGTGCCTGCTCGATCTCGCCGAGCACCTCAGCGTCGAGCTCGCCCGCCTGCGCGTCTCGCAAGGCTTCGGAAGCCGCTTCA